>NZ_CP009692.1:2060289-2379847 GCF_000832605.1 Bacillus mycoides
TGAACGACCAGCTTTATTAGCGGATGTCTTTGAAGCGTTTATTGGTGCCCTTTATCTTGATCAAGGGCTAGAAACAGTTTGGGGATACTTAAAAGAAGTTGTATATCCAAAAATTAATGAAGGTGCTTTTTCTCATGTGATGGATTATAAGAGTCAATTGCAAGAATTGATTCAGCGTGATGGTAGTGGCAATGTTGAGTATCAAATTTTGCAAGAAAAAGGACCGGCCCACAACCGAGAATTTGTGTCCCGTGTAACTTTAAATAATGAGGCATTAGGTCTTGGAAGTGGTAAGTCAAAAAAAGAGGCAGAGCAACAAGCTGCTGCAGAAGCATTGAAAAAATTAAAAGAACAATCATGAGGAATCCCCCTTTGAATAAGGGGGGTTCCTTATGCATAGAATGAAACTTTCCTTTTATTTATAAATAAAAGGAGTGGGAAATCCGTATAGTAGTTTGTTTTCGTACAGACAACGTTTACAACAACGGAGAATAGGAGGAAGGCCTTTCGTGTTTTTAAAAAGATTAGAAATAGCAGGATTTAAGTCTTTTGCTGAGCGTGTATCTGTCGATTTTGTTCCAGGTGTAACTTCTGTAGTAGGACCTAACGGGAGCGGGAAAAGTAATATTACTGATGCAATTCGCTGGGTACTTGGTGAACAATCTGCAAAGTCATTACGCGGTGCAAAGATGGAGGATATTATTTTTGCCGGCAGTGATACGAGAAGAGCGGTTAATGTTGCTGAAGTTACATTAACTTTAAATAATGAAGACCAACGCTTACCGATTGAGTATAACGAGGTGTGTGTAACGCGTCGTGTATCTCGTTCGGGTGATAGTGATTTTTATATTAATAAACAATCTTGTAGATTAAAAGATATTATTGATTTATTTATGGACTCTGGTATGGGAAGGGAAGCTTTTTCGATTATTAGCCAGGGGAAAGTCGAAGAGATTTTGAGTAGCAAATCAGAAGAACGTCGTGGTGTATTTGAAGAAGCTGCGGGTGTGCTGAAATATAAACTTCGTAAAAAGAAAGCTGAAGGGAAATTGGCGGAAACACAAGAAAACTTAAATCGTGTACAAGATATTATTCACGAATTAAGTAGTCAAGTAGAACCACTAGAAAGACAAGCTTCTATTGCGAAAGATTATCTTGAGAAAAAAGAAGAATTAGAGAAAGTAGAAGCTGCGCTTATTGTACATGAAATTGAAGAATTACATGAAAAGTGGGAAGCGCTTCGAAATCAATTTGGGCATAATAAAGATGAAGAAGCTAAAATGTCGGCGAACTTACAAAAAAGTGAAGAAGAGCTTGAGGAATTACGCGGGCAATTACAAGCCGTTGATGAATCTGTAAATTCCTTACAAGAAGTTCTACTTCTGTCTAGTAAAGAACTAGAAAAACTAGAAGGGCAACGCGAGCTGTTAAAGGAAAGAAAGCAAAATGCAACGACACATTGTGCGCAGCTTGAAAAGCTAATTGTTGAGTTAACAGAGAAAACTACAAGTTATGATGGCGAAATTGAAACAAGTACAGAAGCTTTAATGCAATTTGTGAATCAAGTAAAAGAATTGGAGAAGAAATTGCATGATAACGAGCAATTACTTGCGACTTTTGCTGAGAATTTAGAGGAACAAATTGAGAATTTAAAAGGTGACTATATTGAACTTTTAAATCAACAAGCAAGTCTTCGTAATGAATTATCTATGATTGAAGAACAATCAAAACAGCAAAACTCTAAAAACGAACGACTTGATGAAGAAAATGAAAAGTATGTACAGATGCGTGTGGAAATTACAGCGAAAAAGGCGAAACTTGTAGACAGTTATGAGCAAGCGAGAGAGAAAATAGCTGGCATTATTTCTAACATACAGAAGACAGAAACGGCACTTGGGAAATGTAAGTCACAGTATAGTGAAAATGAAACGAAACTGTATCAAGCGTATCAATTTGTGCAACAGGCGCGCTCTCGGAAAGAAATGTTAGAAGAGATGCAAGAGGACTACTCTGGCTTCTATCAAGGGGTACGTGAAGTATTAAAGGCTAGAGAAAATAGACTACAAGGTATTGAGGGAGCTGTTGCAGAACTTCTGACTGTGCCGAAAGAATATGAAATCGCAATGGAAATCGCCCTTGGGGCAGCGATGCAACATATCGTAGTACAAACAGAAGAGCATGCTCGTAATGCAATTGCATTTTTAAAGCAAAATAAACATGGCCGTGCAACGTTTTTACCTCAAGCTGTTATTAAAAGCCGATCGCTATCATTTGATCAATTACGCATTGTGAATCAGCATCCATCGTTTGTCGGTGTAGCGGCAGAACTTGTGCAGTACAATAATAAATATGAGAATGTAGTTTCAAGTTTATTAGGTACAGTTGTTGTTGCGAAAGATTTACGCGGAGCAAATGAGTTAGCGAAACAACTGCAATACCGCTATCGTATTGTAACACTCGAAGGTGACGTAGTGAACCCGGGTGGTTCTATGACGGGTGGAGCTGTAAAACAGGCGAAATCCTCTTTATTGGGACGTCAACGTGAACTTGAAGAGTGGACTAAAAAACTAACTGACATGGAAGAAAAAACAACGAAGCTAGAAAACTTTGTTAAAGCAGTAAAGCAAGAGATTCAAGAAAAAGAAGTACAAATACGAGAGTTACGCCAAGGTGTAGAGACCGAACGTGTAGATGAACAGAAGCTAAGAGAAGAAATTAATCGTTTAGAATTAGATGAACATCGTATTAATGATCGTTTATCGATTTACGATTTAGAGATTGAAGGATTTTTACAAGATCAAGTAAAAATGCAAGGGCGCAAAGAAGAGTTAGAAAAGATTTTAGCGACTCTTCAAGCTGAGATTGGGGAATTAGATAGCAAAATCGTCGTTTTAACGAAACAAAAAAGTGAACAATATTCTTCAAAAGAAAAAGTTCAGAAGGAAATGACGGAGCTAAAAGTACAAGCTGCTGAACAACAACAACGTTTGTCTAATCAAAAAGAAAAAGTCGAACGATTGACGAAGGAAAAAGAAGAGACTGATGCGACGCTTGTAAAAACGAAAGAAGATTTAGCGTTCTTAAAGCAAGAGATGACATCTAATTCAAGTGGCGAAGAACAAATTACGAATATGATTGAGAAGAAAGCGTATGATCGTAATCAAACTTCGGAGTTAATTCGTTCTCGTCGTGAACAACGCGTATCATTGCAAGAAAGAGTCGAGCATTTAGAGCGCGGTGTGAAAGAAACAATAGGTAAACATAAATATATTCTTGAGATGCTGAAAGATCAAGAAGTGAAAATTAACCGACTTGATGTAGAGCTGGAAAATAGATTGCAACATTTACGTGAAACATATACTATTTCATTTGAAGCAGCAAAACTTAAGTATACAATGATGATGCCTGCAGAAGATGCACGTAAAAAGGTGAAACTAATTAAACTATCCATTGAAGAGTTAGGCGCAGTAAATTTAGGGGCAATTGATGAGTATGAACGTGTAGCAGAGCGCCATACATTCTTATTAGAGCAAAGAGATGACCTAGAAGAAGCGAAATCGACATTGCATCAACTTATTACGGAAATGGATGAAGAGATGAAAAAACGCTTTTCTACTACATTCGAAGGGATTCGAACAGAGTTTCAATCTGTATTCTCTGAATTATTCGGAGGTGGAAGAGCGGATTTAGTAATGACAAACCCAGAAGATTTACTAAATACGGGTATTGATATTGTAGCGCAACCACCAGGGAAGAAACTACAAAATTTAGGTTTACTTTCAGGGGGAGAGCGTGCTTTAACGGCAATTGCGCTCTTATTTGGTATTTTAAAAGTACGCCCAGTTCCATTCTGTGTTCTAGATGAAGTGGAAGCAGCTCTTGATGAGGCAAACGTTGCTCGTTTTGCGCAGTATTTAAAGAAATTTAGTGATGAAACGCAGTTTATTGTAATTACACACCGAAAAGGTACAATGGAAGAGTCTGATGTATTGTACGGTGTAACAATGCAAGAGTCAGGGGTGTCGAAGCTTGTTTCTGTTCGTTTAGATGATGGCGAAGAACTTGTTGCAAGTAGATAGGAAGGATGGGAAGTATGAGCTTTTTAAAAAAATTAAAAGAAAAAATTTCAAAACAAACGGATACGGTAACAGAGAAGTTTAAACAAGGATTAGAAAAAACGAGAAATTCATTTGCTGATAAAGTAAATGAATTAGTGTACCGTTACCGCAAAATAGACGAAGATTTCTTTGAAGAATTAGAAGAAATTTTAATTAGTGCGGATGTCGGAGTTTCGACAGTGATGGAATTAATTGATCAGTTGAAAGAAGAAGTGCAACGTCGTAACATTCAAGATCCGAAAGAAGTACAGGCTGTTATTTCTGAAAAGCTAGTGGGCATTTACAAAGGTGACAGCGATTTTAGTAATGAAGTTAATATACAAGAGGATCAATTAACAGTAGTTTTATTTGTTGGTGTGAATGGTGTGGGGAAAACGACGACGATTGGTAAGCTTGCACATAAATTTAAATCAGAAGGTAAGTCTGTCCTATTGGCGGCAGGAGATACATTCCGTGCTGGGGCGATTGAGCAATTAGAAGTATGGGGCGATCGTGTTGGTGTAGAAGTAATTAAACAAGGGTCAGGATCTGATCCAGCGGCTGTTATGTATGATGCTGTACAAGCGGCAAAGGCCCGTAAAGTGGATGTATTGCTATGTGATACAGCGGGACGCTTACAAAATAAAGTAAACTTAATGAATGAGTTAGAGAAAGTGAAGCGCGTAATTGAGCGTGAAGTACCAGGGGCTCCTCATGAAGTATTACTTGTTATTGATGCAACAACAGGGCAAAATGGTTTAAGTCAAGCGAAAACATTCCGTGAAGCCACGAATGTTACTGGTATTGTTTTAACGAAGTTAGATGGAACTGCTAAAGGTGGTATCGTCTTAGCGATTCGTAACGAAATGGATGTTCCGGTGAAATTTGTTGGGCTAGGAGAGCAAATGGATGATCTGCAACAGTTTGATCCAGAACAATATGTTTATGGTTTGTTTGCGAACGTAGTAGAAACAGAAGAAGTGTAAGTGAAAGAAGCGGTATTTCCGCTTCTTTTTTTATAAAAATATGTGATGTTAAGAAAAAAACTTGACACTCTTTTATACTCCATGTAAACTAAGTCATGTAAAGGGAAATCACTTAACAAAGGATGATCCAACATGCTCGAGAAAACAACGAGAATGAACTATTTATTTGATTTTTATCAATCGTTGTTAACGCAAAAACAAAGAAGTTATATGTCGCTTTATTATCTAGATGATTTATCTCTTGGTGAAATTGCGGAAGAATTTGATGTAAGTCGCCAAGCCGTGTATGATAACATTAAACGGACTGAAGCGATGCTTGAAGAATATGAAGATAAATTAGTATTACTTCAAAAGTTTCAAGAGCGACAGCGACTTGTTGCAAAGCTAAAACAGCTAATCAGCGAAGAAGAGCATGTAAATGAAGAAATGAAACAAGTTGTTGAAGCTATCGAAAAATTAGATTAGGAGGGCGGCAATATGGCATTTGAAGGATTAGCCGACCGACTTCAACAGACAATGCAAAAAATCCGCGGCAAAGGAAAAGTTTCTGAAGCCGATGTAAAAGAAATGATGAGAGAAGTTCGTCTAGCTCTTTTAGAAGCGGATGTTAACTTTAAAGTAGTAAAAGATTTTATAAAGCGTGTGTCTGAGCGTGCTGTCGGACAAGATGTAATGAAAAGTTTGACACCTGGACAACAAGTAATTAAAATCGTACAGGAAGAACTTACAGAACTTATGGGCGGAGAGCAAAGCAAAATTGCTGTTGCTAATAAGCCACCTACTGTTATAATGATGGTTGGTCTGCAAGGTGCGGGTAAAACAACGACGACAGGTAAGCTTGCAAATTTGCTTCGTAAAAAGCATAATCGTAAACCGATGCTTGTTGCAGCGGATATTTACCGTCCAGCAGCGATTAAACAGCTTGAAACATTAGGGAAGCAATTGGACATGCCTGTTTTCTCCTTAGGAGATCAAGTAAGTCCGGTTGAAATTGCGAAACAAGCGATTGCGAAAGCAAAAGAAGATCATCACGATTACGTTTTAATCGATACAGCGGGTCGCCTGCATATTGATGAAGAACTAATGGGTGAATTAGCGAAAGTCAAAGAAGTTGCGAAACCGGATGAAATTTTCCTTGTTGTCGATGCGATGACAGGACAAGACGCGGTAAATGTAGCACAAAGTTTCCATGAACAGTTAGGATTAACAGGTGTTGTATTAACGAAATTAGATGGTGATACGCGCGGTGGTGCGGCATTATCTATTAAGGCTGTAACAAATACACCAATTAAATTTGCTGGTATGGGTGAAAAACTAGATGCAATTGAAGCGTTCCATCCAGAACGTATGGCATCCCGTATTTTAGGGATGGGCGACGTCTTAACATTAATTGAAAAAGCGCAAGCTACAGTTGATGAAGAGAAAGCAAAAGAACTTGAGCAAAAAATGCGTACGCTTTCGTTTACGCTTGACGATTTCCTAGAACAACTTGGACAAGTGCGTCAACTTGGACCGCTTGACGAATTGTTAGGAATGCTTCCTGGTGCAAATAAAATTAAAGGGCTGAAAAATGCACAAGTTGATGAAAAACAAATTGGGCATATTGAGGCAATTATTCGTTCTATGACTAAAGTAGAACGAGAACAACCGGAAATAATCAATGCTAGTCGTAAAAAGCGCATTGCCAAAGGTAGCGGTACAACGGTACAAGAAATCAATCGTCTAATCAAGCAATTTGATGATATGAAAAAAATGATGAAGACGATGACGGGAATGCAAAAAGGTAAGAAAAAAGGACTAGGTGGATTGAAGTTTCCATTCATGTAAGGAAAAAAGATGGCTCTGTTAAGAAAAAATACTTTACAAAGCAATAGTCTTTTTGCTAATATAATTATCTGTGTGAAATAAATTCGGAGGTGCTTTATAAATGGCAGTTAAAATTCGTTTAAAACGTATGGGAGCTAAAAAAACTCCTTTCTATCGTGTAGTTGTTGCAGATTCTCGTTCTCCTCGTGACGGACGTTTCATTGAGGAAATCGGTACTTACAATCCGGTTGCTCAACCAGCGGAAGTTAAGATCAACGAAGAAGCAGCATTAAAATGGTTAGGAAATGGTGCTAAACCATCTGATACAGTTCGTAACCTTTTCTCTAACCAAGGTATCATGGAGAAATTCCACTTATCTAAACTAGGTAAGTAATTGAGGCAATGACAATGAAAATGTTAGTCGAGACAATTGTTAAACCTCTTGTGGATCATCCTGGAGATGTAAAAGTTACACAGGAACTTTGCAACGGAGAAATAAAGTATCGATTAACTGTACATCCTGAGGATGTTGGAAAAGTCATTGGAAAGCAAGGGAAAGTTGCGAAAGCGATTAGAATGCTCTTGTATTCAGTGGGACATCATAATGATGAGAACGTCACACTGGAAATTCAATAAACGTAAAAAGGGCGAGGAGTTATTTCCTCTCCCTTTTTTAACATTTAAAGAGAAATTGCATGTTCCATATATAAAATGGAAATGCTTAATTTATATAGAAACCAGGGGTGACATACTATTTATGACAAAATGGTTTAATGTAGGGAAAATTGTAAATACTCATGGCGTAAAAGGAGAAATTCGTGTTATTTCTCGTACTGATTTTCCAGAAGAGCGATATAAAGTAGGGAACACGTTATACATATGGGATGAGAAAGGTACAGACTATCTTACAGTGAAGGTAACTTCTCATCGTCAACATAAGACATTTGATTTATTAACACTTGAAGGATACAACAATGTAGATGAAGTAGAGAAGTTAAAAGGTTCTTTAATAAAAGTACCAGAAGAGCAGTTAGGCGAACTAGCTGAAGGTGAATACTACTACCATGAAATTATTGGTTGCAACGTTGTAACGGAAGAAGGAGAAGCGTTAGGGACAATCAAAGAGATTCTATCTCCTGGTGCGAATGACGTTTGGGTGATTAAACGTCCAAAGGGTCAAGATTTGTTAATTCCTTATATTGATGACGTTGTACTTCAAGTTAACATTGAAAATAAATTAGTAACCATTCATGTAATGGAAGGGCTACTATAATGAAAATTGACATTTTAACATTGTTTCCAGATATGTTTACGGGTGTATTTGGTTCTTCAATTTTAAAGAAAGCACAAGAAAAAGAAGCGGTAGAGCTTCGTGTTGTCAATTTTCGTGAGTATACAACTAGTAAGCATAATAGTGTAGATGATTATCCGTATGGTGGGGGCGCTGGTATGGTATTAACCCCACAGCCTATCTTTGACGCAGTAGAAGAGTTAACGAAGGAAACAGACCGTAAGCCGAGAATCGTCTTAATGTGTCCACAAGGAGAGCGTTTCACGCAGAAGAAGGCAGAAGAACTTGCTGGAGAAGAGCATGTTATTTTTGTATGTGGCCATTATGAAGGATACGATGAACGAATTCGTGAGCATCTTGTAACAGATGAGATTTCTATTGGGGATTACGTATTAACGGGTGGAGAATTGGCTTCTATGGTAGTCACTGACAGTGTTGTACGTCTTTTGCCAGGAGTGCTTGGGAATCAAACGTCACAAGTGGAAGACTCTTTTAGCACAGGTTTGTTAGAACACCCACATTATACACGTCCTGCTGATTTTCGTGGTATGAAGGTACCGGATGTACTAATGTCAGGAAATCATAAAAACATTGATGAATGGCGCCATAAAGAGTCACTACGTCGTACGTACACACGTAGACCGGATTTACTGGAAGAACGAGAATTATCTAAGCAAGAAGAGAAATGGCTGGAACAGATTAAAGAAGACCGATAAGGGCTTGATATATTTTCTATTGCAACAGTCCTAGCAATATGCTATTATAACATTTGTGCTACTGAAATCAGTAGCCGTATTAACGATGTTCCGCTGTAATTTAATAAGACTTTATAAGAGCATCTGTTTAAAGGAGAGAATTTAATATGCAACAATTAATCACAGAAATCACAAAAGGCCAATTGAAAACTGACCTTCCTTCATTCCGTCCTGGAGACACTTTACGTGTACACGTAAAAGTAGTTGAGGGAACTCGTGAAAGAATTCAGCTTTTCGAAGGTGTTGTAATTAAACGTCGTGGTGGCGGAATCAGTGAAACATTCACAGTTCGTAAGATTTCTTACGGTGTAGGTGTTGAGCGTACATTCCCAATTCACACGCCAAGAATCGCGAACATCGAAGTACTTCGCCGTGGTAAAGTACGTCGTGCTAAGTTATACTACTTACGTAACCTTCGCGGTAAAAAAGCACGTATTAAAGAAATTCGATAAGACATGTATGGGAGCTTGTAAATACACAAGCTCCCTTTTTCCAATCTATATGAAATTTTGGTATAATACGAGCAGCTTACATAACAGTGGAGGGGAAAGTATGAAGAAAGAGAAGAGCTCACTTTGGGAATGGATCAAAGCAATTTTGATTGCTGTTGTATTAGCGGGCGTAATTAGACAGTTTTTCTTTGCCCCAATTCTCGTAGACGGTGTATCGATGTCGCCGACTTTACATGACCGTGATCGAATGATTGTTAATAAAATTGGCTATCACATAGGTGATCCCAAACGCTTTGATATTATTGTATTCCGAGCGACGGAAGAAAAAGATTATATTAAGCGTATTATTGGCCTGCCAGGCGACGAAATCGAATACCGTAATGATAAACTATATGTTAACGGGAAACCTTATGAGGAGCCGTATTTAGATAAGCAGAAAAAACAACTTGCTGACGGACCGCTTACATATGATTTTACTCTTGAAGAAATGACAGGAAAGAAAACTGTTCCAGAAGGTCAATTATTTGTTTTAGGCGATAATCGTCGTTTTAGTAAAGATAGCCGTTCGATTGGTACAATTTCAATGGACCAAGTGATTGGTAAAGCAAATATGCTATATTGGCCGTTAAAAGATGCACGTATTGTGAAATAAAAGAAAAAGAAGGTGGCAACATGGTAATTCAATGGTTCCCAGGACATATGGCAAAGGCTAGACGCCAAGTAACAGAAAAATTAAAGTTAATTGATGTTGTAATTGAGCTTGTAGATGCTCGATTACCTTTATCTTCTCGTAATCCAATGATTGATGAAATTATTACACATAAACCAAGGCTTGTTGTTTTAAATAAAGCGGATATGGCGGATGATCGTCTTACAAAGCAGTGGATTGCATATTTTGATGAAAGAGGTCAAAAGGCAATTTCAATTAATGCGCAAGCTGGACAAGGTATGAAAGAAATTGCAGCAGCTTGTAAAGTTCTTGTCAAAGAAAAATTCGATAAAATGGTTGCTAAAGGCATTAGACCAAGAGCAATTCGTGCTTTAATTGTAGGTATTCCAAACGTTGGTAAATCTACACTAATTAATAAATTAGCGAAGAAGAATATAGCAAAAACAGGAGATCGTCCTGGTGTGACAACGGCCCAGCAGTGGATTAAAGTTGGGAAAGAAATGGAATTATTAGATACACCAGGTATTTTGTGGCCTAAATTTGAAGATGAATTAGTTGGTCTTCGTTTAGCGACGACTGGTGCAATTAAAGATTCTATATTAAATCTACAGGATGTAGCTATTTATGCGTTACGTTTTATGGAAAAACATTATCCAGAACGTTTAAAAGAGAGATATAATTTAAATGACATTCCAGAAGAAATTGTGGAGTTATTTGATGCAATTGGAAAAAATAGAGGTTGCTTAATGGGCGGCGGAATGATTGATTATGATAAAACATCTGAGCTTATACTTCGTGAGCTTCGTGGTGGAAGATTTGGAAAAATGACGTTTGAAACACCAGAAGAGTTTGCAGAGCAGGTAGAAGATGCGGAAAAAGTAGAAGAAGTATAAGACGTGCGTTTGTACGTCTTTTCTTTTTGGTTACGTTTAAAAGGAGTGTAAATAGATGCAAAAAATGACTATTCATGAAGCGGAATGTTTGCTGCAAGAAATTATGAATGAAGAAGACGAGCGTTTTCAAATGTTAGTGAAAGATGAGCGAAAAGGTGTTCAAAAACTAATTTTGAAGTGGTATAAACAAAAAGAGTTAGCGCAAAAAGAAAGAGAAAAATTTCTAGAAATGTCAAAGTACGAAAATGAGTTACGTGAAAAAGGGCTCACATACATTGCTGGTATTGATGAAGTGGGGCGTGGGCCGTTAGCAGGACCGGTTGTGACGGCGGCTGTCGTCCTTCCGGAAGATTTTTATATTCCAGGATTAAATGACTCGAAAAAATTAAGTGAAGCGAAACGTGAGCGTTTTTATGATGAAATTAAAGAGCATGCAATTGCGATTGGAGTTGGAATTATATCACCACAAGTTATTGATGAAATAAATATTTATCAAGCGACGAAGCAAGCGATGTTAGATGCCGTTGCTAATTTATCATGTACACCAGAATATTTATTAATCGATGCGATGAAGCTTCCTACATCAATTCCGCAAACATCAATCATTAAAGGTGATGCGAAAAGTGTCTCTATTTCAGCTGCATCTATTATTGCGAAAGTGACGAGAGACCGCATGATGAAAGAGTTAGGAGGAAAGTATCCTGCATATGGATTCGAACAACATATGGGATATGGGACGAAACAGCATTTAGAAGCGATTGAAGTACATGGAGTATTAGAGGAACATCGAAAATCATTCGCGCCAATTAAAGATATGATTCAAAAATAAGCTGTATATTCACAGCTTATTTTTTATTTTGGTATATAAACATTATTATTTTCGAAAAAGAATAAAGCGATTTCAGTTTTCTGACACTTTATTGTAGACAGCGTGCCAATCATCTTATACAATGGCAATGTAATGTTTTTTAAACATTAAAAAACTTTTCGAGTAAAACAGGAAAACAGGGGAGGATGGGACCATGAATATCCATGAGTACCAAGGTAAGGCAGTCCTTAGAAGCTATGGGGTTAGCGTTCCGAACGGGAAGGTTGCATTTACAGTAGAAGAAGCTGTAGAAGCAGCGAAAGAATTAGGAACGGAAGTATGTGTAGTTAAAGCGCAAATTCACGCTGGTGGACGCGGCAAAGCTGGCGGTGTAAAAGTTGCGAAAAATTTAGAAGAAGTTCGTACATATGCAGAAAGCATTTTAGGAACTACACTTGTGACGCATCAAACAGGTCCTGAAGGTAAGGAAGTAAAACGCTTACTTATCGAAGAAGGTTGCGATATTAAAAAAGAATATTATGTAGGTCTTGTATTAGATCGTGCAACTTCTCAAGTTGTTTTAATGGCATCTGAAGAAGGTGGAACAGAAATTGAAGAAGTAGCAGAAAAAACGCCTGAAAAAATCTTTAAAGAATATATTGATCCAGCAGTAGGTTTACAAGGTTTCCAAGCGCGTAGAATCGCGTTTAACATCAATATTCCAAAAGAACTTGTAGGACAAGCTGTGAAGTTTATGATGGGCTTATACAGTGCGTTTATCGAAAAAGATTGCTCTATCGCTGAGATTAATCCACTTGTTACAACAGGTGACGGTAAAGTTATGGCGTTAGATGCAAAATTAAACTTTGATTCTAATGCGTTATATCGCAATAAAGATATTTTAGAACTTCGTGATCTTGAAGAAGAAGATTCAAAAGAAATTGAAGCTTCTAAATATGACTTAAACTACATTCCTTTAGATGGAAATATCGGTTGTATGGTTAATGGTGCAGGTTTAGCAATGGCTACAATGGATATCATTAAACATTACCATGGTGACCCAGCTAACTTCTTAGATGTTGGTGGCGGCGCAACAGCTGAAAAAGTTACAGAAGCATTCAAAATTATCCTTTCTGACAAAAATGTAAAAGGTATCTTCGTTAACATTTTTGGTGGCATTATGAAGTGTGATGTTATCGCAGAAGGTGTTATTGAAGCGACGAAGCAGGTAGGTCTTGAGTTGCCTTTAGTTGTACGTCTTGAAGGTACAAACGTAGAGCTAGGAAAGAAAATTTTAAATGAGTCTGGTTTAAATATTGTTGCAGCAGAATCTATGGCAGACGGTGCACAAAAAATTGTTTCACTAGTGGGCTAATAGAAAGCGGGGGAGAAAAATGAGCGTATTAGTTAATAAAGATACAAAAGTTATTGTTCAAGGTATTACAGGTTCTCAAGGGTTATTCCATACAAAGCAAATGATTGAATACGGTACGAAAATTGTAGGTGGTGTAACACCAGGTAAAGGTGGCACTGATATTGAAGGCGTACCAGTATTTGATACAGTAGAAGATGCTGTGAAAGCAACAGGCGCAAACGCTTCAGTTGTATACGTTCCACCCGCTTTTGCGGCTGATGCAATTATGGAAGCTGTTGATGCAAAGGTTGATTTAGTAGTATGTATTACTGAAGGAATCCCTGTATTAGATATGGTAAACGTAAAGAGATATATGGCGGGTAAACATACACGTTTACTTGGACCAAACTGCCCTGGTGTCATTACACCTGACGAATGTAAAATTGGTATTATGCCAGGATATATTCACAAAAAAGGTCATGTTGGTATCGTATCTCGCTCTGGTACATTAACGTATGAAGCTGTACATCAGTTAACGCAAGAAGGTATTGGCCAATCTACTGCTGTAGGTATCGGGGGAGACCCTGTTAACGGTACGGACTTTATTGATGCGTTAAAAGCATTTAATGAAGATGAAGAAACGCATGCTGTAATTATGATTGGTGAAATCGGCGGTACGGCAGAAGAAGAAGCAGCAGAATGGGTACAAGCTAATATGACAAAACCAGTTGTAGGCTTCATTGGTGGTCAAACAGCGCCTGAAGGCAAACGTATGGGTCATGCTGGGGCGATCATTTCTGGCGGCAAAGGAACTGCTGCTGAAAAGATTAAAACAATGGAAGCTTGTGGTATTAAAGTAGCGGAAACACCAGCTGTTATGGGTGAAACATTAATCTCTGTTTTAAAAGAAAAGGGATTATTTGAGACTTGTAAAAACTACTAATCTTTTTGAAAGACACCTTCTTATTAGAGGGTGTCTTTTTACACATTTTTTGTTTACATAATAAAAATTATGGGTAAGGAGAATTGAGATGAAAAGAGAACGTTTATTGCACCTTCATTACATGTTGGCGGATCATTGGAAGGCGATGGAGAGACTACTATATGTTGATCCAGAACTGAAGGGAATATACACTTTTAGTCCGGAACAATTTGAATATTACGCTGGAATATCCTCGGAAAAATCTTTAGAACTAGTAAATTTTCTTCAAATTTCAAATCTCCAACAATATGTATCCCAGTTAGAAAAAAAGAGAATATTTTATATAACAATATGGGATAAGGACTATCCACAATTACTGCGAGAAATACAAGATCCCCCTTTTGTTTTATACGGAAAAGGAGAAAGAGATTTTCTAAATAAAGTAAATAAATTAGCGATTGTTGGAACGAGAGAACCGTCTTTATATGGAAAGGAGAGTATGAAGTTTATTTTACAACCTTTACTTGAAAAAGAATGGCTTATTGTTAGTGGTTTTGCAAGAGGGATAGATACAATTGCTCATGAAGTTACAGTAAGGCAGCATTGCCCGACCATTGCAATATTAGGACACGGATTATCTTATATGTATCCAAAGGAGAATAGAGGTTTGTATGACACGTGGAAAGATTATATATTGTTATTGACAGAGTATCCGCCTCATTATGTGCCGAAAAAATGGTATTTCCCAAAAAGAAATCGAATTATTAGCGGTATAAGTAAAGGTGTTTTAGTTGTAGAAGCAAAAATTACTGCAGACCTTGCGCTAGAACAAAATAGAGAGGTGTTTGCGCTTCCTGGACCTATATTTATAGAGAGTGCAGCGGGAACGAATCATCTAATTTAACAAGGCGCAAAGCTAGTAAGAAATGCGGAGGATATCCTTGAAGAAATTTTAAATTAACCATATATTTTTATGTTTTTATTAAACAATTATTGACAAATGGTAGATTGTCGCTGTATGGTATATTCATTCTTGATTGACAAAAACAAGAGAAATCAATAAGATTGATGAAGACTTGAATCCACCTCTTAAGGAGGCACTAGCATGTCAGATTACCTCGTAATCGTGGAGTCGCCTTCTAAGGCGAAGACCATTGAAAAATATTTAGGGAAAAAATACAAAGTCGTCGCGTCCATGGGACATGTCCGCGATTTACCTAAAAGCCAAATGGGGATAGAAGTAAAGAATAACTTCACCCCGAAGTATATTACCATTCGTGGTAAGGGTCCCGTTTTAAAAGATTTAAAATCAGCGGCAAAAAAAGCAAAGAAAGTCTATCTCGCGGCCGATCCGGATCGTGAAGGAGAAGCAATTGCTTGGCATTTAGCAAATACGTTAAATGTGGACGTGGAATCAGATTGCCGAGTTGTATTTAATGAGATTACAAAAGATGCAATAAAAGAATCATTTAAATATCCTCGTGCAATTAATATGGATTTAGTAGATGCACAACAGGCAAGACGTATACTCGATCGTCTTGTTGGTTACAATATTAGTCCTTTATTATGGAAGAAAGTAAAAAAAGGATTAAGTGCAGGACGCGTACAATCTGTAGCAGTTCGTTTAATCATCGAACGTGAAAAAGAAATTCAAAGTTTTGAACCTGAAGAATTCTGGACAATTAAAACAGAATTTGTGAAAGGGAAAGACACATTTGAAGCAAGCTTTTACGGTGTAGATGGTGAAAAAGTTCAATTAACGAACGAAGCACAAGTGAACGAAATAATCGAAAAGATGAAAGACAATGCGTTTTCGGTTGAAAATGTAACGCGAAAAGAGCGAAAGCGTAACCCTGCATTACCGTTTACAACATCTTCCTTGCAACAAGAGGCAGCGCGTAAGTTAAATATGCGAGCAAAGAAAACAATGATGCTTGCACAGCAGCTGTATGAAGGGATAGATCTTGGAAAACAAGGGACTGTAGGTCTTATTACGTATATGAGAACTGATTCAACACGTATCTCAGAAACAGCTCAAACAGAGGCTCGTGATTACATTACTGAGGCGTTTGGTGCGGAATACATAGGAACAGAGAAGAGGAAAGAAACGAAAAAGTCGAAAGCACAAGATGCGCATGAGGCGATTCGTCCTACTTCGGTAATGAGAAAGCCAGAGGAACTAAAAAGTTTCTTAAGTCGTGATCAACTCCGTTTGTATAAACTGATTTGGGAGCGATTTGTTGCAAGTCAAATGGCATCTGCTATAATGGATACTGTTACAGCGAAACTCATTAATAACAATGTTCAGTTCCGTGCAAGTGGATCAGTTGTAAAGTTCCCAGGATTTATGAAAGTGTACGTAGAGTCGAAAGATGATGGTGCGGAAGAAAAGGATAAGATGTTGCCACCGTTAGAAGTAGGTGAAACTGTATTTTCAAAAGATATAGAACCAAAGCAACATTACACACAGCCTCCGCCGCGTTATACAGAGGCTCGTCTAGTAAGAACACTTGAAGAGCTTGGAATTGGGAGACCGTCTACTTATGTACCGACACTTGAAACAATCCAAAAACGAGGATACGTTGCTTTAGATAATAAACGCTTCGTTCCGACTGAGCTTGGTGGAATAGTAATCGAACTTATTTTAGAGTTTTTCCCAGAAATTATTAACATTGAATTTACTGCCAATATGGAGCAAAGCCTTGATGAAGTAGAAGAAGGAAATGCAAATTGGGTGAAAATTGTTGATGATTTCTACGTAGGATTTGAACCGCGCTTAGAAAAAGCGGAAAAAGAAATGCGTGAAGTGGAAATTAAAGATGAACCAGCTGGGGAAGACTGTGAATTATGTAGTCACCCGATGGTCTTTAAAATGGGTAAATATGGGAAGTTTATGGCTTGTTCAAATTTCCCGGAATGTCGTAATACAAAACCGATTGTAAAAGAAATCGGTGTTACTTGTCCGAAGTGTGATAAAGGGCAAATTATTGAACGCCGTAGTAATAAAAAGAAACGCCTTTTCTACGGATGCGGTACGTATCCAGAATGTGACTTTGTATCTTGGGATAAGCCGATTGGTCGTAAATGTCCGAAGTGTGAAGGTATGCTCGTAGAGAAAAAGTTAAAAAAAGGCGTGCAAGTACAATGTATTTCGTGTGATTATGAAGAAGAACAACAAATGTGAGCGTAACTGCTCACATTTTTTTCGGGAAGAAAAGGAAAGGTGATATATATGACAACACAAGTAGTAAACGTCATTGGCGCAGGTCTTGCAGGAAGCGAAGCAGCTTACCAAATTGCAAAGCGTGGTGTCCAAGTAAAATTATATGAAATGAGACCAGTAAGGCAAACACCAGCTCATCATACAGATAAATTTGCTGAATTAGTATGTAGTAACTCACTTCGTGCAAACACATTAACAAATGCTGTTGGTGTTATTAAAGAAGAAATGCGTCTAATGGATTCTGTCATTATTCGTGCAGCCGATGAGTGCTCTGTACCAGCAGGAGGTGCTTTAGCTGTAGACCGTCATGAATTCGCGGCGAAAGTGACTGAATATGTGAAAAATCATCCGAACGTAACTGTAATGAATGAGGAAATCACTGAAATTCCAGAGGGACCAACTGTTATTGCGACAGGTCCACTTACGTCTCCTGATCTTTCTGCACAATTAAAAAAACTAACAGGTGAAGATTATTTTTATTTCTATGATGCTGCCGCGCCAATCGTTGAGAAAGACAGCATTGACATGAATAAAGTATATTTAAAATCCCGTTATGATAAAGGTGAAGCGGCATATTTAAACTGTCCAATGACAGAAGAAGAGTTTGATCGTTTTTATGAGGCTTTAATTGCTGCTGAGACAGTGCCTTTAAAAGAATTTGAAAAAGAAATTTTCTTTGAAGGTTGTATGCCAGTAGAAGTTATGGCAAGTAGAGGAAGACAGACGTTAGTATTTGGGCCGATGAAGCCTGTTGGGTTAGAAGATCCGAAAACAGGGAAAACACCGTATGCGGTTGTTCAGTTACGTCAAGATGATGCAGCAGGAACATTATACAATATTGTAGGCTTCCAAACACATTTAAAGTGGGGGCCACAAAAAGAAGTGTTACAGCTAATTCCAGGACTAGAAAACGCAGAGATTGTACGTTATGGTGTAATGCATCGTAATACGTTTATTAATTCGCCTAATTTGCTTCGTCCAACATATCAATATAAACAACGTGATGATTTATTCTTCGCTGGTCAAATGACTGGTGTAGAGGGTTATGTTGAATCAGCAGCATCAGGATTATTAGCGGGTATTAACGCTGCTCGACTTGTACAAGGTGAAGAGCCAGTTGTATTACCACCTGTAACTGCAATGGGAAGTATGGCAAATTATATTACTGCGACAAATGCGAAAAACTTCCAGCCAATGAATGCAAACTTCGGTTTATTTACACCGTTAGAGAAGAAAATTAAAAAGAAACAAGAGCGAAATGAAGCATATGCTACACGCGCTTTGGAAACAATTCAAAATTTTGTAAATATTTAATTAAATTTCTTGCAAAGGCTACTAAGTTGTGATACGATTTAGTAGCCTTTATTGAGGTGAATTATATGGATGTGAATGTGAAGAAATTGTTACAATTATTCGTTGGATATTTACAAATTGAAAGAAATTATTCAAAATATACAATTGCAAGTTATCAAAATGATTTAGAACATTTTGTGCAATTTATGGAGCGAGAAGGCATATCCTCTTTTTTAGATGTTACATACGCGGATGTTCGTTTATACTTGACGACGTTGCACGATCAGAAGTTAGCCCGTAAATCTGTCGCAAGGAAAGTATCAAGCTTACGAAGTTTATATCGTTTTTTGATGCGTGAAGGTTATCAAAAAGATAATCCGTTTGCACTTGCGTCACTTCCCAAGAAAGAATTGTCAATCCCAAAGTTTTTATATGCTGAAGAGTTAGAGGAATTGTTTGAAGTTTCTGATACAGGGGCACCATTAGGTCAAAGGAATCAAGCTTTATTAGAGTTGATGTATGCAACTGGGATTCGTGTAAGCGAATGCGTTAATTTGCAACTTACCGACATTGACTTTGCAGTGGGAACAATTTTAGTGATGGGAAAAGGGAAAAAACAAAGATATATTCCGTTCGGAAGCTATGCACAAGATGCTTTAATTACTTATATAGAGAACGGGAGAAAACAGTTAGCTCAAAAGACTGAAGAACAATCTCATATGGTATTTTTAAATGCGAAAGGTAAGCCGTTAACAGATCAGGGTGTACGTTATGTTTTGAACGAACTCATTAAGAAAGCTTCACTTACAATGCGGATAAGTCCCCATATGTTAAGGCATACATTTGCTACACATATGTTGGATGAAGGAGCGGATTTACGTACTGTGCAGGAGCTATTAGGTCATGAGAATTTGTCAACCACACAAATTTATACGCATGTCTCTAAAGAAAGATTGCGTTCTGTGTACATGAAGCATCACCCGCGGGCATAAATTGCTTTTAAGGCTATAAAAACATATAAAGGAGTTTTTTCTATGGGAAATTTCCACGCTACAACGATATTTGCAGTTCATCATAATGGAGAATGTGCAATGGCTGGAGATGGTCAGGTAACGATGGGGAATGCTGTTGTAATGAAACATACAGCTCGCAAAGTTCGCAAACTTTTCCAAGGGAAAGTTTTAGCTGGTTTTGCAGGATCAGTTGCTGATGCATTTACTCTTTTTGAAATGTTTGAAGGGAAATTAGAAGAGTATAATGGCAATTTGCAGCGCGCTGCAGTTGAGATGGCGAAACAATGGCGTGGTGATAAAATGCTACGTCAGCTAGAAGCAATGCTCATTGTCATGGATAAAACAACGATGCTCCTTGTTTCAGGTACAGGAGAAGTGATTGAACCAGATGATGGTATTTTAGCAATTGGTTCAGGCGGACATTATGCACTTGCTGCTGGTCGTGCTTTAAAGCAACATGCAAGTGAACATTTAACAGCGAAACAAATTGCGAAGGCCAGTTTAGAAATTGCAGGCGATATTTGTGTTTATACGAACCACAACATAATTGTTGAAGAATTGTAGAATCGTAAGGGAGGCATTTTATATGCATTTACATTTTACTCCGCGTCAAATTGTGGAAAAATTAGATCAATACATCATCGGTCAAAAAGATGCAAAGAAAGCGGTTGCTGTAGCTCTACGAAATCGATACCGTCGCAGTAAATTAGTTGAAAATTTACGTGATGAAATTGCACCTAAAAACATTTTAATGATTGGACCGACAGGTGTTGGTAAAACAGAGGTAGCACGGCGAATGGCGAAACTCGTTGGAGCACCTTTTATTAAGGTTGAAGCGACGAAATTTACAGAAGTTGGATATGTGGGTCGAGATGTAGAGTCGATGGTCCGCGACCTTGTTGAAACGTCTGTTCGCATTGTGAAAGAGGAAATGGTAGTTAAAGTTCAAGATAAAGCAGAAGAGCAAGCGAATCAACGTCTTGTTGAAATTTTAGTGCCGAGTCCGGAGAAACAATCTGGATTTAAAAATCCATTAGAAATGCTTTTTGGTGGTAATCAAAATTCAAACCAAACATCTGATGCACAGGAAGATGATGAAATCGAAAAGAAACGTCAAGATGTGGAAAGAAAGCTTGCGGCAGGCCTTCTTGAAGATGAAGTGATATCGATCGAAGTGACGGAACAACAGTCTTCTATGTTTGATATGTTGCAAGGAACTGGCATGGAGCAAATGGGAATGAATTTCCAAGATGCACTAGGAAGTATCATGCCGAAAAAAACGAAAAAACGTAAACTTTCTGTAAAAGAAGCAAGAAAACTCTTGACAAATGAAGAGGCACAGCGCTTAATTGATATGGATGAAGTTACACAAGAGGCTGTTTATCGTGCTGAACAGCTCGGGATTATTTTTATCGATGAAATTGACAAAATTGCTGGTAAGCAGTCGAATAGCGTAGATGTATCGCGTGAAGGTGTGCAACGTGACATTTTACCGATTGTAGAAGGGTCGAATGTAGCAACGAAATACGGATCAGTAAAAACGGATTATATTTTATTTGTTGCAGCTGGAGCGTTCCATATGTCTAAACCGTCGGATTTAATTCCGGAATTGCAAGGGAGATTTCCGATTCGAGTAGAATTAACAAAATTATCGGCGGATGATTTTGTTAAAATATTAATCGAGCCTGACAATGCGCTAATTAAACAGTACACGGCGTTATTAGCGACTGAAGGTATAGAAATTGAATTTTCAGACGAAGCTATTCGTAAGATTGCTGAGATTGCTTATCAAGTTAATCAGGATACAGATAATATTGGAGCGAGAAGACTTCATACTGTTATGGAGAAGCTCCTTGAAGATTTATCGTTTGAGGCATCTGAAATTACGTTAGAGAAAATAACGATAACACCTCAATATGTTGAGGAAAAATTAGCGACAATAGCTAAAAATAAAGATGTGAGCCAGTTTATTTTGTAATAGTGTCATCAGGTGACTCGCCCTAGTTTCCAAGTGATGAAAAAATATGTAAGTAACATGTAGGAGGAAATTTTGAAATGGAATTATTAGCAAAAACGAGAAAATTAAATGCGTTATTACAGAGCGCAGCAGGAAAGCCTGTAAACTTTAGAGAGATGTCTGACACAATGTGTGAAGTAATTGAAGCGAACGTGTTCGTTGTAAGTCGTCGCGGTAAATTATTAGGATATGCGATTCACCAACAAATCGAAAACGAACGTATGAAGCACATGCTTGCAGAGCGTCAATTCCCAGAAGAGTATACGCAAAGTTTATTCAATGTTACAGAAACATCTTCAAATTTAGGTGTGGATAGTGACTACACAGCATTCCCGGTAGAAAATAGAGAATTATTCGGTCAAGGTTTAACTACAATCGTACCAATCGTTGGTGGCGGTGAGCGTCTAGGTACACTAGTATTAGCTCGTCTTGGTCAAGAGTTCTTAGACGATGATTTAATTCTTGCTGAATACAGCTCAACTGTTGTAGGTATGGAAATCTTACGTGAAAAAGCAGAAGAAATCGAAGAGGAAGCACGTAGTAAAGCTGTTGTTCAAATGGCGATTAGCTCATTATCTTACAGTGAGTTAGAAGCAATCGAGCATATCTTCGAAGAATTAAATGGAACAGAAGGTTTACTTGTTGCAAGTAAAATTGCTGATCGCGTGGGAATTACTCGTTCGGTAATCGTAAATGCACTACGTAAATTAGAAAGTGCTGGTGTTATTGAGTCTCGCTCTTTAGGTATGAAAGGAACATACATTAAAGTGCTAAACGACAAGTTTCTACAGGAACTTGCTAAATTAAAAACAAACTAATTTATAAAAAAACTCTCCTCGCTTGAGGAGAGTTTTTTGTTTTTTTAAGTGAATGATTTTGCTTACGTAAGGCGTCATGACAACATTCATTAGAAAACTATTAATTAACCTTCAATTCCTTGCTTAAAGGAATTGAAGGTTGGTAATACTAGAATTTGAGCGTGAAAAAAAGAAAGTTTTACATTGTTCGCATTTTCGACTTGATTGTAATATTTCAGTATGATATAGTAAGCAGTGGTGTCAGTACAAAGTACACACGTTTACTGATTTAAGTGTTGGTGCTACGTTCGTAGTTTCGCTTAGAGATGAAGTAAACGGAGGATATCAAAAAACCATTTAGGAGGAACTAAATTATGTCAGTAATTTCTATGAAACAATTGCTTGAAGCTGGTGTTCATTTCGGACATCAAACTCGTCGTTGGAACCCAAAAATGAAGCGTTACATCTTCACAGAGCGTAACGGTATCTACATCATCGACTTACAAAAAACTGTGAAAAAAGTTGAGGAAGCTTACAGAACGATGCGTGACATCGCTGCTGAAGGTGGAGACATTTTATTCGTAGGTACTAAAAAACAAGCACAAGAAGCTATTAAAGAAGAAGCAACTCGTGCTGGTATGTACTTCGTTAACCAACGTTGGTTAGGTGGAACTTTAACAAACTTCCAAACAATCCAAAAGCGTATCAAGCGTCTTAAAGATATCGAAAGAATGCAAGAAGATGGTACTTTCGAAGTACTTCCTAAGAAAGAAGTTGTTCAACTTAAAAAAGAGTTAGAGCGTCTTGAGAAATTCTTAGGCGGTATTAAAGATATGAAAGGTCTTCCAAGTGCATTATTCGTAGTAGACCCTCGTAAAGAGCGTATTGCAGTTGCTGAAGCGCGCAAATTACACATTCCAATCATCGGTATCGTTGATACAAACTGTGATCCAGACGAAATCGATCACGTTATCCCAGCAAACGATGATGCAATTCGTGCTGTAAAACTTCTTACATCTAAAATGGCAGACGCGATCCTTGAATCAAAACAAGGTGAAGAAACTGTTACTGCGTAACAAATTTGGAAAGGTGATAAGGGGTTCGGCCTTTTATCACCTTTTTTAAGGTATAAATACATATTTTAGGAGGATGAAAAACATGGCAATCACTGCACAAATGGTAAAAGAACTTCGTGAAAAAACTGGCGCAGGTATGATGGACTGCAAAAAAGCTTTAACAGAAACTAACGGCGACATGGAGAAAGCAATTGACTTCTTACGTGAAAAAGGTATTGCGAAAGCTGCTAAAAAAGCAGACCGCATCGCTGCTGAAGGTTTAACTTTCATCGAAACAAAAGGTAACGAAGGTTTAATCTTAGAATTAAACTCTGAGACTGATTTCGTTGCGAAAAACGAAGGTTTCCAAGCGTTAATTAAAGAATTAGCTGCTCACTTATTAGCTAACAAACCTGCTAACGTTGAAGAAGCTATGGCTCAAACAATCGAAGGCGGCAAAACAGTAGAAGAGCACATCAACGAAGCAATCGCTAAAATTGGTGAAAAACTTACACTTCGTCGTTTCGAAATCGTATCAAAAACTGATGCTGATGCATTCGGCGCTTACCTACACATGGGTGGACGTATTGGTGTATTAACAGTTCTTGAAGGTTCTACTGATGAAGCAGCTGCTAAAGATGTAGCAATGCACATCGCAGCAGTTAACCCTAAATACATCGACCGCGATGCTGTAACAGCTGAAGAAGTTGAGCATGAGCGTCAAGTATTAACACAACAAGCTTTAAACGAAGGCAAGCCTGAAAAAATCGTTGCGAAAATGGTAGAAGGCCGTCTTGGCAAATTCTTTGAAGAGATTTGCTTACTTGACCAAACATTCGTTAAGAATCCTGACATGAAAGTTCGTCAATTCGTTGAGTCTAAAGGCGGAACATTAAAAGGATTCGTTCGCTACGCTGTTGGTGAAGGTATCGAAAAACGCGAAGACAACTTTGCTGAAGAAGTAATGAACCAAGTAAAAGGTAACAACTAATACAGATTAGGGAACACATTGTGTTCCCTTTTTTAAAATAAAGATGTAAGCAATTGGAGGTTCATTATGAGTAAACCGAAATATAATCGTGTCGTTTTAAAGCTGAGCGGAGAAGCTTTAGCTGGCGAGCAAGGATTTGGAATTAACCCAGCTGTTATTAAGTCAGTTGCGGAACAAGTGAAAGAAATTGCAGAACTTGATGTAGAGGTTGCAGTTGTTGTTGGTGGCGGTAACATTTGGCGTGGGAAAATTGGAAGCGAAATGGGCATGGATCGTGCAGGAGCAGATTACATGGGCATGTTAGCAACAGTTATGAATTCATTAGCTCTTCAAGATAGCTTAGAGAATATCGGAATTCAAACTCGCGTACAAACTTCAATTGAGATGCGTCAAGTGGCAGAGCCTTACATTCGTCGTAAAGCAATTCGTCACTTAGAGAAAAAACGTGTTGTTATCTTTGCTGCAGGTACAGGTAACCCATACTTCTCTACAGATACAACAGCAGCATTACGTGCAGCTGAAATCGAAGCGGACGTTATTTTAATGGCGAAAAATAATGTGGATGGCGTATATAGTGCAGATCCATCTATTGACCCAACAGCTACGAAATACGAAACACTTACTTACTTAGATGTATTAAAAGCAGGTTTAGGTGTAATGGATTCTACAGCTTCTTCTTTATGTATGGATAATGATATTTCATTAATTGTATTCTCGGTTATGGAAAAAGGTAACATTAAACGTGCCGTTTTAGGCGAAAATATTGGAACAGTTGTAAGGGGGAAATAAATTATGGGACAACAAGTATTGAAGTCTTCAAATGAAAAAATGGAAAAAGCAGTTGCTGCTTATTCTCGTGAATTAGCAACAGTTCGCGCTGGTCGTGCAAGCTCGTCTGTATTAGATAAGGTACAAGTTGATTACTATGGTGCACCAACACCAGTTGTGCAATTAGCGAACATTACAGTTCCAGAAGCACGTTTGCTTGTAATTCAACCTTATGATAAAACTTCTATCGGTGATATTGAAAAAGCAATTTTAAAAGCAGATTTAGGCTTAAACCCTTCTAATGATGGAACTGTAATTCGTATTGCATTCCCTGCATTAACAGAAGAGCGTCGTCGCGATCTTGTAAAAGTTGTGAAGAAATATGCTGAGGAAGCAAAAGTTGCTGTTCGTAACGTACGTCGTGACAGTAATGATGACCTTAAGAAGCTTGAAAAAGCTGGCGACATTACAGAAGATGATTTAAGAGGATATACTGAAGATATCCAAAAAGAAACAGATAAATATATTGCAAAAGTTGACGAAATCGCAAAAAACAAAGAAAAAGAAATTATGGAAGTGTAATAGCGATAATTTCGCAAATATGACCCTCTTCTTAAGGGGGTCTTTTTACACTTTTAGGCATACGTCTGCTTGTTGGAGGGTATGAATGATGTTTAAAAAGTTTCCTTTTTTTAAAAGTAAAAAGGTCACATCGTTTGATCATCTCATTGAAAAAGTGAAAAAAGGATATATCCCAGAACATATTGCTATTATTATGGATGGTAATGGAAGATGGGCAAAGAGAAGAGCCATGCCTCGCATTGCTGGTCATCATGAAGGTATGCAAGTTGTGAAGAAAATCACAAAATTTGCAAGTAAGCTTGATGTGAAAGTATTAACTCTTTATGCTTTTTCGACTGAGAACTGGAAAAGACCGAAAAAAGAAGTTGATTATTTGATGAAGCTTCCAGAAGAATTTTTAGGTGCATTTTTACCAGAGTTGCTTGAAGAAAACGTACAAGTCCGAGTAATAGGGCAAAAAGATCGTCTTCCTACGCATACGCGCAGAGCGATGGAAAAAGCCATGGAAGATACGAAAGAGAATACGGGATTAATTCTTAATTTCGCGTTAAACTATGGAAGTCGAGATGAAATCGTTTCTGCTGTGCAACATATGATGAAAGATAGTGAGGAAGGAAAAATTCGTTCGGAAGAAATAAGTGAAGAAAAGATTTCTTCTTACTTAATGACGAGTTCTTTACCTGATCCAGAGTTGTTAATCCGTACAAGCGGAGAGCTACGTATTAGTAATTTCATGTTATGGCAAATTGCTTATTCGGAATTTTGGTTTACAGATGTGTATTGGCCAGATTTTACCGAGGAACATTTGCTAAATGCGATTACAGACTTTCAACATAGAGGGCGCAGATTCGGAGGCGTGTAGAAAGAGAGGGTTTGGTAGTGAAACAGAGAATTATTACTGGAGTGATTGCTGCCGCGCTATTCATTCCCATCGTAATTTACGGTGGCGTGCCTTTTACAGTTTTAGTGTATGCACTTGCTTCTATAGGTTTATATGAATTAATTCGTATGAACAAGCTTACGCTTATTTCGGTACCAACAGTTTTAGCTGCAGTATTATTGTGGATTATTTTAATTCCGAGTAGTGCATCAGAACTGTTTACGTGGATTGGGTTAGGTAAATTAGAAATCACATTTGTGATTGTTTTATTACTTTTATCATATACAGTCCTTTCTAAGAATACATTTACTTTTGACAATGCTTCATTTTTACTTATGGCAACGACATATGTTGGAATGGGATTCTTATATTTAAATGAAACGAGAATATTAGGAATCAAATATGTGTTCTGTGCACTATTTGTCATATGGGCAACTGATTCAGGTGCATATTTCATAGGAAAAGCATTTGGAAAAAGAAAATTATGGCCAGAAATTAGTCCGAATAAAACGATTGAAGGTTCATTAGGCGGTATTGTTTGTGGAATTGTTGTTGCACTTGTTTACAATATGTTCTTCCCAGTTGAAGCGAATGTAGGAGTTTTAATCGTTCTGACGATTATCATTTCTATTTTTGGACAAATTGGTGATTTAGTGCAATCTGCATTTAAACGCCATTATGGTGTAAAGGATTCAGGTACAATTTTACCTGGACATGGTGGTATTTTAGATCGAACAGATAGTTGGTTATTTGTGTTACCAATTCTATACTTCTTATTACAATACAATTAATAAATGAACGAGGGGTTGGAGTCATGAAAAACATTAGTTTACTAGGTGCAAGCGGATCAATCGGTACACAAACATTAGATGTGTTACGCTCGCACCCAGACCAATTCCGTCTCGTTGCTTTTTCTGTAGGGAAAAATGTTGATTATGCAGTAAAGGTAATTCAAGAATTTTCCCCGCAAATTGTCTCTGTGCAAAGAGAGGAAGATGTTTTAAAATTACAAGCTGTTTCTGGTAATACAAAAGTAGTATATGGTAGCGAAGGCTTATTAGAAGTAGCGCTGCACCCAGATACAGAAATTGTAGTGAATGCTGTTGTAGGTAGCGTAGGGTTGTTACCGACACTCCGCGCAATTGAGGCGAAAAAAACAATTGGAATTGCAAATAAAGAAACGTTAGTAACTGCAGGGCATCTTGTAATGGAAGCAGCACGAAAACATAATGTATCGTTACTTCCAGTAGACAGTGAACATTCAGCTATTTTTCAATGCTTGAATGGTGAAAATGAAAAAAGAATCTCTCGCTTAATTATAACTGCTTCAGGCGGAAGTTTTCGTGATAAAACGAGAGATGAATTGCATCAAGTGACCGTAGAAGATGCACTTCGTCATCCAAACTGGTCAATGGGTTCGAAAATTACAATTGATTCTGCTACAATGATGAATAAGGGGCTAGAAGTAATTGAAGCACACTGGCTTTTTGGTATCCCTTATGAGCAAATCGATGTTGTTCTACATAAAGAAAGTATTATTCATTCTATGGTTGAATTTGAAGATCGTAGTGTAATGGCACAGCTTGGCTCACCTGATATGCGAGTACCGATTCAATACGCGCTTACATATCCTGATAGATTGCCTCTTTCAGACACGAAACAGTTAAATTTATGGGAAATGGGAACATTGCATTTTGAGAAAATGAATCAAGAGCGTTTCCGTTGTCTACGTTTTGCGTATGAAGCTGGAAAGACAGGTGGAAGTATGCCGGCTGTAATGAACGCGGCAAATGAAGTAGCTGTTGAAGCTTTTTTACAAAAGAGAATTGGTTTCTTAACAGTGGAAGACCTCATTGAAAAAGCAATGCACCATCACACTGTCATTGCACGTCCGAGCTTAGAGGAAATTCAGGAAATTGACGCAGCCACAAGACGGTTTGTGATGGAACAAATTTAGCAAAGGTGGTTATGGAATTGAATACAGCGATTGCCTTTATATTAATTTTCGGTGCACTCGTATTTTTCCATGAGCTAGGGCATCTATATTTCGCAAAAAGAGCAGGTATTTTGTGCCGCGAGTTCGCGATTGGTTTTGGTCCGAAAATATTCTCATTTGAAAAGAATGAAACGGTGTATACGATTCGATTACTGCCCCTTGGTGGCTATGTAAGAATGGCTGGCGAGGATGCGGACACAGTTGAGTTAAAACCTGGAAAAAAGGTTGGACTTGTATTAAATGAAAAAGACGAAGTTGTGAAATTAGTTTTTGACGGACATGAAAAATATCCAAATGTTCGTGTCATTGAAGTCGAACAAGCTGATTTAGAGCATAATCTTACAATTTTGGGTTATGAAGAGTACGAGGAAGAGCTGCAAACATTCCGAGTAAATGAAAAAGCTCGTATCATTTCTGTGGGAGAAGAAATTCAAATCGCTCCGTACAATAGACAATTTGGCTCTAAAAAATTGGGCCAACGTGCTCTAACAATCTTTGCAGGTCCTGCAATGAACTTTATTCTAGCATTTGTTATTTTTGTGATTCTTGGATTTGTACAAGGAGTTCCTGTTGACAAACCAATGGTCGGAAAAGTAATGGAGAATAGTGCTGCAGAACAAGCTGGATTAAAAGAAAACGATACGATTCAAGCAATCAATGGGAAGAACACTAGTACATGGAAAGATGTTGTAACGATTGTACGTGAAAACCCAAATAAAGAAATTACGTTACATGTAAAGCGTGATAGTGAGCAATTTAATGTGAAAGTAACACCAACGCTTGATAAAGAAGGAAAAGACGAAGTTGGTAGAATTGGTGTTTATTCTCCTGTAGAGAAAACAGTGATGGGTTCTATTAAATCAGGGTTTGAACAAACATACGAATGGACGAAACTAATTTTTGATTCTCTTGTGAAATTAGTAACGGGTCAATTTTCTATTAATGAGTTGTCAGGTCCAGTAGGAATTTATAATCTAACAGATCAAGTTGTAGATTATGGATTTACGCGTGTACTAAGTTTAGCGGCAGTTTTAAGTATTAACCTTGGTTTATTTAATTTATTACCAGTCCCAGCTTTAGACGGTGGACGTTTGTTCTTCTTCTTAATTGAAGCATTACGAGGAAAACCAATTGATCGTCAAAAAGAAGGAATGGTTCACTTTATTGGGTTTGCATTATTAATGTTGCTTATGTTAGTTGTAACATGGAATGACATCCGTAAGTTTTTCTTGTAAAATAAGAAGAAGTTTATAATGAAATAGAGCTCATAGAATAAAATCCCTCACCTAACTCGAGGTGAGGGGTTTTATTGCGTGTAAGAGTAAAATGAAGAGGTGCGAATAAATGAAACAAAGTATGGTATTCAGTCCTACATTACGTGAAGTTCCAGCAGATGCTGAAATTAAGAGTCATCAATTATTACTTCGCGCAGGGTTTATGCGTCAAAATGCTTCTGGTATTTATAGTTTTCTACCATTTGGTTTAAAAGTGTTACACAAAGTAGAACGTATTGTTCGTGAAGAAATGGAGCGCGCAGGGGCAGTAGAACTATTAATGCCAGCTATGCAAGCTTCTGAATTATGGCAAGAATCAGGTCGTTGGTATTCTTACGGATCAGAATTAATGCGTATGAAAGATCGTAATGCTCGCGAGTTTGCGCTAGGGGCAACTCATGAGGAAGTAATTACAGATCTTGTACGTGATGAAATTAAATCATACAAAAAACTACCATTAACATTATATCAAATTCAAACAAAATTCCGTGATGAGCAAAGACCACGTTTCGGTTTATTACGCGGAAGAGAATTTTTAATGAAAGATGCGTATTCTTTCCATGCAACACAAGAAAGTTTGGATGAAGTATATAGCGGTTTATACAAAGCGTATTCTAATATCTTTGCTCGTTGTGGTTTGAATTTCCGTGCAGTTATCGCTGATTCTGGAGCAATGGGTGGAAAAGATACACACGAATTTATGGTGTTATCTGATGTAGGTGAAGATACAATTGCGTATTCTGATACATCTGATTATGCGGCAAATATTGAAATGGCTCCTGTTGTTGCTACGTATACGAAGAGTGATGAAGCCGAAAAAGCACTTGAAAAAGTAGCAACTCCAGATCAAAAAGCTATTGAAGAAGTATCTGCATTCTTAAATATCGCAGCGGAAAAATGCATTAAATCTATGGTGTTTAAAGTAGATGCGAAATTAGTAGTAGTACTTGTTCGTGGCGATCATGAAGTCAATGATGTAAAAGTGAAGAATGTATACGGAGCTTCAGTCGTTGAGCTTGCTTCACATGAAGAAATAAAAGAGTTATTAAACTGTGAAGTGGGTTCTTTAGGACCGATTGGTGTTACAGGGGATATCGAAATTATCGCTGACCATGCTGTAGCATCAATTGTCAACGGATGTTCAGGAGCGAACGAAGAAGGATTCCATTATGTAAATGTAAATCCAGAACGTGACTTTAAAGTAAGTCAATATACAGATTTACGCTTCATCCAAGAAGGAGACCAATCTCCAGATGGAAATGGAACAATTCTTTTCGCACGTGGAATTGAAGTTGGTCATGTATTCAAATTAGGAACTCGTTATAGTGAAGCAATGAACGCAACGTTCCTAGATGAAAACGGAAAAACAAAACCACTTATTATGGGTTGTTACGGTATCGGTGTATCTCGTACAGTGGCAGCAATTGCAGAGCAGTTTAATGATGAGAATGGTTTAGTTTGGCCAAAATCTGTTGCACCGTTCCATGTGCATGTAATTCCAGTAAATATGAAATCTGATGCACAACGTGAAATGGGTGGAAATATCTATAACTCATTACAAGAGCAAGGATACGAAGTATTACTAGATGATCGTGCAGAACGTGCGGGTGTTAAATTTGCAGATGCAGATTTATTCGGCCTTCCAGTTCGTGTTACAGTTGGTAAAAAAGCAGATGAAGGTATTGTAGAAGTGAAAGTACGTGCTACAGGCGAGTCTGAAGAAGTGAAAGTAGAAGAACTTCAAACATATATTGCTAATATTTTAAAATAAGAAGAGGTACCTCGTAATGAGGTACCTTCTCTTTCTTTGTAAACGTATTTTGTAAAAGAAGAAGGAAGAAATCTTTCTTTGTAGTACGTTTCAATTTATAATAGCAAATGGAAGGAGAGTGCTTATGTCATTAACAAATGAACAACAAGAGCGATTTCAAATTTTGCTCCAACAGTTGCAAATACCAGAAGACCTTATAAATCAATATTTACATGGCGGTGGTATTGAAAAGCTAGTTATTGATAAAGCGAATAAAAGTTGGCATTTTGACTTACAAGTGCCACGTATTTTGCCGACAGAATTATATGAGTTGCTAGAAACAAAGCTTAAGCAATCATTTTCTCATATTGCAAGAACAACATTTGCATTAGAAGCAGAGAATAAACAATTTACAGAAGAAGAAGTGAAGGCATATTGGCCGCTTTGTACAGAACGAATTACATTTTCACCTATGTTCGCGTACTTAAAGAAGCAACTTCCGCAGGTCAATGGCGTGAAGTTGCTATTAAATGTGAATAATGAGCTGGAATCTACTACTTTAAAGAAAAACGTTGCGAAACCAGTAGGTGATCAATACGAAGCTTTTGGATTCCCGCGTTTTCAGTTAGACACACATATAAAGCAAAATGCAGAAGAAATGCAAAAGTTTCGTGAGCAAACACAGGAAGAAGATCGTCAACGAGTTATACAGGCTATGGAAGAGATGGCTAAAAGGCAAGCTGAAGAAAGTGATGTTGTTCATGAAGGACCAGTTGTGCTTGGTTATCTTATTAAGCCAGATGAAGAGATTACGCCGCTGCGTGAAATTCAAGATGAAGAAAGAAGAAAAACCGTTCAAGGGTATGTTTTCCATGTAGAGACGAAAGAACTTCGTAGTGGACGTACATTATTAACTTTAAAGATAACTGACTATACGGACTCTATTATGATTAAGATGTTCTCACGTGATAAAGAAGATATCCCGATGTTACAATCCTTGAAAAAAGGAACTTGGGTAAAAGCGCGTGGTTCAGTTCAAAATGATACATTCGTGCGTGATTTAGTTATGATCGCAAATGATATAAATGAAATAACGGGACCTTCTCGTAAAGATAAAGCAAAAGAAGGGGAAAAAAGAGTAGAACTTCATCTTCATACTCCAATGAGTCAAATGGATGCTGTTACTTCTGTGTCTAAGCTCGTTGCCCAAGCCGGAAAATGGGGGCATGAGGCTATTGCAGTTACAGACCATGCTGTTGCACAGTCGTTCCCAGAAGCATATTCTGCTGGTAAAAAGGCTGGAGTTAAAGTTCTATATGGTGTAGAAGCAAATTTAGTTAATGATGGTGTGCCGATAGCATATAACGAAGCACATCGTCTACTTGCAGAAGAAACATATGTTGTCTTTGACGTTGAGACAACAGGGTTATCTGCTGTATATGATACAGTCATTGAGTTAGCTGCTGTAAAGGTAAAAGGTGGAGAAATTATTGATCGCTTTGAATCTTTCGCAAATCCTCATCAACCATTATCGGCGACGATTATTGAATTAACAGGTATTACAGATGATATGTTAACTGATGCACCAGAAGTGGACGAAGTGTTTAAAAAGTTTGAGGAATGGATGGGTGACCATACACTTGTTGCTCATAACGCAAGCTTCGATATGGGCTTTATTAACGTAGGTTTTAAAAAGGCTGGGATAGAAAAAACGAAAAATCCAGTTATTGATACGTTAGAACTTGCACGGTTCTTATTCCCAGAAATGAAAAATCATCGATTAAATACGATGTGTAAAAAGCTTGATATTGAATTAACGCAACATCACCGTGCGATTTATGATACAGAAGCAACGGGATATTTACTTGTGAAGATGTTAAAAGATGTGATTGAAAAGGGATTTGAATATCACGATCAACTAAACGATAGTATGGGACAAGGGGATGCGTATAAACGTGGGCGTCCAAGTCATCTGACGTTACTTGCCACATCAGATGTTGGGTTGAAAAACTTATATAAACTTGTTTCATATTCTCACTTGAATTACTTTTATCGTGTACCACGTGTACCACGATCACTATTAAAAAAATATCGCGAAGGCATTTTAGTAGGAACAGCTTGTGACAAAGGTGAAGTATTTGAAGCTATGATGCAAAAAGCGCCTGAAGAAGTAGAAGAAATTGCACAGTTTTACGATTACATTGAGGTTATGCCTCCCGAAGTGTTACGTCATTTAGTGGAACGTGAACTCGTTCGAGATGAAGGACAGTTAAAAACAATAATTTCTAACTTAGTAAAACTAGGTGAGACGTTAGATAAGCCAGTTGTTGCTACTGGGAATGTGCATTATTTAGATCCAGAGGACGCGATATATCGGAAAATTTTAGTCAGTTCGCAGGGAGGAGCTAATCCGTTAAATCGCCATTCATTACCGCCTGTACATTTCCGTACAACAAATGAAATGCTAGATTGTTTTTCATTCTTAGGTGAAGACAAAGCAAAAGAAATTGTTGTGACAAATACACACAAGATCGCGTCATTAATTGGTGATGTTCGTCCAGTAAAAGATGATTTATACACACCGAAAATTGAAGGTGCTGATGATGAAACACGTGATATGAGCTATATAATGGCAAGAAGTATCTATGGAGATGAACTACCGGAAATTGTAGAAGCTCGTTTGGAAAAAGAATTGAAAAGTATTATTGGACATGGATTCGCCGTTATTTATTTAATTTCACATAAGCTTGTGAAAAAATCGTTAGTGGACGGTTATCTAGTAGGTTCGCGTGGATCGGTAGGTTCATCATTTGTTGCAACGATGATGGAAATTACAGAAGTAAACCCATTACCACCGCACTATGTATGTCCAAAGTGTAAACAATCAGAGTTCTTTAATGACGGTTCTGTAGGTTCTGGTTTTGATTTACCAGATAAAGAATGCCCAACATGTAATGTTCCATATGTGAAAGATGGGCATGACATTCCTTTCGAAACGTTCCTTGGATTTAAAGGGGATAAGGTACCGGATATCGATTTGAATTTCTCCGGAGAATACCAACCACGCGCCCATAACTATACGAAATTACTGTTCGGTGAAGATTATGTATACCGCGCAGGAACAATTGGTACGGTTGCGGAAAAAACCGCTTATGGGTATGTGAAAGGTTATGCTAATGATCATAACTTAACAATTCGAAATGCAGAGATTGATCGCTTAGTTGCGGGATGTACAGGTGTAAAGCGTACGACCGGACAGCATCCAGGTGGTATTATCGTTGTACCAGATTACATGGATATTTTTGACTTTTCACCAATTCAGTTTCCGGCTGATTCAATAGGTGCTGAGTGGAGAACAACGCACTTTGACTTCCACTCAATTCATGATAATTTATTGAAACTTGATATATTAGGACACGATGATCCGACTGTTATTCGTATGCTTCAAGATTTAAGTGGTATTGACCCGAAAACAATCCCAACGGATGATCCAGAAGTAATGAAAATTTTCTCTGGTCCAGAGTCTTTAGGGGTAACGGAAGAACAAATTAACTGTAAAACAGGTACACTTGGTATACCAGAGTTTGGTACGAAATTCGTAAGACAAATGTTAGAAGAAACGAAACCAACGACGTTTTCAGAGCTTGTCCAAATTTCTGGACTGTCCCATGGTACAGATGTATGGTTAGGTAATGCGAATGAATTAATTTATAACGGTACGTGTACACTGAGTGAAGTTATCGGTTGTCGTGATGACATCATGGTATATTTAATTTATCAAGGCTTGGATCCATCATTAGCCTTCAAAATCATGGAGTCGGTGCGTAAAGGTAAAGGTGTACCAGAAGAATGGGAAGAGGAAATGAGAAATAACAATGTACCAGGTTGGTATATTGATTCATGTAAGAAGATTAAGTACATGTTCCCTAAAGCCCATGCGGCTGCTTACGTACTTATGGCTGTACGTATTGCATACTTTAAAGTACATTTCGCACTTTTATTCTATGCGGCATATTTTACAGTTCGTGCAGATGACTTTGATGTAGAGGCGATGGCGAAAGGTTCAGCATCCATACGTGTAAAAATTGATGAAATTGCACAAAAAGGATTGGATGCAGCACCGAAAGAGAAGAGTTTATTAACGGTACTAGAAATGACACTTGAAATGTGTGAGCGTGGTTATTCATTCCAAAAGGTTGATTTATACCGCTCGCATGCAACCGAATTTATAATTGATGGGGATACTTTAATTCCTCCATTTAATGCAGTTCCCGGTCTTGGTACAAACGCAGCTTTCAGTATTGTTGAAGCTCGTAAAAATGGTGATTTCTTATCAAAAGAAGACTTACAGCAGCGCAGTAAGGTTTCTAAAACGATTATTGAGTATTTAGATGGTCAAGGTTGTCTAGGAGATTTACCGGATCAAAACCAATTGTCACTGTTCTAATAGGTAGGAAAAATCTTTGCAAATCAACATTTGCTATGGTATACTATAAACCGAGATAACCATGTCATGTATATTTTGTGAAAAAGAGAGTGGGGAAACCCACTCTTTCGTGTTACTATCTACATTTTGCTTATGTAGATAGTAAAGATATTTCTGTCGTATATACATATTTTGTTACAAGTTTTACTTCTTAAATTTGGTAATACTAAGACAGATATTCCCTGCTTAACGGCAGGGGCTTTTGTTAGCTAACGAGAAAGAATAAGATAGACCGTCTTTATGAACGGGATCTTTTCTTGTAAATGGTACATGGCGGCAGGAAGGAGGCTGTTTATGGATAAGAAAGTCACAGAAATTGTAGAAGCATTTGCGCAGCCAATCGTTGAAGAGTTAAATCTTGAACTTGTAGATGTAGAGTATGTGCAAGAAGGACAAGACTGGTTCTTACGCGTATTCATCGATTCTGAAAAGGGAGTCGAAATTGAAGAATGCGGTGCGGTAAGTGAACGTTTAAGCGAAGCTTTAGATAAAGAGGATCCAATTCCTCATCTTTACTTTTTGGATGTATCATCTCCTGGAGCGGAACGTCCATTAAAGAAAGAGAAAGACTTCCAGCAAGCGGTAGGAAAACAAGTGGCAATTAAAACATATAAGCCGATTGATGGTGAGAAGATGTTTGAAGGAAAGCTACTTTCCTACGACGGTAATACAATTACACTACTATTAACAATTAAAACACGTAAAAAAGAAATCCAAATTCCAATGGATAAAGTTGCAAATGCGCGACTTGCTGTTACGTTTTAGTAAGAAGGGGGATCTTCATGAGCACTGAGTTGTTAGATGCTTTGCTCGTATTAGAGTCAGAAAAAGGTATTAGCAAAGATATTATTATTGATGCGATTGAAGCAGCATTAATCTCTGCTTATAAACGCAATTTTAACCAAGCACAAAACGTTCGTGTGAGCTTTAACCCAGAAGTGGGAACAATTCAAGTTTTAGCACGTAAGGACGTTGTAGATAATGTGTTTGATCCACGTCTTGAAATCTCTGTAGAAGAGGCAAGACAAATTAATCCAAACTACCAAGATGGTGACGTACTAGAAATTGAAGTAACGCCAAAAGATTTTGGTCGTATTGCAGCGCAAACTGCAAAACAAGTTGTAACACAACGAGTTCGTGAGGCGGAACGTGGTGTAATTTATTCAGAATTTAGTGATCGTGAAGAAGACATTATGGTTGGTATTGTACAGCGCCAAGATGCTCGTTTCATCTATGTAAGCTTAGGTAAAGTAGAAGCTTTATTACCTGTAAGTGAGCAAATGCCAAATGAGCAATATAAACCACATGATCGTATTCGCGTATTTATTACAAAAGTAGAAAAGACAACAAAAGGACCACAAATTTACGTATCACGTACACATCCTGGTCTTTTAAAACGTTTATTCGAAATGGAAGTTCCAGAAATTTATGATGGAACTGTAGAAATTCGCTCTGTAGCACGTGAAGCAGGCGACCGTTCTAAAATTTCTGTATATGCAGAGAATATCGATGTTGATCCAGTAGGTTCTTGTGTAGGACCGAAAGGACAACGTGTACAACGCGTTGTAGATGAACTAAAAGGTGAAAAGATTGACATCGTTCGCTGGTCGAATGACCCAGTTGAATATGTTGCAAATGCTTTAAGTCCATCACAGGTTGTTAAAGTACTTGTAGATGAAGCAGAGAAAGCAACAACTGTTGTTGTTCCAGACCACCAGCTTTCATTAGCGATTGGTAAGCGTGGACAAAATGCGCGTCTTGCAGCTAAATTAACAGGCTGGAAAATTGATATTAAAAGTGAGTCTGATGCGAAACAACTTGGTATTGTGACAGAAGAAGATAGCGTAATCGCATTCGGATTCGATTCAGCTGAAGACGAAATCGAATAGAGGTGATGAGTATGAGCAATCGAAAAGTTCCGTTACGAAAATGTATTGCGACGCAAGAGATGAAATCAAAACGAGAGCTAGTTCGCATTGTTCGTTCCAAAGAGGGCGAAGTGTCTATTGATTTATCAGGAAAAAAATCAGGACGAGGTGCATATTTATCAAAAGATAAAGAAAGCATTATTCAAGCCCAAAAGAAAAACATTTTGGAACATCATCTAAAAGCGAAAATCGACAGTTCTCTGTACGAAGAGCTTCTTGAGCTTGTTGAGAAGGAGTCGAAATAAGTGTCTGATTGGAAATCATTTTTAGGACTAGCAAACCGCGCTCGAAAAATTATTTCGGGTGAAGAACTCGTTTTAAAAGAAGTACGAAGTGGCAAAGCAAAGCTAGTATTGCTTTCTGAAGATGCGTCAGCGAACACTACAAAACGTATCATTGATAAAACCACGTACTACAACATACCAATGAGAAAAGTCGAAAATCGACAACAATTAGGGCATGCGATTGGGAGAGACGAGCGAGTCGTTGTAGCTGTTTTAGATGAAGGCTTTGCGAAAAAGCTACGTAGCATGCTCGATACAAATTACCGGGGGTGAAGGTATGAGTAAAATTCGAGTACATGAATATGCAAAAAAAAATAATATCTCAAGTAAAGATCTTATGACAAAACTAAAAGAGATGAATATCGAGGTTTCGAATCATATGACAATGTTAGAAGATGAAGTAGTAAACAAATTAGATAATCAATATAGCGCTGGAGCGGAAAAACCTTCTGTTGCAGATGAGTTTGAAGTAGAAGAGAAAGTTGTTCGCAGTAAAAAGAACAGCAATAAGAATAAGAAAAAAGGCAAAGCAAATGAAGATAAACGTCAAGATAACTTTGCTGGAAGACAACAAACACCAATAGTAGAAACACCAGATAAAATCACTTTCTCTGGAAGCCTTACAGTAGGTGACCTTGCTAAAAAGTTAAGCAAAGAGCCATCTGAAATTATTAAAAAGCTCTTCATGCTAGGAATTATGGCGACAATTAACCAAGACTTAGATAAAGATACAATTGAGTTAATTGCTACTGATTACGGTATTGAAGTAGAAGAAGAAGTAGTTGTAAGTGAAACTGAATTTGAAACATTCATCGATGAGCAAGATGATGAAGAAAACTTAAAAGAACGTCCAGCTGTTGTTACAATTATGGGACACGTTGACCATGGTAAAACAACATTGCTTGACTCTATCCGTAATTCAAAAGTAACTGCTGGCGAAGCTGGTGGAATTACTCAGCATATCGGTGCATACCAAGTTGATGTAAATGATAAGAAAATTACGTTCTTAGATACACCAGGTCACGCGGCATTTACAACAATGCGTGCTCGTGGTGCACAAGTAACAGATATTACAATTCTTGTTGTTGCAGCTGATGACGGTGTTATGCCACAAACAGTTGAAGCGATTAGCCATGCGAAAGCAGCTGGAGTACCAATTATTGTTGCTGTGAATAAAATGGATAAACCAGCGGCAAATCCTGATCGTGTAATGCAAGAATTAACAGAATATGAATTAGTTCCAGAAGCTTGGGGCGGAGACACGATTTTCGTACCAATTTCTGCGATTCAAGGCGAGGGAATTGACAACTTACTAGAAATGATCCTTCTTGTGAGTGAAGTAGAAGAATATAAAGCAAATCCAAATCGCTATGCAGCTGGTACTGTAATTGAAGCACAGCTTGATAAAGGTAAAGGAACTATCGCGACATTACTTGTTCAAAATGGTACACTTCGAGTTGGAGATCCAATTGTTGTTGGAACATCATTCGGTCGTGTTCGTGCAATGGTAAGTGATATTGGTCGTCGTGTAAAAGTTGCTGGTCCATCAACTCCTGTTGAAATTACAGGTTTAAATGAAGTGCCACAAGCGGGAGATCGTTTCATGGCATTCGCTGATGAGAAGAAAGCTCGTCAAATCGGTGAATCACGTGCACAAGAAGCATTAGTTGCACAACGTGGTGAGAAATCTAAATTCAGCCTGGAAGATTTATTCCAACAAATCCAAGAGGGCGATGTAAAAGAAATTAATTTAATTGTGAAAGCAGACGTACAAGGTTCTGTAGAAGCAATGGCAGCATCACTTCGTAAAATTGATGTTGAAGGCGTAAAAGTGAAAATTATCCATACAGGCGTAGGTGCGATTACAGAATCTGATATTATTTTAGCTTCTGCATCTAATGCAATTGTAATTGGATTTAACGTACGCCCTGATGTGAATGCGAAGCGTACAGCTGAATTAGAGAAAGTTGATGTTCGTTTACACCGTATTATCTATAAAGTAATCGAAGAAATTGAATCAGCAATGCAAGGTATGCTGGATCCAGAATTCGAAGAAAAAGTAATCGGTCAAGCGGAAGTTCGTCAAACATTCAAAGTAACAAAAGTTGGAACAATCGCAGGTTGTTACGTAATAGACGGTAAAATTACACGTGATAGTGGCGTTCGTATTATCCGTGATGGCGTAGTAGTCTTCGAAGGAAAACTTGATACGTTAAAACGTTTCAAAGACGATGTAAAAGAAGTTGCACAAAACTATGAGTGTGGTATAACAATTGAGAGATATAATGATCTTAAAGAAGGGGACATCATTGAAGCATACGTTATGGAAGAAGTGAAGCGATGATTATCGCTTCACTCTCATTCGAGTGTATGATTTACGATGTGCATTCTTTAAAAGAGAAACGAGCAATTTTGCAACGTGTGTTAACTCGTGTGAAACAGCGCTATAATGTAGCTGTTTCTGAAGTTGGGCATCAAGATGTATGGCAACGTACAGAAATTGCAATTGTTTCCGTATCCTCAAATCGTGTTGTCTGTGAAAAAGAAATGAATCGTGTACTTGAGTATATCGATTCATTTCCTGAAATTGAACGTACGATAACACATTTGGAATGGTATTGAATGAGGTGAAGAGTTATGAAATTACGTGCGAACCGTGTGGGCGAGCAAATGAAAAAAGAATTAGGCGACATTATCAGTCGTAAAATTAAAGACCCACGTATTGGATTTGTTACAGTAACAGATGTACAAGTGAGTGGAGATTTACAAATTGCTAAAGTATACATTTCTGTTTTAGGTGACGAAGAACAGAAAGAAAATACATTAAAAGGTTTAGCGAAGGCAAAAGGCTTTATTCGTTCAGAAATTGGCCAACGTATTCGTCTTCGTAAAACACCAGAAATTACCTTTGAGTTTGATGAGTCTATCGGATATGGTCATCGAATTGATACACTTTTACATGAAATTAATAAAGACGGTAAACGTGAAGAATAATGGATAGACATTTGTCTATCCATTTTTTCAATGTAAAATAAGTTTTGCATAATTGCAATTACTACAAAAGAATAATGATGAGGTGAGTATATGGAAGGTGTAGTATTATTACATAAGCCAAAGGGAATGACATCACATGATTGTGTGTTCAAATTAAGAAAGATATTGCGTGAGAAACGAATTGGTCATACAGGGACACTGGATCCAGATGTAACAGGAGTATTACCTATTTGCGTTGGGCGTGCAACAAAAATTGCGCAATTTTTAACAAGTGAAACAAAAACATACGAAGGTGAAGTGACATTAGGATTTTCAACAACAACAGAAGATGCTTCTGGTGAAGTTGTGGAGAAACAAGATGTAAATCGTGTCATTACACGTAAAGAAGTAGAAGAGGTACTAGCGGAATTAACAGGGACAATTGAACAAATGCCGCCGATGTTCTCAGCTGTAAAAGTTAACGGAAAAAAACTATACGAATATGCAAGGGCAGGACAAGAAGTTGAACGTCCAGTTCGTACAATTACAATTCATGAATTTGTATTACTTGATGAACGTGAAGTTTTTGAAGGGGAAAATATTTCATTTCGTTTCCGTGTAACGTGTAGTAAAGGAACATATGTAAGAACACTAGCAGTAATGATAGGTGAAAAACTTGGATTTCCATCACATATGTCTCACCTTGTAAGAACAGCATCTGGTGAATTTTTACTAGAAGATTGCATATCATTTGAAGAAATTGAAGAAAACGTGCAAAATGGAACAGTAGAGTCTATTTTCATCTCAATTGATGAGGCGCTAAGTAAGTTTCCAAAAATGGTTGTAGATGAAAAGCAAGCTGAAAAAATAAAGAACGGTATGTTCTTAAACAATGAATTAGAAACAACAGCACCATTTATTACAGTATTTGATAAAAATGATCGTTGCTTAGCAATTTATGAGCATCACCCAAAACACCCTGGAATGCTAAAGCCAATGAAAGTACTTGTGAATAATCAAGAACTAAAGCTATAATGAATTATTGGAAGGATTATTACAGAAAAAGGTGAATTCAAGCGTGAAACTTATTCATTTAACTCATCCACATGAACAAAATAAAATAGAATTACCACCTACTGTAATGGCATTAGGATATTTTGATGGCATTCATTTAGGACATCAACGTGTGATTCGAACAGCGAAAAAAATAGCGGATGAAAGAGGATGTAAAAGTGCTGTCATGACGTTCCATCCACACCCATCTGTTGTATTAGGAAAAAAAGAAGCGCATGTGGAGTATATTACACCGATGCGCCTTAAAGAAGAAATCATCGCAAGTTTAGGAATTGATATCTTATATGTGGTGAAATTCGATGAGCCATTTGCTGGATTATTACCACAGCAGTTTGTCGATGAGTATATTATTGGTTTAAATGTAAAGCATGTAGTAGCAGGCTTTGATTATTCATATGGACGTTTAGGAAAAGGGAAGATGGAGACTTTACCATTTCATGCAAGAGGGGAGTTTACACAGACCGTGATCGAAAAAGTTGAATATCAAGAAGAAAAAGTAAGTTCTACTTCATTACGAAAGTTAATTCGAAACGGTGAAATGGAACAAATTCCATCTATTTTAGGGAGAGCTTACACGGTAGAAGGAACAGTTGTACACGGTGATAAGCGTGGACGTCAAATTGGTTTCCCAACTGCAAATGTAGGTTTAAGTGATGAATATTTGTTGCCACCTGTAGGTGTATATGCGGTAAGATTGAAGGTTCATGATGAATGGCATGATGGTGTATGTAATATCGGATATAAACCAACTTTCAAAGAGAATGAGCGTCAATTATCTATTGAAGTGCATCTATTTGAATTTAATAAAGACATATACGATCAAAGTGTTACAGTGGAATGGCACATGCGTATAAGAGAAGAAAAAAAGTTTAATGGAATTGATGAGTTAGTTGCTCAAATCGCTCAAGATAAAAAGGTTGCCCAAGAATATTTTGCGAGCGTAAAGAATATACTTGCTTTTTCAAATGAAAAGTAGTATTCTATGTTATGTACTTTATGACAACCATTACTTGGCATTGCGACTCACCGATGCTTGCTAGGTAACTGGGGGTTTAATTATTAGGAGGTGAAATAGGATGGCTTTAACACAAGAGCGTAAAAATGAAATCATTGCACAATTTAGAACTCATGAGACTGATACTGGTTCTCCAGAGGTTCAAATTGCTGTCCTAACGGAGCAAATTAACACTCTAAACGAGCACTTACGTACTCACAAGAAGGATCATCATTCACGTCGTGGTCTATTAAAGATGGTTGGTAAACGTCGTAACTTACTTACTTACCTTCGTAATAGCGATATCACACGTTACCGTGAATTAATCACAAAGCTTGGCTTACGTCGATAGTCAAAGAAGCGGGAATATTCCCGCTTTTTTGTTAGGTAAAAATATATCTTCTACTCTTTATAGCTTACTTAATTTTCGGCAATACTAGAGGAAAGAATATTGTGATATACTATCCATTTACATAGAAGAATTGAATATTTTAAATTGAGAGGGGTACTTAAATGAGTCAGGAAAAGCAAGTCTTCTCGATAGATTTAGCTGGTCGTCAGCTAACAATTGAAACAAGTCAGCTTGCAAAACAAGCAAACGGAGCAGTATTAGTAAGATACGGCGACACAGCAGTTCTATCTACAGCAACTGCATCAAAAGAGCCAAAAAATGTAGATTTTTTCCCGCTTACAGTAAACTATGAAGAGCGTTTATATGCAGTTGGAAAAATCCCAGGCGGTTTTATTAAGCGCGAAGGCCGTCCAAGTGAAAAAGCAATTTTAGCAAGTCGTTTAATTGACCGTCCAATCCGTCCACTTTTCGCAGATGGTTTCCGTAATGAAGTACAAGTTGTCAGCATCGTAATGAGTGTTGATCAAGACTGTTCTTCTGAAATGGCAGCTATGCTTGGTTCTTCATTAGCATTATCTATTTCAGATATTCCATTTGAAGGTCCAATCGCAGGTGCGACAGTTGGTCGTATTAATGGCGAGTTCGTTATTAATCCAACAGTAGAACAGCAAGAACAAAGTGATATGCACCTTGTTGTAGCTGGTACGAAAGATGCAATTAACATGGTTGAAGCAGGAGCGGATCAAGTACCTGAAGAAACAATGTTAGAAGCAATTATGTTTGGACACGATGAAATTAAACGTCTAATTGCATTCCAAGAAGAGATTGTACAAGCTGTCGGTAAAGAGAAAACAGCAGTGAAACTTTATGAAGTGGATGCTGATTTGAACCAAGCTGTACGTGAAATGGCTGAGACAGATATGCATTCTGCAATTCAAGTGCACGAAAAACATGCACGTGAAGATGCAATTAGCGTAGTGAAAAAGCGTGTAATTGAGCATTACGAAGCTGAGGAAGCTGATGCTGATACATTAGGACAAGTAAGTGAGATTTTATATAAAATTGTAAAAGAAGAAGTACGTCGTCTTATTACAGTTGAAAAAATCCGCCCAGATGGTCGTAAAGGTGACGAAATTCGTCCTTTAGCATCAGAGGTTGGCATTTTATCTCGTACACATGGTTCTGGTCTATTCACACGTGGACAAACGCAAGCATTAAGTATTTGTACATTAGGTGCATTAGGCGATGTGCAAATTTTAGATGGTCTAGGTGTAGAAGAGTCAAAACGCTTTATGCACCATTATAATTTCCCTTCATTTAGTGTTGGTGAAACAAGACCAATGCGTGGACCAGGTCGTCGTGAAATTGGTCACGGAGCACTAGGAGAACGTGCTCTTGAACCTGTACTTCCATCTGAAAAGGATTTCCCATATACAGTTCGTCTTGTATCTGAAGTATTAGAGTCAAATGGTTCTACTTCACAAGCGAGTATTTGCGGTAGTACATTAGCGATGATGGATGCGGGTGTACCACTTAAAGCACCAGTTGCTGGTATTGCAATGGGTCTAGTGAAATCTGGTGAGCATTATACAATTTTAACAGATATTCAAGGAATGGAAGACCATTTAGGTGATATGGACTTTAAAGTAGCAGGTACTGCAAAAGGTGTAACTGCACTACAAATGGACATTAAAATCGATGGTTTATCTCGTGAGATTTTAGAAGAAGCATTACAACAAGCGAAAGTTGGTCGTATGCACATTCTAAATCACATGTTATCTGTTATCGCTGAACCTCGCATTGAGTTATCTGCGTATGCTCCGAAGATTATTACAATGGCAATTAACCCAGATAAAATTCGTGATGTTATTGGACCAAGTGGTAAACAGATCAATAAAATCATTGAAGAAACTGGCGTTAAAATTGACATCGAGCAAGATGGTACAGTATTCATTTCATCAATTAATCAAGAGATGAATGAAAAAGCGAAGAAAATTATCGAAGATATCGTTCGCGAAGTACAAGTAGGCGAAATCTACTTAGGAAAAGTTAAACGCGTTGAAAAATTCGGTGCGTTCGTTGAATTATTTAGCGGTAAAGATGGACTTGTTCACATTTCTGAACTTGCACTTGAGCGTGTAGGTAAGGTAGAAGACGTTGTGAAAATCGGTGATGAGATTTCAGTTAAAGTTATCGAGATTGACAAACAAGGTCGTGTAAACTTATCTAGAAAAGTATTGCTAAAAGAAGAGCAAGAAAAAGAAGCAGCTAAAGAAGACGCAGCTAAAGAAGAAAACGCACAAGAGCAACAATAAGTGAAAGCCAGTATAGCTGGCTTTTTTTGTTATGTAAAAAATGTGATTCATTTAGATTTTTATGTGAGTATAGGTATAGTTTTCATCATAACGCTCAAATTAACAAAGATAAGAAGAAAATGGTTTCTTTTTTATAGTTAATGGGAGGGTTTATATGAAAGCTCGTATATTAGCGTACATATTTATATTTTCTTTATATATGGGTTGTGGCTCTTATTCCGTTTTTGCGCAGGATAACTTGTATGAAGAGATTCAAAAGCATGTAAAACAGTACGAGATTATGCCGCAAAATGCGATGATTGATAAGATTTGGAAGGCGACGCCTGGGTATAATGGAAAACAAGTGGATATAGAAGCGTCCTATAATAATATGAAGAAAATCAAGAAGTTTGATCAAAAACAACTTGAATTTAAGGAAGTATCACCGAGTGTTCACTTAGAAGATTTACCACCAGCTCCCATTTATCGAGGACATCCAAATAAAAAGATGGTGGGATTAACAATTAATGTGGCCTGGGGTAATGAGTATTTGCCACGTATATTAGAGATATTGAAAAAACATGATGTGAAGGCGACTTTCTTTTTAGAAGGACGCTGGGTGAAAGAAAACTTACGATTTGCCAAAATGATTGTCGATGCAAATCAAGAAGTAGGAAATCATTCTTACACACACCCTAATATGAAAACGCTGTCTACAGATGAAATACGAGATCAATTACAAAAAACGAATCGAATGATAGAAGCAGCTACAAATCAGAAAGTGAGATGGTTTGCTCCGCCAAGTGGAAGTTTTCGGGATGAGGTAGTAAAAATAGCGGATGATTTCCAAATGGGGACGATTATGTGGACTGTAGATACAATTGATTGGAAGCGGCCAGAACCGGGTGTGCTATTGCAGAGAGTAATGCGAAAAATACATCCAGGTGCTATTGTGCTAATGCATCCTACTTCATCTACAACAGAAGCGCTAGATACTATGATTAAAAATTTAAAGGAACAAGGATATAAAGTGGGGAATATTACAGAATTACTAGATGAAAAACGTGTGGATTAAATACATTTGCATGACATTCATCTCTAAACTTGTTATCATTAAATAATAGCAATTATTTAGAGAAACTGGCATTAGGAGGAAAGTTTTTGATTAAAAAATATACGTGTAAAAATGGTGTAAGAATTGTTATGGAGAATATACCAACTGTACGCTCGGTTGCGATTGGTATATGGATCCACGCAGGTTCAAGAAATGAAAATGAAAAAAATAATGGGGTTTCGCACTTTTTGGAACATATGTTCTTTAAAGGGACAGAAACGCGAAGTGCAAGAGAGATTGCAGAATCATTTGATAGCATTGGTGGACAAGTAAATGCTTTTACTTCAAAAGAATATACATGTTACTATGCGAAAGTGCTAGATGAGCATGCTAAATATGCATTAGATGTTTTAGCAGATATGTTCTTTAATTCAACATTTGATGAGGAAGAACTGAAAAAAGAGAAGAATGTTGTATGTGAAGAAATAAAAATGTACGATGATGCGCCAGATGATATTGTGCATGATATGTTAACGAAAGCAACATATGAAACGCATCCGCTTGGATATCCTATTTTAGGAACAGAAGAAACGCTTGAAACATTTACAGGTGATACGTTACGTCAATATATGAAAGATCATTACACACCTGAAAATGTTGTTGTATCAATTGCAGGGAATATTGATGAAGCATTTTTACAAACTGTAGAGCAATATTTCGGTAGTTACGAAGGGACAACAAATCGTGAACAAGTACATAGCCCAATTTTCCATTTCAATAAAGTAGCACGTAAGAAGGAAACAGAACAAGCTCATTTATGTTTAGGATATAAAGGCTTGCAAATGGGACACGAAGATATTTATAATTTAATTGTATTAAATAATGTTTTAGGCGGTAGTATGAGTAGCCGTTTATTCCAAGAAGTACGTGAGCAACGTGGATTGGCGTACTCAGTATTCTCTTATCACTCTTCTTATGAAGATACAGGAATGTTAACACTTTACGGTGGAACAGGTAGTAAACAATTAGATACACTGTATGAAACAATGCAAGAAACGTTAAATACGTTGAAAAATACAGGTATTACAGAAAAAGAGCTTGTTAATAGTAAAGAACAATTAAAAGGAAACTTAATGTTAAGTTTAGAAAGTACGAATAGTCGTATGAGCCGTAATGGTAAAAACGAATTGCTTCTTCGTAAACATCGTTCTCTTGATGAGATTATTGAAAGTGTAAACACTGTAACAAAGCAAAATGTAGACGAGTTAATTCGCAATATGTTTACCGATGAATTCTCTGCGGCACTTATTAGTCCAGATGGAAAACTGCCAAAAGGAATGAAACTTTAAGCGATCTTGTAATTCATTCGCTTTCGGAAATAACCGTATCTCTTTTATATGAGATACGGTTATTTTTTTTATATATGCAGAATAGGTACTTATTATAGGATAACCTTCATAAAAAGTAGGATAGGGGGAGATTTAATGCGTTTAAGTGAATTAAGTGGCAAAGAGATTGTGGATTTAGAAAGAGCAGAAAAAATGGGAGTTTTAGGTCATGCAGATTTAGAAATTGATGAGAGAGATGGAAAAATACAAGCGCTTATTATACCTGCTGGGAAATGGGGAGGTTTTAAAAGAGAACAGCAAGAAGTGAGAGTAGAATGGAGCAAAATAAAGAAGGTTGGAAATGATATGATACTTTGCGATCTTACGAACCATTCAAGATCATAGTGAAAGATGACCATTTTGGTTGTCTTTTTTTTATCTTTATATAAAGAAGATAAATCACGTGTGCTTTTTGTTTTTCAATCACCTCAAACTCGTACATTACATATGATGTGGAGGAAAAAGAAAAAGTAGGCATTTTTCTTATAAATGAAAGAAAAAGAAGGTGAATTAGGGAATGTTGACTGAGATGCATATTGCTGTCATAGGAGGAGATGCACGGCAGCTAGAAGTAATTCGCAAGCTAGTCGAACTGGACGCGAAACTTTCATTAATAGGGTTTGAACAGTTAGATCATGGCTTCACAGGGGCAGCAAAGGAAAGTATACAAGATTTAAATTTCACTTCTTTAGATGCAATTATTTTGCCGGTTGCAGGGACGAATGCCAGAGGAGAAGTAGATACTATTTTTTCAAATGAGAAAGTTTCCATAACGAAAGAACAAATTGAAAAGACACCAGAAAACTTCACTATATATTCAGGTATTGGTACACCTTACTTGGAAAATCTCGTAGCTACTACAAATCGCAAACTTGTAAAATTATTTGATCGTGATGATGTTGCAATCTATAACTCTATTCCGACCGTAGAAGGTACACTAATGATGGTTATTCAACATACTGATTACACAATTCATGGATCGAATGTAATGGTTTTAGGATTTGGTAGAACTGGTATGAGTGTTGCAAGAGCCTTTCAATCATTAGGAGCACATGTCAAAGTTGGAGCGAGACGTTCGGAACATATTGCTCGTATTACAGAAATGATGTTTTCTCCTTTTCATATGCAAGACATAGAGAAAGAAGTAGGTAATATCGATATTGTTATTAATACAATTCCGCATCTCGTTGTGACAGCGAATGTTATTTCAAAAATGCCAGCTCATACGCTAGTTATTGATTTAGCTTCTAAGCCAGGTGGCACGGACTTTCGCTATGCGGAGAAGCGTGGAGTGAAGGCATTATTAGCACCTGGTCTTCCTGGGATTGTTGCACCGAAAACAGCAGGACAAATATTAGCGAATGTTCTTTCTCAGTTATTAATAGCGGATGCAATCGCAAAGGAGGATGATGAGAAATGAGTTTGAAGGGAAAACGAATTGGTTTCGGATTTACAGGGTCACATTGTACGTATGAAGAAGTTATGCCACATTTAGAGAAGTTAATTGCAGAAGGTGCAGAAGTACGTCCCGTTGTTTCTTATACTGTCCAATCAACAAATACTAGATTTGGCGAAGGGGAAGAATGGATTAAAAAGATCGAAGAAATAACCGGTTTTAAGGCAATTAATTCAATCGTTGGCGCAGAGCCACTAGGACCGAAAATTCCACTAGATTGCATGGTGATCGCACCACTAACAGGGAATTCGATGAGTAAATTTGCAAATGCAATGACAGACTCTCCAGTATTAATGGCAGCAAAAGCGACGCTTAGAAATGGGAAGCCTGTTGTGTTAGCTGTTTCGACGAATGATGCGTTGGGGCTTAATGGAGTAAATCTAATGCGCCTAATGGCTACAAAAGACATCTACTTCGTACCATTTGGCCAAGATGCACCAGAGAAAAAACCGAACTCAATGGTAGCTCGTATGGAGTTACTTGAAGATACAGTATTGGAAGCGCTACAAGGAAAACAATTACAACCTGTTGTTGTAGAAAAATTCAGATATATGAATTAAAAAACGAAAAAAACGTACAATTTTTGTTGAAACCATCATTCTTACTGTAGAATATGATAAAATTAACGTTATTAAGATTAGAGGGGGCATTGTAAGCTCCTTCTAATTCTAAGTTATAGAAGGATTGGTATCTAGAAAGGGGCATAGTGATGGAAAAGCAAAAAACTTTTCATGTCGCTGTAGTTGGAGCAACCGGCGCAGTTGGTGAACAAATGTTAAATACTTTAGAGAAACGAGAATTTCCAATTGGGAAGTTAACGTTACTTTCATCTAAACGATCTGCAGGTAAGAAACTTGTATTTAAAGGCGAAGAATTTACAGTTCAAGAGGCAACTCCTGAAAGTTTTGAAGGAGTAGATATTGCACTATTTAGTGCAGGTGGATCTGTATCGAAACAATTAGCGCCAGAAGCAGCAAAGCGCGGTGCAATTGTTGTTGATAATACAAGTGCATTCCGTATGACAGAAAACGTGCCACTTGTTGTACCTGAAGTAAATGAAAATGATTTAAAAGAACATAATGGTATTATTGCAAATCCAAACTGTTCTACAATTCAAATGGTAGTAGCTCTTGAGCCAGTTCGCCAGCAATATGGTTTAAAACGAGTAATCGTTTCCACATATCAAGCTGTATCAGGTGCTGGTGCGGCAGCTATTGAAGAACTTCATGAACAATCACAAGCAATCTTAAATGGCGAAGAAGTAAAGGCGAATGTTTTACCTGTATCAGGTGACGAAAAGCATTTCCAAATCGCTTTTAATGCTATTCCACAGATTGATAAATTCCAAGATAATGGATTTACATTCGAAGAAATGAAAATGATTAATGAAACGAAAAAAATTATGCATATGCCTGAATTAGAAGTAGCTGCGACATGTGTACGTTTACCAGTTGTATCGGGTCATTCCGAGTCTGTATACATTGAAGTAGATAAAGAAGGCGTAACAGTAGAAGAAATGAAAAACTTACTTGCAAATGCAGAAGGTATTGTACTGCAAGATAATCCAGCAGAGCAGTTATATCCAATGCCAGCTACTGCAGTAGGTAAAAATGAAGTATTCGTTGGAAGAATCCGTAAAGATTTAAATAATGATAAAGGATTCCACCTTTGGGTCGTATCTGATAACTTATTAAAAGGCGCTGCATGGAATTCTGTTCAAATTGCAGAGCGCTTAGTAAAATTACAATTAGTGTAAACGGCTAAGAGAAGGTGCAAAATATGAAAATTATTGTTCAAAAATTTGGTGGTACATCAGTACGTGATGACAATGGGCGCAAGCATGCGCTTCACCATATAAAAAAATCGTTAGCTGCTGGTTATAAAGTAGTTACTGTTGTATCAGCAATGGGCCGTAAAGGTGAACCGTATGCGACTGATACGTTATTAAGTCTTGTAAATCAAGAGGAACCTAATATTTCTAAACGTGAGCAAGATTTATTATTATCATGCGGAGAATTAATCTCAGCAATTGTTTTCTCTAACATGTTGAATGAGAATGGTATAAAAGCAGCAGCATTAAATGGTGCGCAAGCTGGTTTTGTAACGAATAATGACTTTACGAATGCTAAGATTATTGAAATGAATTGCGATCGTATACATGAAGAGTTACAAAATGTAGATGTTATCGTCGTGACTGGATTCCAAGGTCAAACGAAAAATGGAGATACGACAACACTTGGACGCGGAGGTAGTGATACCTCAGCTTCAGCATTAGGTGTTGCGCTTCATGCTGAATATATCGATATCTTCACAGATGTTGAAGGTGTTATGACTGCGGATCCTCGTATCGTAAAAGATGCACGTCATCTTCAAACTGTAACATATAACGAGATTTGTAACATGGCTTATCAGGGTGCGAAAGTTGTTCATCCGCGTGCGGTTGAAATTGCGATGCATGCAAAAGTACCACTTCGTGTACGTTCTACGTATTCTGATAGTGAAGGTACGCTTATTGCGGCATATGATGGTGCTACAAAAGGGCAGGATGTAGAAGAACGTCCTGTTACAGGGATTGCCCATGTGTCAAACGTAACGCAAATTAAAGTGCTTGCAAAAGAAACTGCATATGATTTACAACAACACGTGTTTAAAGAAATGGCTAATGAAGGGATTAGTGTGGACTTAATTAACATTTCTCCTACTGGTGTAGCTTACACAGTAAAGGATAGTGTATCAGCGCGTGCAGTTGAGGTTTTAAAGCAACTTGGATATGATCCAGTGGTGACAGAGCATTGTGCGAAGGTTTCTATCGTTGGTGCTGGAATGGCAGGTATTCCAGGGGTTACAGCGAAAATTGTCACAGCTTTAGCGGAAAAAGGTATTCAAATTCTGCAATCAGCAGATAGTCATACGACAATTTGGGTTCTTGTAAAAGAAGCCGATTTAGTGGAGGCTGTGAATGCATTACATAGTGCATTTGAGCTTTCAAAAGAAAAGCAACTGGAACAATAAGGAGTGAGATCATGATAGATTTTGGGACAATTGCAACCGCGATGGTAACACCGTTTGATAAAAATGGTAATATCGATTTTGCAAAGACAACGAAATTGGTAAATTATTTAATTGATAACGGTACAACAGCAATCGTGGTAGGAGGGACGACTGGAGAATCTCCTACATTAACATCAGAAGAAAAAGTAGCGTTATATCGCCATGTCGTATCTGTTGTCGATAAAAGGGTGCCCGTCATCGCTGGAACAGGTAGCAATAATACGCATGCTTCTGTCGATTTAACAAAAAAGGCAACTGAAGTTGGTGTTGATGCAGTTATGCTAGTGGCACCGTATTATAATAAACCGAGTCAAGAAGGGATGTACCAGCACTTTAAAACAATCGCTGAAAGCACTCCGCTTCCGGTAATGCTATATAATGTTCCAGGACGATCTATTGTACAAATCTCCGTTGATACAGTTGTTCGTTTATCAGAAATAGAAAACATTGTTGCGATTAAAGATGCAGGTGGCGATGTATTAACAATGACAGAAATCATTGAAAAAACAGCGGACGACTTTGCAGTATACAGCGGTGATGATGGTTTAACATTACCAGCTATGGCAATTGGAGCAAAAGGTATTGTTTCTGTAGCATCTCATGTTATCGGGAATGAAATGCAAGAAATGATTGCTGCATTCCAAGCTGGAGAGTTTAAAAAAGCGCAGAAATTACATCAATTACTAGTAAAAGTAACGGATGCACTATTTATGGCGCCGAGCCCAACACCAGTAAAAACAGCATTACAAATGGTGGGATTAGATGTAGGTTCTGTACGTTTGCCACTTCTTCCATTAACGGAAGAAGAAAGAATAACGTTACAATCCGTAATGCAATCTATTCCTCGTTAATAAAAATGACCTAGTGTGAAACTAGGTCATTTTTATTTTGACTAACTATATGTAAGTGATGAAAATTAGCTATAGTTAATAGGCTGTAATAAGAAGGGGGTGGCAGGGGGGAGAATTAGTAAGAAACTGATTACAGAGATAAGATTTTTTTAGTGAATATCGTTTCATGTTTATGTAAAGAATTTACATGAATATTTTTCCATCAAACTCTTATTACGTAGGGAAAATAGTAAAACTGATATGAATTTTGCCCTCTTAAATTATAATCTCATTTTAATGTCTTCTCTTGTCTTTCGCATAATTTAACTTGTGTTCTATTTCTTGTATCAGTTATAATATGGCTAAGTAGCTTAGTACGGGTATGCTTAGCAAAATTGGTAAAAATTAAGATTTAATGAAATTTTCATATCATATCGAATAAGATATTTGATTTATATAATGAAAGAGAGGTGAAACCTGGTTTAAAAAATTAACAAGGACATGATATCGCATAACGGTAAGGACATTCGTCTTGGACGGTGAATATATGGTGGTTGTAGAGTTTCCCCTGGTGTCTCTGCAATTTTAGTGAAATCAGTGTTTGCAAGATTTTTAAACCAGGCAACAACATGAAGAGAAAAGAGAATGAGTCTGTTAAAGTATTTGCTCTTGGCGGAGTAGGTGAAATCGGAAAAAACATGTACTGTGTTGAAATTGATTCTGAAATCTTTATTGTAGATGCCGGATTGATGTTCCCGGGAGATGAAATGTTTGGGATTGATATTGTTATTCCTGACATTACATATTTAGTAGAAAATCAAGAGCGAGTAAAAGGACTATTTATTACCCATGGTCATGAAGATCATATTGGTGGAATTGTTTATGTGCTTCGTAAATTATCTATTCCAGTATATGCGACGAAATTAACGGTAGGACTTATACAAGAAAAGCTTGGCGAAGCAGGAATGTTAGGCCGTGTAGACTTAAAAACAATTGACTCGAATTCAACAGTAGAGTTTAATTCAACAAATGTGTCATTCTTCGGAACGACACATAGTATTCCGGATTCTGTGGGTGTTTGTTTCCATACATCAAAAGGTGCTGTAGTATATACAGGAGACTTTAAATTTGATCAAACTCCAATCGGAAATAGTGGAGCAGATCTTGGGAAAATGGCGCAAATTGGAAATGAAGGCGTACTTTGCTTGTTATCTGATAGTACAAACGCTGAACGTCCTGGTTATACAGGTTCGGAAAAAGAAGTTGGTATAGAGATTTCTAAAGTATTCTATAGTTCAGAAGGGCGTATTATTGTTGCTTCATTTGCCTCCAATGTACACCGTATTCAACAAGTGTTTGATGCAGCTGCTGAAACTGGAAGGAAAGTAGCGGTAGTAGGACGTAGCATGGTGAAAGTGGTAGATATTGCAAGACGTCTTGGTTATTTAGATGTTCCAGAAGGTATGGTTATTTCATTACAAGAAATAGACAATTTCCCGGAAAAAAAGGTAGCCATCTTAACGACTGGTAGTCAAGGGGAACCGATGGCAGCCCTTTCTAGAATGGCGAAACAAGCTCATAAACAAATTTCAATTCGTAAAGGTGATACTGTTATTATTGCAGCTTCTCCAATTCCAGGAAATGAAGTATCTGTATCAAAAATTATTGACTTGTTATTTAGATCTGGTGCTGAGGTTATTTATTACGGTGAAAGAAAAGTTCACGTTTCAGGTCATGGTAGCCAAGAAGAGTTAAAGCTGATGATAAATTTAATGAAGCCGAAGTATTTTGTACCCGTACATGGTGAGTTCCGTATGCAAAAAGCACATGCGTATTTAGCGGAAGATGTAGGTGTTGCGAGAGAGAATATCTTTATCGTAGAAAAAGGCGATGTAATTGCTTTTGGTGACGATGAAGCAAAATTAGCTGGTAAAGTGCAAGCTGGTAATGTTTTAATTGATGGATTAGGTGTAGGTGACGTCGGTAACATCGTTCTTCGAGATAGAAAGATGTTATCTCAAGATGGAATTTTAGTTGTTGTTGTAACACTTGGTAAGGATGAAAAGAAAATAATCTCTGGTCCAGAAATTATTTCACGCGGCTTTGTATATGTTCGTGAATCAGAAGCATTAATCGAACGATCCACAGATATTGTACGTATGATTGTTGAACAATCAATTAAAGAATATACAATTGAATGGTCTATGTTGAAACAAAATATTCGTGAATTATTAGGGCAGTTCTTGTACGAAGAAACGAAGAGAAAGCCAATGATTTTACCGATTATTATGGAAGTATAAAGAAGGTCACCTTTACAGGTGATCTTTTTCTTTTTTAACCCTATCGAATGAAATTCATAACTTAAGAAATAATAGTTATATACGAGTGAAAGGGGATGCGATATGACAGAACGTGATCGTTATACAAATGAAGAAAAAGAAGCTGAGCCGAAAGAAGTTCCAAAAGAGGCTTCTATAGTGGAGAAAATTCAGCAACTTGGACAGACAAATGTACCACAAATGAATGAATCGCGTATTCATTGCTTAACAATTGTTGGGCAGGTGGAAGGTCATATTCAGTTGCCACCACAAAATAAAACAACAAAATATGAACACATCATTCCGCAAATTGTCGCGATTGAACAAAATCCGAAAATTGAAGGTTTACTGTTAATATTAAATACAGTTGGGGGTGACGTTGAAGCTGGATTAGCGATTTCTGAAATGGTGGCTTCGCTTTCAAAACCAACTGTATCTCTTGTTTTAGGAGGAGGGCATTCAATCGGTGTACCGATTGCGGTCTCAACTGATTATTCATTTATTGCCGAAACAGCGACGATGACAATTCATCCAATTCGTTTAACAGGTCTTGTTATAGGTGTGCCACAAACATTTGAGTATTTGGATAAAATGCAAGAACGAGTCATTCGATTTGTGACAAAGCATTCGAAAGTAACGGAAGATCGTTTTAAAGAGCTTATGTTTGCAAAAGGGAATTTGACGCGAGATATTGGGACGAATGTAATAGGTGGAGATGCAGTGAAGTATGGTCTTATAGATGGTGTCGGTGGTATTGGTAGCGCACTTCGAAAATTAAACGAATTAATTGATGAACGCAAGGATAATAGTACAGAAGGGACAATGCTACAATGATTTTATATACAATTATGCCAGAGCAACTTGTGTATCCGGCCGATTATTCACAATGCGAAAGCCAAAAAGTTGTGAATATAAATGGCGTGGAATTAGTGGTTTCTGAGGAGGATAATCAATGGTACTCTATTGTACGTGTATTAAGTACGAATCCGTCTCACTACCTAGAGTTTGAGCCTGGACAGAAAATTACCTTTTAGCAAAAAGAAGGATTTTGTTTAGGAGCTATGGTATAATATAAAAAACAAGACGGTTGAGCAGCCATGAGTAGGCTGCTTTCTTCTGTTTATTTAACATTTTACAAGAAGTGTAAAAATAGAAGATATAAAGACCTGAAAAATAGAGAGAAAGACATGTAAGTAGAGCTTTTTTATAAGAAAGTTGTACTTAATTTTTAGAACACGAGGTGAAGAAATGGCAAAACAAAAGCAAAGAGGGACGAAGGCTAAGGCAAGACGTACGATAAAGCCAACTTTGTATTATGAAATCGTCGGGTTGACTCTTTTTGCACTTTCGATTATTACGATTTTACAGCTAGGTGTTGTAGGGAAATCGTTTGTGTTATTTTTTCGCTTCTTCTTTGGTGAGTGGTACATAATAGGTGTGTTAGGTGTAATAGCTTTATCTGTTGCGTTTGTAATAAAGCGGGGATGGCCCAACCTTTTAAATAAACGGCTAATAGGTGTTTATTTAATTGTACTAGCAATATTAATGTTTAGTCATATTACATTATTTAACCTGCTTACGAAAGATGGAGCTGTGCAAAATACTTCTGTAATTGTTAGTACAAAAGATTACTTCTTCCTTGAAATGAAAAAGGGCCCGGATAGTGTTCATTTAGGTGGTGGTATGTTCGGTGCACTGATGTTCGCAACGTGCTACTTCTTATTTGACGAAGTAGGGGCATATATCATTGGAATTATTTTAGTTATTCTTGGAATACTTTGTATAACAAATAAACATATTGGAGAAGTACTTGCTCCGATAGGGAGAATTCTTAGAAGTCAGTTTCAAGTAATGCAAGGGGATTATAAAGATTGGAAATCTCAAAGGGTCGCCGAGCAAACTGAAAAGAAAAAAACAACAAGAAGCAAGAGGCGTGAACGTGTTGCTGAACAAGAAGAAGCTATTGAGCCAGTAGAAGAAATAGAAATTGGTCCACCAATTATTTCGAATTTTACTGAGAATTATCCAGTACGTGAAGAGACGGAAAAGCAGATAGAAGAAAATGATTTAATTACTCCTCCGTTTATTGAAGAGGCAGTTCCGCCTGCGCCAGAAGAACAACCTCACAAGAAACGAGGAGAAAAAATCGTTGAATCGCTAGAAGGTGAAACGAAAGCACCTCCTATACAATTTTCTAATGTGGAAAATAAAGATTATAAGCTTCCTTCGCTTGATATATTAAAGTTTCCCCAAAATAAGCAAGTTACAAATGAAAATGCGGAAATTTATGAAAATGCTCGTAAATTGGAACGTACATTCCAAAGTTTTGGTGTGAAAGCGAAAGTAACAAAAGTACATAGAGGTCCTGCAGTTACGAAATATGAAGTGTATCCTGATATGGGAGTAAAGGTAAGTAAAATTGTTAGTTTAAGTGATGATTTAGCGCTTGCTTTAGCAGCGAAAGACATTCGTATTGAAGCACCTATTCCTGGGAAATCAGCTGTAGGGATTGAGGTTCCGAATTCAGAAGTTTCTATGGTAACGCTGAGAGAAGTTCTTGATTCAAAGGCGAATAACCACCCAGAAGAGAAGTTATTAATCGGTCTTGGACGTGATGTTACAGGAGAGGCTGTATTGGCACGTTTAAATAAAATGCCCCATTTATTAGTAGCTGGTGCGACTGGTAGTGGAAAGAGTGTATGTATTAATGGAATTATTGTAAGTATTTTAATGCGTGCAAAACCGCATGAAGTAAAATTAATGATGATTGATCCGAAAATGGTAGAGTTAAATGTATATAACGGTGTTCCGCACTTATTAACACCAGTCGTAACTGACCCGAAAAAAGCATCACAGGCTTTGAAGAAAGTTGTGAGTGAAATGGAGCGTCGTTATGAATTATTCGCGCATAGCGGTACGCGTAACATTGAAGGATATAATGATTATATTAAAGAACATAATAGCCAATCGGAAGCGAAACAACCTGAATTACCATATATTGTAGTGATTGTGGACGAGTTAGCTGATTTAATGATGGTTGCTTCTTCGGATGTAGAAGATGCGATTATGCGTTTAGCGCAAATGGCACGTGCTGCTGGTATTCATTTAATTATTGCGACTCAGCGTCCGTCAGTTGATGTCATCACAGGTGTTATTAAAGCGAATATTCCATCGCGTATTGCATTTGCTGTATCTTCCCAAATAGATTCTCGAACGATTCTTGACGGTGGTGGTGCAGAAAAGTTGCTAGGTCGTGGAGATATGTTATTCATACCAATTGGTGCATCGAAACCTGTTCGTGTACAAGGGGCGTTTTTATCAGATGATGAAGTTGAGAGAGTCGTAGAATCTGTTATTGCGCAGCAAAAAGCGCAATATCAAGAGGATATGATTCCACAAGATGTTCCTGAAACAAAGCAGGAAGTAGAAGATGAATTATACGATGAAGCGGTTCAGCTTGTAGTAGAAATGCAAACAGCATCTGTTTCTATGTTACAACGTAGATTTAGAGTAGGATATACGCGAGCAGCTCGTTTAATTGATGCCATGGAAATGAATGGTGTAGTAGGTCCTTATGAAGGTAGTAAACCAAGGGGAGTACTCATTAAAGATGTGCAAGAAAAAAGTTCTTAAAAAAAGCCTAATTGTTTTTACAATTAGGCTTTTTTATATGCTGTTTTTGTTATATACTATAGTCACTGACGAAGAAAGGGCTTACATCTTTAAGGGTCCTTTAGAATACGAATGCTTATCGTTTTGGTTTTCAAAACGTTCGATATTTAATGTAGAAAAATGTTGAATTCTGTTGACACATATGGGAGCAAGTGGTAAGATTACTTCGAAAAGAATCACTGCCTCATATAATCTTGGAGATAAGGTCCATAAGTTTCTACCTGGCAACCATGAATTGCTAGACTATGAGGGGAAAAGTGTGTAACAAAGGATGTAAGGAATCTTTGTGCCGAACTTTTTCTCTATATGAGAAATGTTTATGGTACAAAGTTTTTTTTATGGGATAAAGTGTGAAAATTTCATCTTGAAAAATTATTAATATTTATTCGATAATTACGCTTATTTTTAGTATTTAGTAATTTATACTATGTTGTAAGTTGAAAAAAGAGAAAAGAAGTCTTACATCAGAGGTCGAATAATTGAAATGCGGGGGAGTCTTATGTCAGTAAAATCCGATAGTCGTCACCTATATTTGCGGGTGATTGATCACATCAAAGGAAAAATTAAAGATGGGGCTTACAAAGAAAAACAAAAGTTACCTTCAGAGTTTGATCTAGCGAAAGAACTTGGTGTAAGTAGGGCAACTTTAAGGGAAGCACTACGTATTTTAGAAGAAGAAAATGTTGTTATTCGTAGACATGGTGTAGGGACATTTGTAAATGCGAAGCCGTTATTTTCTTCTGGAATAGAGCAACTTTCTAGTATTACAGATATGATTTCTAGTGTGGGGAAAACACCAGGAACAATCTTTTTATCATCATCTACAACAACTTTAACAGAAGAAGAAAAAGAGAAATTTAATTGTGAAGATGCTTTTAGCGCAGTAATGATTGAACGTGTTCGTACAGCGGATGGGGAACCAGTTGTATATTGCATTGATAAACTGGCAAAAGAGATATTACCAGATTTATCGGGATACAATGAGGAATCGCTGCTTACAGTAATACATAATAATACGCACAAGCGTATCACATACGCAGTTGCTCACATCGAACCGATTGGTTATCACCCGAAAATTTCACCGATTTTAGAATGTGAACCTGAAACGGCACTGCTAGTTTTAAAACAAATGCACTATGATCAAAATGATGAGCCAATCTTATATTCTATTAATTACTTTAGAGCTGATAAGTTTAGCTTCCACGTATTAAGAAAACGTATGTAGGGAAGTTCCTTTTTAGGGAGGTGACAGCAAGAAGTAAGGGACAGCAGCGTATGAATCATTAGACAAAACATTTCAGGAGGGGTTTCTAGTATGAAGAAAAAAACAGGTCTTTTATTATCGTTAACGTTAGCAGCAAGTACAGTGTTAGGTGCATGTGGTAACTCGGATAAAGCGGATAGTGACAAAAAAGGGGATAAAGAGTTTAAGGTTGGTATGGTTACAGATGTTGGGGGCGTTGATGACAAATCATTTAACCAATCAGCTTGGGAAGGTTTAACAAAATTCGGTAAAGACAACGATTTAAAGAAAAATGAAGGATATCGTTACCTTCAATCAAGTAAAGATGCTGATTACATTCCAAATTTAACGAAATTTGCGAAAGATCATTATAACACAACATTTGGTATTGGATACTTAATGGAAAAATCAATTGAAAAGGTGGCTGAACAGTATCCAAAAGAGCAATTTGCGATTGTAGATACTGTTGTAAAGAAGCCGAACGTAACAAGTATTACATTTAAAGACCATGAAGGTTCATTCCTAGTTGGAGCTGTAGCAGCGATGACAACAAAATCAAATAAAGTTGGTTTTGTTGGTGGTGTGAAGAGTCCGTTAATTACAAAATTCGAATCAGGTTTTAAAGCTGGTGCAAAAGCAGTAAATCCAAATATCGAAATTGTATCACAATATGCTGATGCATTTGATAAGCCAGAAAAAGGATCTGTATTAGCTTCAGCAATGTACGGTCAAGGCGTTGACGTAATTTACCATGCTTCAGGTGCAACTGGTAACGGTGTATTCACAGAAGCGAAAAACCGTAAGAAAAAAGGTGAAAATGTTTGGGTAATCGGTGTTGACCGTGACCAAAATCAAGAAGGCATGCCTGAAAACGTAACTTTAACTTCAATGGTAAAACGTGTTGATGTTGCAGTAGCAAAAGTAGCGCAAGAAGCGAAAGATGGTAAGTTAAAAGGCGGTAAAGTAGAAGAGTTCGGCTTAAAAGATGATGGCGTTGGTATTGCGAAAACAACTGATAATGTGAAAAAAGTAAACCCAGAAATTTTAACAAAAATAGAAGAGTTTGAGAAGAAAATCACTGCTGGTGAAATTAAAGTACCTGCGACTGATGATGAATATAAAGCATACGAAGCTGCTCTAAAGAAATAATGATAGAGCAATAGCAAAGGTTAGTTCTTAGAACTAACCTTTGTATATATAAAAAATACTTTTAATAGAGTGTAATTGGGGAGTGTTCCCTGCTAGAAGGAGGAACAAAATGGAATACGTAATTGAGATGAACAATATTACAAAAGTATTCCCAGGTATTGTAGCGAATGACGATATTACGCTGCAAGTAAAACAGGGAGAGATACACGCTTTACTTGGAGAAAATGGTGCAGGGAAATCAACGTTGATGAATGTACTGTTCGGTTTGTATCAACCAGAACAGGGCGAAATTAAAATTAAAGGAACCCCTGTAAAAATTACAAATCCGAATATAGCAAATGACCTTGGAATTGGGATGGTCCATCAGCACTTTATGCTTGTTCATAATTTTACAGTTACAGAGAATATCATTCTTGGAAATGAGCCGAAGAGAAAAGGGAAAATAGCTGTTGAAGAGGCTGCAAAAGAAATTAAACAATTATCTGAACAGTACGGTTTAGCTGTTGATCCAAATGCAAAGATTGAAGATATTTCGGTTGGGATGCAGCAAAGGGTTGAAATATTAAAGACGCTTTATCGTGGTGCGGAGATTTTAATATTCGATGAACCGACTGCAGTGTTAACTCCTCAAGAAATTCATGAGTTGATTCAAATTATGAAAAAGCTTGTGCAAGAAGGAAAATCTATCATTCTTATTACACATAAATTAAAAGAAATTATGGAAGTTTGCGATCGTTGCACAATTATTCGTAAAGGTAAAGGAATTGGTACAGTTGACGTTGCGAAAATGGATGAACATAAACTTGCAGAATTAATGGTCGGACGTCAAGTGAATTTTAAAACAGAAAAAATAGGGGCCAAACCGAAAGAGGAGGTTCTGTCTGTTGCGAATCTTGTCGTTCATGATGCACGCCAATTACCTGCTGTAAAAGGCCTTGACTTAACTGTTCGTGCAGGAGAAATCGTTGGTATTGCAGGGATTGATGGAAATGGTCAAAGTGAATTAATAGAGGCGATTACTGGTTTACGAAAAGTTGAGTCAGGTTCTATTGCAATTAAAGGAAAAGAAATAACGAATTGGCCTGTTCGAAGAATTACAGAGGAAGGAATTGGTCATATTCCAGAAGACCGTCATAAACACGGGCTAGTTCTTGATTTTTCTGTTAAAGACAATATAGTTTTGCAAACATACTATAAAAATCCATTTTCAAAGAAGGGGATTTTAAACTTTAGCAAAATCACAGAGAAAGCAAAGGCGCTTATTGAACAGTTTGATGTACGTACGCCTAGCGAACAAACATTAGCGCGTGCTCTATCAGGTGGAAATCAGCAGAAAGCTATCATTGCACGTGAAGTAGATCGTAATCCAGATTTATTAATTGCAGCACAACCAACACGTGGTTTAGATGTAGGTGCGATTGAATTTATTCATAAAAAATTAATCGAGCAGAGAGATAATGGGAAAGCAGTATTACTTCTATCGCTAGAACTGGATGAAATTTTAAATGTAAGTGATCGAGTTGCTGTTATATATGAAGGTAAAATTGTAGCAATTGTCGATGCGAAAGAAACAAATGAACAACAGCTTGGTTTGTTGATGGCTGGCGGAACGGAGAAAGAGAAGGTGAATACAAATGGCTAAAAAATTTTTAACGGAGCGAACAATTAACATTTTAGTTCCTGTATTATCCGTTATTTTTGGTTTACTTGTTGGTGCCATTGTAATGTTAGTTAGTGGATATGATCCAATTGTTGGGTATGCAGCGCTTTGGGAAGGAATGGTTGGAAATCCGCAGGCTATCGGTGAGACGCTACGTACGATGATTCCACTCGTGTTAGCTGGTCTGTCTGTTGCATTTGCGTTTCGTACAGGTCTCTTTAACATTGGGGTAGAAGGACAATTATTAGTTGGATGGCTTGCCGCTGTCTGGTTTGGATATGCAGTATCGTTACCAGCATTTTTGCATATTCCGTTATCTATTTTAGTAGCCGCGATTGCCGGTGGTTTATGGGGATTTATACCTGGATATTTAAAAGGAAAGCTTAAAGTAAATGAAGTAATTGTCACAATTATGATGAACTACATTGCACTTTATGTTACGTATGATCTTATTAAACGTTTTATACATGAAGGTAATGAGAAATCTTATGATGTACAAGCGAGTGCTTCATTAGCTTCTGATTGGCTATCTTCATTGACAGATGGATCTCGTTTGCACTGGGGAATTGTTGTAGCTATTTTAATTGCTATTGTAATGTGGTTCGTATTAGATAGAACTACGTTAGGATATGAGTTGAAATCGGTTGGTTTTAACCAAAATGCATCGCAATATGCAGGGATGAAAGTCTCTCGTAATGTTGTATTATCAATGACAATTGCTGGCGCTTTTGCTGGAATTGGTGGGGCAATGGAAGGTCTAGGAACATTCCAAAGTATGACGGCAATGACATCGTTTACTGGTATTGGATTCGATGGGATTGCGGTAGCTCTTCTTGGAGGAAATAATCCGTTTGGTATATTATTATCGGCTTTACTGTTCGGTGGTTTGAAAAGTGCAGCCCCGCAAATGAATTTTGAAGCAGATGTACCTTCTGAGTTAATTAATGTTATTATCGCATGTATTATTTTCTTTGTTGCTTGCAGTTATGTTTTACGCTGGGCACTTACACGCATGAGCAAGGAGGGGAAATAAATGAGCTTTATAGATATTTTAGCCATTCTTGTGACTGGTACTTTATATACGGCAGCGCCACTTATTTTTACGGCGTTAGGTGGAGTGTTCAGTGAACGTTCTGGGGTTGTAAATATAGCCTTAGAAGGTTTAATGTTATTTGGTGCATTTACTGGTATCGTTACAACGTTATTAATGGGTGATACGTGGGGAGCAATGACTCCTTGGATTGCACTATTATTTGCAGCTATTGGTAGTGGGTTATTTGCACTTCTTCACGCAGTAGCGTCCATTACATTCCGCGCGGATCAAGTAGTAAGCGGGGTAGCGATTAACTTTTTGGCTCTCGGTTTAACAGTATTTGCGATTAAGAAAATCTTTGGTAAAGGACAGACTGATTTTATTCAATACCGAATTGAAAAAATCGATGTTCCAGGACTTTCGGATATTCCGGTAATCGGGAAAATCTTTTTCTCAAATGTACCGTTAACGTCGTATATTGCCATTATTTTAGCATTTGTTGTTTGGTACATTATTTATAAAACACCGTTCGGTCTTCGTCTTCGTGCTGTTGGTGAACATCCAATGGCAGCAGATACGATGGGGATTAATGTATATAAAATGCGTTATATTGCAGTTTGTATATCTGGAATGTTTGCAGGAGTGGGTGGTGCGGTCTTCGCAATGTCGATTTCTGGTAACTTCTCAGGTGCTACAATTACTGGACAAGGTTTCTTAGCACTAGCAGCTATGATCTTTGGTAAATGGAATCCACTTGGTGCTCTTGGAGCAGCGCTGTTCTTCGGATTTGCTCAATCACTTGGGATAACAGGTGGTACAATTCCTATATTAAAAGAAATTCCAAGTGTATTCTTAACGATATTACCGTATGTATTTACAATATTAGCACTCGTTGGTTTTGTAGGCCGATCTGAAGCTCCGAAAGCATTAGGAACGCCTTATGAAAAAGGAAAACGATGAGTATTTAGAAAGTATAAAAAAAGCTCGCACATTAGTGCGGGCTTTTTTACATAGAATATATTTAATACGGAATTTTACTATGTTCCTTACATATTAAAGTTTTTAGAAAGACTCAAATGTAAGCATAATAAGGAAGAAAATTTGATTTTTTATTTCTAAAAACTGTATATTGAAGAGGAATATTCCTACATACGTAAAGGAGGGCTATTAATGAAACTAATGGAACAGCAACTGCATGAATTAGGTGGCTTGCGAGTACATATTATTCCGACTGATAAATTTAAAACAAATACCTTTGTATTTCGTTTTAAAGCACCTTTAAATGAGGAGACGGTGACAGAGCGTGCCCTATTGCCGTACGTATTGCAAAGTGCGACAGAAAAACTGCCTTCTGTAATTCGTCTTCGTCAATATTTAGAAGAATTATATGGATCTTCTTTAGCGGTAGATGTAAGTAAAAAAGGAGAAGACCATATCATCTCTATTTATGTAGACATTGCAAATGAAACATATTTACGCGATGCACCACCGTTATTTGAAAAAGCGCTTTCTATGTTATCTGATATTGTTTTACATCCAGCAACAGAAGGGGACGGTTTTCTATCTTCTATTGTAGAAAGTGAGAAACGAGCACTCTTGCAACGAATTGAAGCTACTTATGATGATAAAATGCGTTATGCAAACGAGCGTTTAATTGCAGAAATGTGCAAAGTAGAACCATATCGCTTAAGTGCAAATGGAAAAAAAGAAAGTGTTGCTTCTATTACAAATGAAAGTTTGTATCAATATTATCAAAAAGTGTTAGCTGAAGATGAAATGGATTTATATATCATTGGTGATATTTCAGAAGATGCTGTGGAGCTTGTAAATAAGTATTTTTCGATTTCACCTCGCGCTATGAAAGAGAGAAATGTACTTCTTCATAAACGAAATAATGAAGAAAAAGAAATTGTTGAAAAACAAGAACTAAAGCAAAGTAAATTAAATATCGGCTATCGCACATTCATTACGTATAAAGATGAAGATTATTTTGCATTACAATTGTTTAACGGATTATTTGGAGGGTTTTCTCATTCGAAGTTATTCGTAAATGTCCGTGAAAAAAATAGTTTAGCGTACTATGCAGCATCGAGATTTGAAAGTCATAAAGGTTTGCTCTTCGTTATGTCTGGAATTGAAGCGAAGAACTTTGAAAAAGCTGTTGAAATTATTAAAGAACAGATGAAAGCAATGCAAAGCGGTGATTTTTCAGAGGAAGAGATTCAGCAAACGAAAAGTGTAATTCAAAATCAAATCTTAGAGGCAATTGATACACCACGTGGTTTTGTTGAAATGCTTTATCACGGGGTGATTTCAGAGCGTACGCGTCCAGTTGAAGAATGGCTAACGGGCATAGAAAGCGTGACGAAAGAAGAGATTGTGAAAGTTGCTAATAATATTGAACTAGATACAATTTACTTTTTACATGGAACGGAGGGAGAATAAATGGAGAAAATTGTGTATGAGCAATTAAAAGAGACGCTATATTATGAAAACCTTCCGAATGGATTAGACGTATATATCTTACCGAAACAAGGCTTCAACAAAACATTTGCAACATTTACGACGAAGTACGGTTCTGTTGATAATACATTTGTACCGCTTGGAAAAGAAGACATGACTCGTGTACCAGATGGAATTGCTCATTTCCTTGAGCATAAATTGTTTGAAAAAGAGGACCATGACGCGTTTCAATTGTTTAGTAAACAAGGTGCTTCAGCGAACGCTTTTACATCTTTTACAAGAACCGCTTATCTCTTTTCCTGTACATCAAATGTAGAAAGAAATTTAAATACGTTGTTAGACTTTGTACAAGAACCGTATTTCTCTGAAAAAACGGTTGAAAAAGAAAAAGGTATTATCGGTCAAGAAATTCAAATGTACCAAGATAACCCAGACTGGCGTTTATACTTTGGGTTAATCGATAGTTTGTTTGTGAAACATCCAATTAAAATTGATATTGCAGGGACAATTGAGTCCATTAGTAAAATTACAAAAGACCTACTGTATGAATGTTATGAGACTTTTTACCATCCGAGCAACATGTTATTATTTGTTGTTGGAGCGATTGATCCTGAAAAAACAATGGATTTAGTTCGTGAAAATCAAGCGAAAAAAGATTACGAAAATCAACCAGAAATCGTTCGCTCTTTTGAAGAGGAACCAGAAGAAGTAAATGAAAAGAAAAAGATTATTTCAATGCCTGTTCAAACTCCAAAATGTTTAGTTGGTATTAAGGCAACGAATTTAAAAGAAAAAGGGCAAGCTCTGTTAAAACAAGAAATTGCACTTACATTACTTTTAGATTATTTATTTGGAAAAGGGTCAGTTCATTACGAATCTTTATATAATGAAGGTCTTATTGATGATTCGTTCTCGTATGACTATACAGAAGAAAATAACTTCGGTTTTGCAATGGTTGGTGGAGATACGAAGCACCCTGATGAATTGGCAGAGCGATTAAAAGGTATTTTACTACAAACGAATTATGATCAGTTAGATGAGACTGCGCTGGAACGGGTGAAGAAAAAGAAAATTGGCGGATTTTTACGATCGTTGAATTCACCTGAATATATTGCAAATCAGTTTACACGATATGCGTTTAATGAATCTAGTTTATTTGATGCTCTTACAGTGTTAGAAGGATTAACTGTTCAAGACCTACAACAAGCAGCAAAAACATTATTAATTGAAGAGAAAATGAGTGTCTGCCAAGTGTTACCAAAAAAATGAAGTAATATGTGAATAAAAAACGCAGTATCTATATCCCTCATCTAACGTTTGGTTATTGCCAAATGGTAAGATGAGGGTATTATTTATACATAAAAAGATAAGAGAGGGAATTTATGAAAAAGTATGCATTAGTAACTGGAGGAAGCGGAGGGATTGGCTCTGCTATTTCGAAGCAGTTAATCGAGGATGGTTATACAGTCTATATTCATTACAATAAAAGCGAAGAGAAGATAAGGGGGTTACAAAAGGAGTTTGATGCAGTGATTCCTGTGCAAGCAAATTTAGCTTCTATCGATGGAGCAGAGAAATTGTGGGGACAAATCGAACATCCTATTGATGTTATTGTATACGCAGCTGGAAAGAGTATATTTGGATTAGTAACAGATGTTACGAATGAAGAATTAGATTATATGGTGGAGCTTCAAGTGAAGAGTGTATATAGACTTTTATCGATGGCGCTTCCACCGATGATCGGGCGGAGGAGTGGTAATGTTGTTGTTATTTCATCCATTTGGGGGCAAATAGGAGCGTCTTGTGAGGTGCTATACTCAATGGTGAAAGGTGCACAAAATTCATATGTGAAGGCTTTAGCGAAAGAAGTTTCTCTAAGTGGATTGCGCGTTAATGCGGTAGCGCCAGGTGCGATCGAAACAGAAATGTTAAATGTATTTTCAGAAGATGATAAAAATGAAATTGCTGAAGATATTCCATTAGGTAGAATAGGACTACCCGAAGAGGTAGCAAAAACAGTATCATTCCTCGTTTCGCCAGGAGCTTCTTATATTACGGGGCAAATTATCGGAGTGAATGGCGGTTGGCATTGCTAAAAAATTCTTACATAAAAAACAAGAAATTGTACAAATTAAGCATGATTCTATTACTAAAATAGTGAGGTGCTTAAACATGTCAGTGTTAGATAATTTTGATCAGTGGAAGAGCTTTTTAGGAGAACGTTTAGAACAAGCGGGGGGAAAAGGGCTTGATGGTGGTGCCGTATCAGATATGGCATTTCGTGTTGGTGATTATTTAGCAAATGAAGTAGAAGCGCGCAACGATCAAGAAAAATTATTGTCTGAGCTTTGGAAAGTTGCTGATGAACAAGAGCAACATACAATTGCAAATTTAATGGTGAAGTTTGTACAACATAAGTAAAAGTAGAGAGGAGCTTCTCCTCTCTACTTTTTTTGTATAGTAATTAGGAGGAATAGATTATACATTTAGCTTCCCTATTAAGGTGAAATCATATAATATAGTACGTAGGTGTAAAGTAAGCGTAGGGGAGTGATCTTGGATGATTGAATGGTATTTTGAATATGAAATACATAAAAACCGACCTGGCTTACTTGGTGACGTTTCTTCGTTAATCGGTATGCTTGGCATCAATATTGTCACAATTAATGGTGTAGATAATGCACGACGTGGACTTTTGCTTATGTGTGATAATCAAGAACAAATCTCTAGACTTGAATCAATTTTAAATACGATGGATAATATAACGGTAACGAAATATCGTCCGCCAAAGCTTAGAGATAAGCTAGCAGTTAGACATGGTAGGTACATACAACGAGATGCAGATGATAAGAAAACATTTCGATTTGTGCGTGATGAATTAGGATTGCTTGTAGACTTTATGGCGGAGATAATGAAAAAAGAAGGTCATAAATTAATTGGGATACGAGGAATGCCTCGTGTCGGAAAAACAGAATCTATTGTTGCCGCAAGTGTTTGTGCAAATAAGAGATGGTTATTCGTATCATCTACTCTCATTAAGCAAACTGTTCGTAGCCAATTGATTGAAGATGAGTATAGCGACGATAATATTTTCATACTAGATGGAATTGTGTCGACAAAGCGTGCAAATGAAAGACACTGGCAGCTCGTTCGTGAAATCATGAGATTGCCTGCAACGAAAGTTGTGGAACATCCGGATGTGTTTGTGAGTCAGTCAGAATACACATTGGATGATTTTGATTATATTATCGAATTGCGTAACGATTATGATGAAGAAATTCAATATAATTTAGTAGATGAAATTGAGCAAGGTACGCAAAACAATTTCTCTATGTTCGACTTTTAAAGAAATATTGAGGTGTTAGTAGTGACGGAATTAGGACAAAAGCTGACAGAAGCAAGAGAAGCGAAAGGCTTATCTATTGATCAGCTGCATGAGATTACAAAAATTCAAAAACGCCATTTAGTAGCGATTGAAGAAGGCAATTATGATGTGTTGCCAGGAGCTTTTTATGCGCGTGCATTCATTAAACAATATGCAGATGCTGTTGGATTAAATGGAGAGGAACTGCTTGTGGAATATCAGAGTACGATACCACAGTCTGAAAAACGTGAAGTTCCACAAGTATCAACTGGACAAAAAACACAAGAAACAATGCAAAAATCTTCATCATGGCCAATTGCGGATCATATGCCCAAAATTTTGATTGCGTTGTTAGTAATCGCATTTGGAGTGGTAGTCTGGTTTGTTATTCAAGCGTTAACTGGAAAAGATGATAGGCAAGTTCCAAATGCTCAAAGTGAGAAAATTGAGGTTCAAAAAGCAAAAAATTCTCCGTTAGATACGAAGAAAGATGAAGCGAAAGCGGAAGAACCAAAAAAAGAAGAACCAAAGAAAGAAGAACCAAAGAAAGAAGAACCAAAGAAAGAAGAGCAACCAGCGCAACCAACTGGACAACAAGAAGTGAAGGTAGTTGGAACGAGTGGTAAGGTATCTACTTTGGAAATTCATAATAATAAAACATTAGAACTGGAAATTTCAGCGAAGGGTGCAAGCTATGTAGATGTTAAAGATGATGCGGGTAACGAAATTCTAAACACTACAGTACAAAGTGGTCAAACAGAAAAACGTGATTTATCAACAGTAAAAGAAGTGCGGCTTAATATTGGAAGTGCACCGAATGTTGAAATTAAACTGAATGGCCAAGTGGTTACTTTCCCATTAGATCCAGCAAAAGAATATCACCAAAGATTGGTGATAAAAAACCAAGGGATAGGGCAAGCTGCGCAATAACAGTCATCGCTTCGATGACTTTTTTCAATGAACAAATGTTTTTGACATGATGGAGGAATAGCTGTGAATTTACCAAATAAAATTACAATATCTAGAATCTTCTTAATTCCAATTTTTATGGTAATTATGTTAGCGCCCTTTGAGTGGGGCTCATTTATAATTGGTGATGTAGAGTTACCAATTCAACATTTAGTAGGGGCACTTATCTTTATTATTGCTTCGGCTACAGATTGGATTGATGGACATTATGCAAGAAAGTATAATCTTGTAACGAATTTAGGGAAATTCCTTGACCCGTTAGCAGATAAATTACTTGTTTCGGCAGCACTTATCACATTGGTAGAAATGCAATATGTACCTGCTTGGATCGTTATTGTAATTATAAGCCGTGAGTTTGCAGTAACAGGTTTACGCCTTGTACTTGCTGGGACAGGAGAAGTAGTTGCAGCAAATCAGCTAGGGAAAATTAAGACATGGACACAAATTATTGCGATTGCAGCATACTTATTACATGATGTACCGTTAAATCTACTTCATATTCCAGTTGCAGATATTTTCATATGGATTGCATTATTCTTTACCGTTATTTCAGGATGGGATTATTTCTGGAAAAATAAAGATGCTTTTGTAAACTCAAAATAGAAGTTTATGGGGGAATTGGGATGAATGCTGAAATTATTGCGGTTGGAACGGAATTATTACTTGGACAAATTGCAAATACAAATGCCCAGTTTTTATCTGAAAAGTTAGCTTCAATCGGAATTAACGTGTACTACCATACTGTTGTTGGAGATAATAACAAGCGATTACAGAAGGCAATTGAATTGGCTGAAGAACGAGCTGATATGCTCATTTTTACAGGTGGATTAGGACCGACAAAAGATGATTTAACGAAAGAAACAATAGCGTCTAGTTTAGATGAAGAGCTTGTGTATGATGAAAAGGCATTAACATCGATAAGCGATTATTTTAAGCGTACAGGCCGTGAATTTACGGAGAATAATAAAAAGCAGGCGCTCGTTTTAAATGGATCGACTGTATTTGCGAATGATCACGGTATGGCGCCTGGTATGGGATTAAATACGAACGGAAAAGTTTATATTTTATTACCAGGACCACCAAAAGAAATGAAGCCGATGTATATAAGTTACGTAGAGCCTTTTTTATGTAAGTTTACAACGGGGGAAAATATTTATTCTCGTGTTCTTCGTTTTTTTGGTATTGGGGAATCTCAATTAGAGGTGAAAGTTCAAGATTTAATTGATGGACAAACGAACCCAACCATTGCACCACTTGCAAATGATGGCGAAGTGACATTACGTTTAACTGCCAAACATCATGATGCTGATGAGGCGGAGAAACTGATTCAGCATGTGGAAGATTTGATTTTAGAAAGAGTAGGAGAATTTTTCTACGGATATGACCAAGATTTCCTTCATTACAAGGCAATAAGGCTATTGAAGGAAAAAGGGTTAACTTTAGCGTGTGCAGAAAGTTTAACAGGTGGTCTTTTTGGAAATCAAGTAACAGAAAATGCTGGTGTTTCATCTGTATTTAAAGGCGGTGTCATTTGTTATCAAAATGATGTGAAGCAACAAATTTTACATGTACCTGAAGAAGTGTTACGTACTGATAGCGCGGTTAGTAAACAGTGTGCTCGCTATCTTGCTGAAAATGTAAAGGAACTGTTAAAAGCAGATATCGGAATTAGTTTCACTGGGGTGGCAGGACCGGATGCTTCAGAGCATAAAGAACCAGGAACAGTATTTATTGGATTGGTGATTAAAGATGAACCAGCTGTAGTCTTCTCGCTTAATTTAAGTGGAAGTCGTCAACAAATTAGAGAACGCTCTACAAAATATGGATTTTATCATTTATTTAAAAAGCTAGAAGAGATATAAATTTCTTCTAGTTTTTTTTGTTGGAAAACCTAGTTTTATTCGATATAAAATAAAAAAACGAATAAATGTTCGATTTTTGTTGGCAAATTGAATTGAAAATAGGTATAATAAGATTAGCAATTTAGTTAAGGAGGAATTTTGAATGAGCGATCGTCAAGCGGCATTAGATATGGCGTTAAAACAAATAGAGAAGCAATTCGGTAAAGGTTCAATTATGAAATTAGGAGAACAAGCGGAGCGTAGAATTTCTACAATTTCAAGTGGTTCTTTAGCACTTGATGTGGCACTAGGGGTAGGTGGATACCCACGTGGCCGTGTTATTGAAATTTATGGACCTGAAAGTTCAGGTAAAACAACAGTTTCATTACACGCAATCGCGGAAGTACAGCGTCAAGGTGGACAAGCAGCGTTCATTGATGCGGAGCATGCAATGGATCCTGTATATGCACAAAAATTAGGTGTTAACATAGATGAATTACTATTATCACAGCCTGATACAGGGGAGCAAGGACTAGAAATCGCAGAAGCACTTGTACGAAGTGGAGCGGTTGATATTATCGTAATTGACTCTGTGGCAGCTCTTGTACCGAAAGCTGAGATCGAAGGGGACATGGGTGACTCTCACGTTGGTTTACAAGCACGTTTAATGTCACAAGCACTTCGTAAACTTTCAGGTGCAATCAACAAATCAAAAACAATCGCAATCTTTATCAACCAAATTCGTGAAAAAGTTGGGGTTATGTTCGGGAACCCAGAAACAACTCCAGGTGGTCGTGCGTTGAAATTCTATTCAACTGTCCGTCTTGAAGTACGTCGTGCTGAGCAGTTAAAGCAAGGTAACGATATTGTTGGTAATAAAACGAAAGTAAAAGTAGTTAAAAATAAAGTAGCACCGCCATTCCGTGTTGCTGAAGTTGATATTATGTACGGAGAAGGTATTTCAAGAGAAGGTGAAATCTTAGATATGGCTTCTGAACTTGATATCGTTCAAAAGAGCGGTGCTTGGTACTCTTATAATGAAGAACGCTTAGGACAAGGTCGTGAAAATTCGAAGCAATTCTTAAAAGAGAATACGGATTTAAGAGAAGAAATTGCCTTCTTTGTTCGTGAACATCACGGAATTGGTGAAAACTCTGGTGTTGAAGACACGGAAGATTCAACTCGTCAAGATTAAAAAATAAAAGACACGGTCCCGTGTCTTTTATTTTTTAATCCACTATGAAAGCGTTGTATATAGCTGGAGATAAAATATTTATTCTATCCAAAAGGCTATGTGTAAAGGGGAATATTCATATATTTTAAGTGAATGAATTGGGATTTTCTAAGGTTTTCCAGGATAATATGCCGTCTGTTTTTTTAATCCATATAAGATTCAGGGCTGAAGGTAAAGAAAGTAAAAGTAGACAACGCTTGACAATGAAAATTGCGATAGATACAATGAGAATGTATATTTTTTCTTATATACGATATACTCTTCTCAAGAAGAGAAGTAATATTCGGAGTAAGACTTAAATCTTGCCGAAATAATAATATGACATTTTAATTGTGAAATGAAGAAAGTCCCTTAAAAAAGCGGGACGACGGTCTTTGCTGTACGTTGTAATTCAATGTACATGCCGACAGTCTTTTTTCATTCATAGCAAGGGGAGGTGAAATCATGAGTAGTAGTACAGTTTGGATACTCATCTCCATTTTGCTTGCAACAGTCGGTGCAGTTGTTGGCTTTTTTGTTCGAAAGTCTATTGCTGAAGCGAAGATTAATGGTGCAGCTAATGAAGCAAAACGTATTCTAGACGAAGCGAATCGTGATGCTGAAGCACTTAAGAAAGAAGCGCTTTTAGAAGCAAAGGATGAAATTCATACACTTCGTACAGAAGCTGAATTAGAAATTCGTGACCGTAGAAGCGAATTACAAAAACAAGAAAATCGTTTAATGCAAAAAGAAGAGAACCTTGATCGTAAAGACGAAACGCTCGATAACCGCGAGCGACAGTTAGAAAAGAAAGAGGAATCTCTTGTAGCGAAACAACAACAGATTGAAGAGTTGGAAAGCAAAGTGGGAGAGTTAGTTCAAAAGCAACAAACAGAATTAGAGCGCATTTCCAATCTGACCCGCGAACAAGCGAAAGCAATTATTCTTGGTAAAGTGGAAAGTGAAGTTTCTCATGAAATTGCCGTTATGGTAAAAGAAAGTGAAGTTCGCGCGAAAGAAGAAGCGGATAAGAAGGCAAAAGAGATTTTATCTCTTGCAATGCAAAGATGTGCAGCTGATCATGTTGCTGAAACAACCGTTTCGGTTGTAAATCTTCCAAATGACGAAATGAAGGGACGTATTATCGGACGTGAAGGTCGTAACATTCGTACGTTAGAAACGTTAACAGGTATTGACCTTATTATCGATGATACACCAGAAGCTGTAATTCTATCAGGATTTGACCCGATTCGTCGTGAAACAGCTCGTATCGCTCTTGATAAACTAGTACAGGACGGACGTATTCACCCAGCGCGTATTGAAGAGATGGTCGAAAAATCAAGACGTGAAGTGGACGAGTATATTCGTGAAGTCGGAGAGCAAACAACGTTTGAAGTGGGTGTTCATGGCTTACATCCAGATTTAATTAAAATTTTAGGTCGTTTAAAATACCGTACAAGTTACGGACAAAACGTCTTAAAACACTCTATGGAAGTTGCATACTTAACTGGACTTATGGCAGCGGAGCTTGGTGAGGATGAAAAACTAGCAAGACGTGCTGGTCTATTACATGATATCGGAAAAGCAATCGATCATGAAGTAGAAGGTAGCCACGTTGAAATTGGTGTTGAACTCGCAACGAAATATAAAGAGCATCCTGTTGTAATAAACAGTATCGCATCTCACCATGGTGACACAGAACCAACTTCTATCATTGCAGTTCTAGTTGCTGCAGCAGATGCATTATCAGCTGCAAGACCGGGAGCTCGTAGTGAAACGCTTGAGAATTACATTCGTCGTCTTGAAAAGTTAGAAGAAATTTCAGAGTCTTATGAAGGCGTAGAAAAATCTTTCGCAATTCAAGCAGGACGTGAAGTTCGTATTCTGGTAAAACCAGATACAATTGATGATTTAGAAGCTCATCGTTTAGCTCGTGATATTCGAAAACGTATTGAAAATGAACTGGATTATCCAGGACATATTAAAGTAACTGTTATTCGTGAAACACGTGCAGTGGAATACGCAAAATAAAGTGGTGAAACACCACTTTATTTTTTTGTGTTGGAATTGGGTAAAATAAAGAAAATTATTTATGAGCAGTATGCAAGTGAAAGAAACTTATAATAGATAAATTGTAACTGTTGTAAGGAAATAGCTTTAAGGTTATAGTATGGTAATAAAAAATGTAGTACATAGAAAGGGTAAGACATATGAGAATATTATTTGTTGGGGATGTAGTAGGATCTCCTGGTAGAGACATGATTCAACAGTACGTACCGGCATTAAAGAAGAAATATACACCGACAGTAACAATTATTAATGGAGAAAATGCTGCGGGTGGACGTGGAATTACGGAAAAAATATATCGAAACTTTTTAGAGTGCGGGGCACAAGCGGTTACGCTTGGAAACCACGCTTGGGATAACCGTGAAGTATTTGAATTTATCGATGATGCAAAATATCTTGCAAGACCAGCTAACTTCCCAGAAGGAACGCCGGGAAAAGGGCTTATCTTTGTAAATTGTAATGGAACAGAAGTTGCAGTTATTAACTTACAAGGACGTACTTTCCTTCCTCCAATTGATTGTCCATTCCGTAAAGTGGATGAGTTAATCAGTATTGCAAAAAAACGTACAAACATTATCTTTGTTGATTTTCATGCTGAAACAACAAGTGAGAAGCAGGCGTTAGGTTGGTATGTAGACGGTCGTGCTACAGCGGTAGTAGGTACACATACACACGTTCCTACAGCTGATAATCGTATTTTACCAAGCGGAACAGCTTATATTACAGATGTTGGTATGACAGGCCCATATGATGGGATTTTAGGTATGGATCGCGAAGCGGTATTGAAGAAGTTTTTAACGAACTTACCAGTGCGTTTTGAAGTGACGAATGGTAGAACACAATTAAGTGCAGTGTTAATTGATGTGGATCCTAATACAGGGAAAGCAAAGAAAATTGAGCGCATTTTAATTAATGATGACCAGCCATTTTTTGACTGATTTTTAACAAAAAGTTAGAGAATTCGTTATATTTTAATTTTTTAGAAAAATTACAGAAATTTAGCAGGAATACGTGCCATTCCTCGTGAATATAAGTTAAAGTGAAATAATTGCTATTACTTTTTATAGAAACGAGGAGGAAACGCGGAATGGAAATATTAAAAGTTAAAGCAACGTCGGTCCCTAATTCTGTAGCTGGTGCACTTGCAGGTGTTATTCGCGAACGCGGAACAGCAGAAATTCAAGCTATTGGTGCAGGTGCATTAAACCAAGCGGTAAAGGCAGTAGCAATTGCAAGAGGATTTGTAGCGCCTAGCGGTTTGGACTTGATTTGTATCCCAGCGTTTACAGATATTATGATTGATGGTGAAGAGCGTACAGCGATAAAATTAATTGTAGAACCTCGTTAAGTTGAAACAACCTGTTTGCATGTATGCAAACAGGTTGTTTTTGTAATGGAGGAATGAAAATGAAAATTTTTGATGCACATTGCGATGTACTCTTTCAGTTATGGAGTGCAAAGGGAAAAAAAGACTTTCAAAACGATTCACAATTACATATTACATTTGAACAATTAATGAAAAGAAAAGGAAGTATACAATGCTTTGCTATATATATACCAGAAACAGTAGCGTATGAAAAGCGTTTTGAAGTTGCGCTGCAAATGATAGATATTTTTCATAATGAAATTCTATCGCTACCAGGAATGAAGTTTATTCAGACAAAAAACGATATTAACATGCTAAAACAGGACGAGATTGGAGCATTATTAACATTAGAAGGATGCGAAGCAATTGGAAAAGAAGCGATGAAATTACGTTTGTTTTATCGCTTAGGTGTACGTTCCTTTGGATTGACATGGAACTATGCCAATCTGTTAGCTGATGGAGCGCTAGAGGCACGTGGAGCAGGTTTAACTACATTTGGTAGACAAGTTGTACAAGAACTTAATACGTTACATTTATGGACCGATGTGTCTCACTTAAATGAAAGAAGCTTTTGGGATGTTATTGAAATTGCTAAAAACCCAATTGCATCTCATTCAAACTGTTATCAACTTTGTGGGCATCCACGCAATTTAACCGATGAACAAATAAGAGCCCTTATAAAGAAAAATAGCATTATTGGTATTACTTTCGTACCGCAGTTTTTAACGAATGAAAGACAAGCGAATATAGCAGATATATTAAGGCATGTGGAATATATTTGTTCATTAGGTGGAGAAAAAAATATAGGATTCGGTTCTGATTTTGATGGGATTTTAGAAACTGTTGTAGGTGTAGAAGTATATAGGGATTATGAAAATATAATTAATCAACTGTGTAAAAAGTATAATGAATCAACTGTAGAGCGATTTTTGTATAAAAATTTTGTTGACTGTATAACGTTCTAAAAATTATATTTTAATAATTCGGAAGAGTTAAAATAAATTCACTTGAATTTATTGATTTTTTTAAGACCTAATACTAGAATGGTAAACGAAATAGCATTATACTAAAGATTCAGGGAAAACAGAAGAGGCATAATTTGCGTCCATTGTAGTTTATTTGCATAAAAAATGCTAAACTAATACTGTAAAAAAATACACTACAATGAATGCAGCCAAAAGGGGTGTAGGAGATGATTAGTCAACTTTCATGGAAAGTTGGAGGCCAACAAGGTGAAGGAATTGAAAGTACAGGGGAAATCTTCTGTATTGCATTAAACCGATTAGGATATTACCTATACGGTTACCGCCACTTCTCATCACGTATTAAAGGCGGCCATACAAATAATAAAATTCGTGTAAGTACAACAGAAGTACGCGCGATCTCAGATGATTTAGATATTTTAATTGCTTTTGATCAAGAAACAATTGATTTTAACTTCCACGAACTACGTCCGGGCGGAATTGTAGTTGCGGATGCGAAATTTAATCCGACAATACCTGATAATACAGATGTAAATCTATATGTGATACCGTTTACAGATATCGCTTCAGAATTAGGCACATCTTTAATGAAAAATATGGTTGCTGTTGGGGCATCTAGTGCGGTATTAGGATTAGACGAAACAGCTTATTTAGAGGTTGTTGAAGAAATCTTTGGTCGTAAAGGAGAGCAAGTCGTTCAAAAGAATATGGAAGCAATTAAACGCGGCTCTCAATACATGAAAGAATTGCTTGGTGAGAAAGTAAACATGATGCAGCTTGAAAAAGCTGACGGTAAGAAACGCATGTTTATGATTGGAAACGACGCAATCGCATTTGGTGCGGTAACTGGTGGCGCTCGCTTTATGTCTGCATATCCAATCACACCTGCATCTGAAATTATGGAATATTTAATTAAAAAGTTACCGAAAGTCGGCGGAACAGTAATCCAAACTGAGGATGAAATCGCAGCTTGTACAATGGCGATCGGTGCAAACTACGCTGGTGTTCGTACATTAACAGCATCTGCTGGTCCTGGTCTTTCTTTAATGATGGAAGCAATTGGTTTAGCAGGTATTACTGAAACACCGCTAGTTATCATTGATACACAACGCGGTGGTCCAAGTACGGGCTTACCAACAAAACAAGAGCAGTCTGACTTAATGGCTATGATTTACGGAACACATGGTGAAATTCCAAAAATCGTAATGGCGCCAAGTACAGTTGAAGAAGCTTTCTATGATATTGTAGAAGCGTTTAACTTAGCAGAAGAATATCAAGTGCCTGTTATTTTCTTAACAGATTTACAGCTTTCTTTAGGAAAGCAAACAGTAGAACCACTTAAGTTAGATAAAGTGGAAATTCGTCGTGGTAAGCTTGATTTAGAAGTAGAATTACCAGAACGTGAAAATAAAGCATACTTCAAGCGTTATGAAGTAACAGAAGATGGAATTTCACCACGTGTTTTACCTGGTATGAAAAATGGTATTCACCATGTTACAGGTGTAGAACATGATGAAACGGGTAAACCATCTGAATCAGCGTTAAATCGTAAAGATCAAATGGACAAACGTTTCCGTAAAATGGCGAATTTACAGTTTAATACCCCTATTTACAAAAATGCTAAGCATGATGACGCAGACGTATTGTTAGTAGGCTTTAACTCAACTCGTGGTGCGATCGAAGAGGCAATGCAGCGTTTAGAACAAGAAGGAATGAAAGTAAACCATGCCCATGTACGTTTAATTCATCCGTTCCCAACAGCTGAAATCGATCCACTTGTGAAAAAAGCGAAGCGTGTTGTAGTAGTAGAAAACAATGCAACTGGTCAGCTTGCTAACATTATGAAAATGAATCTTGGCAATGGCGAGAAAATTTCTAGTCTTTTAAAATACGATGGAAATCCATTCTTGCCGAAAGAGATTTACAACGAATGTAAAAAAGGGGTTGTATTAAATGGCAACATTTAAGGACTTTCGTAACAGTGTAAAACCAAACTGGTGCCCAGGTTGCGGAGACTTCTCGGTGCAGGCTGCGATTCAGCGTGCGGCAGCTAACGTTGGTTTAAATCCAGATGAGCTAGCTGTTATTTCTGGTATCGGCTGTTCCGGTCGTATTTCAGGGTATATTAATTCATATGGTTTGCATAGTATTCACGGACGTGCTCTTCCAATTGCACAAGGTGTGAAAATGGCAAATCGTGATTTAACAGTTATTGCATCCGGTGGTGACGGTGATGGTTTTGCGATTGGTATGGGACATACAATCCATTCTATTCGTCGTAACATTGATATTACGTACATCGTAATGGATAACCAAATTTACGGATTAACAAAAGGTCAAACTTCACCACGTAGTGAAGCTGGATTTAAAACGAAAAGTACACCACAAGGTTCAATTGAACCATCACTAAATGTTATGGAAATGGCTTTAACAGCTGGTGCGACATTTGTGGCGCAAAGCTTTTCAAGTGATTTAAAAGAATTAACGCAAATTATTGAAGCTGGTATTAACCATAAAGGCTTTTCATTAATTAATGTATTTAGTCCATGTGTTACTTATAATAAAGTAAATACTTATGATTGGTTTAAAGAGAATTTAACGAAACTAAGTACAGTAGAAGGATATGATCCATCTAACCGCATGATGGCTATGCAAACATTAATGGAAAAGAACGGGTTAGTAACAGGTTTAATTTATCAAAACACAAAGCAGCCTTCTTACCAAGAGCTTGTAAAAGACTATAGTGAAAAACCTTTAGTGCAAGCTGATTTGAATATGGATCAGAAAATGTTTGATGAGCTTGTTGCTGAATTTATGTAATGATCGGAGAGAAGGTTGCCGCTTGGTAACCTTCTTTTTGAGTGAATAAAAATAATTAATAGATTTGTTTACTTAGAAAATTCAGAATGATAAAATAATATATAAATCGTTGTATAAAAATAGCATGTTCATTAACTGTGAAATGAAATATAGGATAAGCAGCCTTCTTCGTTAAAGTTGGCTAAAGGCTCTATACTATGATAATGTGTATAGGGATAAAGCAATATACTTTTGGGTAGGACAAGATGAAATAAAAAAAAGGGAATGTCTATTTGTGTGGGGAAGACTTCATTCTTACGGATGATTAGATCGATTACTCAAGTTTCAAAGGGCAAGTTATCTCTCATGCTATCTAACATCATTGAGATGGGTCTAAGCGCATTAAAATGGACTACAGAGTGTGTGTATAGTTAAGGGTGAAAGGAGATTACCGATGAACGAGCAACAACGATTAGCAAGTCGACAAGCAAATTCCTCTACGAAAAAAGAAGAGAAAGATTATAGTAAATACTTTGAAAGTGTATACCAACCACCTTCCTTGAAATTGGCGAAAAAGCGTGGGAAAGAAGAAGTTAAAATTGAAAGAGATTTTGGCCTACCTGAAGAGTTTCGCGATTTTGGCGAAGGAAGAAAGTTTTACATTCGTACATATGGCTGTCAAATGAATGAGCATGATACAGAAGTAATGGCTGGGATTTTTACAACACTTGGATATGAGCCAACCTTTTCAACTGAAGAGGCAGATGTAATTTTATTAAATACTTGTGCAATTCGTGAAAATGCTGAAAATAAAGTGTTCGGTGAACTTGGTCATTTAAAATCATTAAAGCGAAGAAATCCGGATCTTATAATTGGTGTATGTGGTTGTATGTCTCAAGAGGAATCTGTTGTAAATAAAATTATGCAAAAAAATCAGCATGTAGATATGGTGTTTGGTACACACAATATTCATAGATTACCGTATATCCTAAAGGACGCAATGTTCTCAAAAGAGACGGTAGTTGAAGTTTGGTCAAAAGAAGGGGATGTAATTGAAAACCTTCCGAAAGTACGTCGTGGTGATATTAAAGCTTGGGTAAATATTATGTATGGCTGTGATAAGTTTTGTACATATTGTATTGTACCGTATACACGCGGAAAAGAGCGCAGCAGACGTCCAGAAGATATTATTAAAGAAATTCGCCATTTAGCTGCGAACGGTTATAAAGAAATTACGTTACTTGGACAAAACGTAAACGCATACGGTAAAGACTTTGAAGATATACAATATGGTCTTGGCGATTTAATGGATGAACTTCGTAAAATCGATATCGCGCGTATTCGTTTTACAACAAGCCATCCACGTGATTTTGACAATCATTTAATTGATGTTCTTGGAAAAGGTGGTAACCTAGTAGAACATATCCACTTACCGGTTCAATCTGGTAGTACAGATATGCTTAAAATTATGGCGCGTAAATATTCGCGAGAACACTATTTAGAGCTTGTACGAAAAATTAAAGAAACAATTCCGAATGCAGTGCTAACGACTGATATTATCGTTGGTTTCCCTAATGAAACGGATGAGCAGTTTGAAGAGACGATGTCGTTATATCGTGAAGTAGGATTTGATACGGCATTTACATTTATTTATTCTCCGCGTGAAGGTACACCAGCTGCAAAAATGCAAGATAATGTTCCGATGGAAGTGAAGAAAGAGCGATTACAACGCTTAAATACACTAGTGAATGAATATGCAGTTAATAAGAATAAGCGTTATATAGGTCAAATTGTAGAAGTATTAGTTGAGGGAGAAAGTAAGAATAATCCTGAAGTACTTGCGGGATATACACGTACGAATAAACTTGTAAACTTTGTTGCTTCAAAATCTTTAATTGGTCAGCTTGTGAAAGTAAAAATAACGGAAGCAAAAACTTGGTCTCTTAACGGGGAATTGGTTAAGGAGCCGATTGAGGTGAAATAATAGATGAAAGTATATACGAAAGATGAAATTGTTGAGCAAGCGAAAGAATTAGCGAAAATGATCTCTGAAACAGAAGAAGTCGATTTCTTTAAGCGAGCAGAAGCACAAATTCATAAAAATGAAAATGTAAAGCGAGCAATTGATGAAATAAAAGCTTTGCAAAAACAAGCAGTAAACTTGCAACATTATGGGAAATGGGAAGCTTTGAAAAAAGTAGAAGCTGAAATTGATGCACTTCAAGATAAGTTAGATAATATCCCAGTTGTACAGGAGTTTAAATCTTCACAAACGTATGTAAATGACTTACTACAGCTAGTTGCTAGTACCATTTCTAACAATGTAACAGATGAAATATTAGTTTCAACTGGCGGCGATGTGTTGAAGGGTGAAACTGGTGCAGCAGTAGAAAGTAAAAAAGGAAATTGTGGTTGTTAAAGAGATGTCTTATTGACATCTCTTTTTTTAGTGGGTTATATCGGAAATTCTTCTCAAAAAAAAGAATGACACATTCCGCTATTGTCACGCATATGATTAAGTGAATAGTGATTGAGGAGGGTTACGAATGTCCGAATTTAGAGAGATTATTACAAAAGCAGTGGTTGGAAAAGGACGTAAGTATACAAAGTCAACGCATACATGTGAATCGAATAATGAGCCAACAAGTATTTTAGGGTGCTGGGTAATTAACCATTCGTACGAAGCGAGAAAGAATGGAAAACATGTGGAAATTGAAGGTTTCTATGATGTAAACACTTGGTATTCATTTGATGGAAACACAAAGACTGAAGTTGTAACAGAACGTGTTAACTACAATGATGAAGTAAGTATTGGGTATCGTGATAAAAACTTCTCTGGTGACGATTTAGAAATTATCGCTCGTGTAATTCAGCCGCCAAATTGTTTAGAAGCTCTTGTATCGCCAAATGGTAATAAAATTGTTGTGACGGTAGAACGTGAATTTGTAACAGAAGTAGTTGGGGAAACGAAAATTTGTGTAAGTGTAAATCCTGAAGGTTGCGTAGAATCAGACGAGGATTTCCAAGTCGATGATGATGAGTTTGAAGAATTAGATCCGAACTTTATCGTCGATGCAGAAGAAGAGTAAGAGAAAGCTAGGGAGAAGTTCTTCCTAGCTTTTTACAGTACATAAGTGGTTCTGCATGAACATGATTCCTTATGAAATGTGCTATAATGAGGAAAGACTCCTGGAATAGGAGATATGGATGTCCGTGAAGTGTGACATATATGAATATAGATTATTATGTAAGAATTATGGAGGAAAGACATGACGCAATATACGCCTATGATACAGCAATACTTAAAGGTTAAGGCAGACTATCAAGATGCCTTTTTATTTTTCCGATTAGGTGATTTTTATGAAATGTTCTTTGAAGATGCGGTTAAAGCAGCTCATGAACTTGAAATTACATTAACGAGCCGAGATGGTGGTAGTAGTGAACGTATACCGATGTGTGGTGTACCGCATCATGCAGCTAAAAATTATATTGAACAACTTGTTGAAAAAGGATATAAAGTAGCTGTTTGTGAGCAAGTGGAAGACCCAAAAACAGCTAAAGGTGTAGTACGTCGTGAAGTAGTACAACTAATTACGCCAGGAACGATGATGGAAGGGCGTACAATAGACGAGAAGGAGAATAACTTCTTAGCAGCATTAACACATTTCGAAGATGGATCTTATGCGCTAGCTTGTAATGACTTAACGACTGGACAAAATACAGTGACGTTATTAACTGGTTCAGTAGAAGATATTTTATTAGAAGTGTATGCGACTGGTTCAAAAGAAATTGTTGTAGATTCTACATTTTCAAAAGATGAATTAAATAAGTTAACTGAAACATTAAAAATGACGATTTCGTATGAAGATGCAACAACTATTCCAGAAGGATTAGAACATCTTGTGAAAAGTGTTTCCCAAGCAAAATTAATTAAAGCAATTGGACGCTTATTTAACTATGTGATAAGAACACAAAAACGTTCGTTAGATCACTTGCAACCAGTAGAAATTTATTACACGAATCAATTTATGAAAATTGATGTGCATTCAAAACGCAATTTAGAGTTAACAGAGACTCTTCGCACGAAGGAAAAGACAGGCTCATTATTATGGCTATTAGACAAAACAAAAACGGCTATGGGTGGGCGTATGTTAAAACAGTGGATGGAACGTCCACTTATCCAGAAAGAAAAAGTTGAAGAGCGTTTAGAAATGGTTGAAACGTTTGTAAATGATTACTTCTTACGTGAAGATTTAAAAGAAAAGTTAAAAGAAGTATATGATTTAGAGCGTTTAGCAGGGAAAGTTGCATTTGGTAATGTAAATGCACGGGACTTATTACAATTAAGACGTTCTTTACTGCAAGTACCAGCTATTTTAGAAGCGATTAGTCTTTTAGATAATGCTTATGCAGCAAGGTTAATTCAAGGTGCAGATCCATGTGAGAGCTTAACTGAATTACTGGGAAGAAGTATTCAAGAAAACCCACCGCTTTCTATTAAAGATGGAGATATTATTAAAGATGGTTATAATGATAAGCTTGATCAATATCGTTACGTTAGTAAAAACGGAAAAACGTGGATTGCTGAGCTTGAAAAACGAGAGCGTGATATTACAGGGGTTAAATCATTAAAAATTGGGTACAACCGTATTTTCGGCTACTATATTGAAGTGACGAAGGCTAATCTTGCAGCACTTCCAGAAGGGCGCTATGAGCGTAAACAAACACTTGCAAATGCAGAGCGTTTCATAACAGATGAGCTAAAAGAAAAAGAAACATTAATCTTAGAAGCAGAAGAGAAAATTGTACAATTAGAATACGATTTATTTACAGCACTTCGCGAAGAAGTAAAAGTATTCATTCCGAAATTACAGCATTTAGCGAAAGTAATTAGTGAACTAGACGTACTGCAAAGCTTTGCGACAGTTAGTGAAGAAGAGCAGTTTGTAAAACCTGTTTTAACAAATAAGCGCGAAATCTTTATTAAAGATGGTCGTCATCCTGTCGTTGAAAAAGTATTGAACGGGAAATTGTATGTACCGAATGATTGTATTATGCCGGAGAAGATGGATGTCTTTTTAATTACAGGACCGAACATGTCTGGTAAAAGTACGTATATGAGACAATTAGCACTTGTTACTGTTATGTCACAAATTGGTTGTTTTGTACCAGCGACAGAAGCAGTATTACCTGTCTTCGATCAAATCTTTACGAGAATTGGTGCAGCGGATGATTTAATCTCAGGTCAAAGTACATTTATGGTTGAAATGTTAGAAGCGAAAAATGCAATTGCAAATGCATCAGAGAGAAGTTTAATTTTATTCGATGAAATTGGACGCGGTACATCTACGTATGATGGTATGGCACTTGCGCAAGCAATCATTGAACATATTCATGACCAAATTGGTGCGAAAACATTATTCTCTACACATTATCATGAATTAACAGTGTTAGAAGAAAGTTTAGACCAACTAAAGAATGTACATGTTTCAGCAATTGAAGAGAATGGAAAAGTAGTTTTCCTTCATAAAATTCAAGATGGAGCGGCTGATAAAAGTTACGGAATTCACGTTGCTCAACTTGCCGAGCTTCCAGAGAGCTTAATCGCTCGCGCGAAAGAAGTGTTAGCACAACTAGAAGGACAGGAAGAAATTGTTATTCCGAAACGAGTAGAAGTGAAAGTGCCAGAAGTCGCTCCAGAACCAGTTGTTGTAAAAGAAGAACCAGCAGAAATACAAGAAAAGAAAGAAGAGACTGAAGAAGATTCACAACTATCTTTCTTTGGAGGAGAACAGTCTTCGAAAAATCAAGACAAGCCTGTGCTAAATCCAAAAGAAACGGCAGTACTTGCGCAAATTAAAAAAATTGATTTACTTGATATGACACCTTTAGAGGCGATGAACGAACTGTATCGCTTGCAGAAAAAGTTAAAGAAAGGATGAGTAAGTAGATGGGGAAAATTCGCAAACTCGATGATCAACTCTCTAACTTAATTGCGGCAGGGGAAGTAGTAGAGCGCCCTGCCTCAGTTGTAAAAGAACTCGTGGAAAATTCCATCGATGCGAATAGTACATCTATTGAAATCCACTTAGAAGAAGCTGGATTATCGAAGATTCGCATCATCGATAATGGAGATGGTATTGCTGAAGAAGATTGTATCGTTGCATTTGAACGACACGCAACGAGTAAAATTAAAGATGAAAATGATTTATTTCGTATAAGAACGCTCGGTTTCCGCGGAGAGGCCCTGCCGAGTATTGCCTCAGTGAGTGAATTAGAATTAATTACGAGCACAGGTGATGCGCCTGGTACACACCTTAGTATTAAAGGTGGAGACATTATAAAACAAGAGAAAACGGCAAGCCGAAAAGGAACAGATATTACTGTACAAAACTTATTTTTTAATACACCAGCGCGTCTTAAATATATGAAAACTATTCATACAGAGCTTGGGAACATTACAGATATCGTGTATCGTATTGCAATGTCACATCCAGAAGTATCGTTAAAACTGTTTCATAATGAAAAGAAATTGCTTCATACATCAGGAAACGGTGATGTAAGACAAGTACTTGCATCGATTTACAGCATTCAAGTTGCGAAGAAGCTTATTCCGATTGAAGCTGAGTCTCTAGACTTTACAATTAAAGGTTATGTAACATTACCAGAAGTAACGAGAGCGTCGCGTAACTATATGTCAACGATTGTAAATGGCCGTTACGTTCGAAATTTCGTATTAATGAAAGCAATTCAGCAAGGATATCATACGTTATTGCCAATCGGACGATACCCAATCGGCTTCTTATCAATTGAAATGGATCCAATGCTTGTTGATGTCAACGTACATCCAGCAAAATTAGAAGTACGCTTTAGTAAAGAACAAGAATTGCTAAAGCTTATCGAAGAAACATTGCAAGCTGCATTCAAAAAAATACAACTCATTCCAGATGCTGGTGTAACAACGAAGAAAAAAGAAAAAGATGAAAGTGTGCAAGAACAGTTCAAGTTTGAGCATACAAAACCGAGAGAATCATCTATGCCTAACATCGTTTTACCAACAGGAATGGATGAGAAACAAGAAGAAACAACGACTGTAAAACAACCAGCACAACTGTGGCAACCGCCGAAGCAAGAATGGCAACCACCACAGTCACTAGTAAGAGAAGAGCAAAGCTGGCAGCCATCCTCTAAGCCGGTAATAGAACAAACGGTTCGAGAGGAAAAGGAATGGACTAGCAACGATGACGATTTTGAATTAGAGGAATTGGAAGAAGAAGTCGGGGAGATAGAAGAGATTGAAATGAACGGTAATGACTTACCGCCGCTTTATCCAATTGGACAGATGCACGGAACATATATTTTCGCTCAAAATGATAATGGGTTATATATGATTGATCAGCACGCAGCGCAGGAACGTATCAATTATGAATATTTCCGTGATAAAGTAGGAAGAGTAGCGCAAGAAGTACAAGAACTACTTGTACCGTACCGTATTGACTTATCTCTTACTGAATTTTTACGTGTCGAAGAGCAGCTGGAAGAACTAAAAAAAGTCGGACTATTTTTAGAGCAATTCGGCCATCAATCCTTTATTGTCCGTTCGCATCCAACGTGGTTCCCAAAAGGACAAGAAACAGAAATCATTGATGAAATGATGGAGCAAGTCGTAAAACTGAAAAAAGTAGACATAAAAAAACTACGCGAAGAAGCAGCGATTATGATGAGCTGTAAAGCTTCAATTAAAGCAAATCAATATTTAACGAACGATCAAATATTCGCTTTACTCGAAGAACTACGTACAACAACAAATCCATACACATGTCCGCATGGAAGACCGATTCTGGTGCATCATTCTACTTATGAGTTGGAGAAGATGTTTAAGAGGGTTATGTAGGATTAATGTCCAAAGAGAAAAAGTTCGTTCCTAGTTATTTGAAACGGTTTGAAAGTGCCTAGTATTATTTATATGTGTTAAAATAAATATGTAATAGCAATGTTCTCTACAGTTATTTTAATAAAATATTGAGAGAAATAAAAAGGAGCGATAGTAACAAGTCGCTCCTTTTTAATATAATTCTTTTGCAACTATATTTTAAAAATTCATTTATAAACTAGAGATAACCTATTTGTAATTTATATGTGCTTCCTCATTTTTTTGTAAGGAAAGGGGTTTTAATTTACAGATTTATCAGAATTATGTAAAGTGTATATAAAACCATAAAATGGGGTGTTCTTTATGTGTACTAGTTTGACATTACAGACAAAAAACGGTCAGCACCTTTTTGCAAGAACGATGGATTTTACATTAGATTTGAATCAAGAAGTAATAATCATTCCTCGACATTACCAGTGGAATAATATAACTGGTGAAATCATTAATACGAAACATGCTACGGTCGGAATGGGGATTAATCATCAAGGAAGGGTCATTATGGCGGACGGAGTAAATGAAGCAGGTATGACATGTGCAACACTCTATTTTCCAGGATTCGCTACTTATAGTAAAAGTATAGATAATAACAAAACGAATTTGGCTCCATTTGATTTTGTGACTTGGAGTCTCACACAATTCAATTCTGTCAAAGAGTTAAAGAAATCTGTAGATAGCATTACCTTTTTGGATATACCATTACCGGATTTAGGACTTACGCCGCCACTCCATTGGATTTTAGCGGATAAATGGGGAGATTGCATTGTACTGGAGCCAACAAATGAAGGATTAAAAATGTATGACAACCCACTAGGAGTGATGACGAATAGTCCGGAGTTTAGTTGGCATTTACAAAATTTAAGACAATATATTGGCCTTAAATCGCAGCCATTCGCGCCAACAGAGTGGAGTAATGTACCATTAAGTGCTTTTGGTCAGGGCTCAGGTTCAATGGGACTTCCAGGGGATTTCACCCCGCCATCAAGGTTTGTGCGAGCAGCATATGGCAAACAAAACATTCAAGGTATAGATAGTGAAGAAGAGGGAGTATCGGCCCTTTTTCATATCTTATCAAATTGCGAGGTTCCTAAAGGCGGAGTAATAACAGAAGAAGGTGCATTAGATAATACCATTTATACAAGCGTAATGTGTATGGAGTCCGGAACATATTATTATCATACTTACGATTGTAGACAAATTATAGCCATTCATTTATTTCATGAAAATTTAGATACAGATGAGATTAAAGCCTATCCGTTCCAACGGAAACAAAAAATATTTTATGAAAACTAAGTAGCTTTGAAACAACGCTTAGTAAATTTTCAAATATATATAATAGAGCAATAATGACCTATAAAAAGTAGGAATCGGAAGGAATATAATTGATAATCTAATAAGTAACCCGAATAAATACCCCTTAAGAAAAAATAGACGCAAAATATTCAAGGTATTATATAAATTCAATCCAATGACTCCTACCAGTAAAATTCTGCTGGTAGGGGCAGGTGCATTGGCTAAGAAACTTATTTTTTCATTAAACTAGCTTTTATTTCTTCTAGAAGGCCCATTAAAGTGCTATTAGGTAAAATAAACATGGACGTACTACTCCATTTATAAATAGCAAAGCACAAAAAAGGTGTGGAAAATATCCATACCTTTTTTGTGCTTCTATTATCTATGTATAAAAAAGCGCCGTATATCAGCACTTTTTAAAGGTACGTAAATTGTATAATAAGGATTTCTACATTATTAAACACATAACTATGCATGGCCAAATATAGATTCTTATTTGGTTAATTGTTATAAGGATCTATACAGTTATTTATTTTTATTATTATTAATTTTTTCAGTATATAAAACCTGCTCTTTATAATGCTTTTTAATTGGGAAGTTATGTGTACCAGAGCCGTTTTTGAAAGTTTTATTGATGGGGTTTTTTAGAGGGACTGTTGTAGTTTCAGTAAATTCATATGGGTAATTTATTTTAGATTTATCTTCAAACATGAAAATGCCTCCTTTTTAGGATTTCCTGAATTCTTTACTATAACATGATATGCATATAGATTTTTTTTGGACTAGTTATTTATATAGGTTAATGGAATTTAATTACGTAACTACTGAAATATTTCAAAGGAAAACAATGTGAGAAATATATTATAATGATTTCTTTTATTTATTAGCGAAGGGAATCTTGCATATATATTCGTTATAGATTGTTTTTATAATGTAATATATATATAGTTTTCCTGATAATATAATGTGGAATATTATAGTGTTATTAGGTTATTAGGAACATTTAATGTTGTTTCACAACTGAAAGGGAATTGAAAAAAAACTGAAACTTTTCTCATAAAAATTCAATCTTACTTGAAAAATGAAAGGAAAATGAAATTTTCTAAAAGGAATTCTTTGTTAAGATAAAAAGCATACATACAAAAAAGTATTGACATATCTCAAAAATGTATTTTCGAGATATAGTGGGGGAAAAGATGAGATTAGAAAAACAATTAATAAAAAAGATGTATTATGAAACATTCCTAATGGAGAATGAAACACACCCACCTCTTCAAGTACTTGGAGAAGCTTATGTAAACGAAGAAAAAAATGAGATTTCTGATGGATCTTATATTCGTTTTGCACAAGGTGAATTTTATTATCACCATCAAGATTTTGAAGCAGCTATTTTTAAATGGGAGAAAGTTAGTAATGAACTAGCACCATGGGCACAAAAAAATATTGCGGATGCTTACTTCGAACTTAACCAATTATCAGTTGCTGAAAATGTGTATACTTCCATTACTACTGATAACAAAATACTTATGACCGAAATTGTGCTGCAATTACTGTCTCTTTACATCGAGCAAAATAATTTTGATTCAGCTTTCGCTGTTATAAAAGAAGCGGTTTCTTTAAATCCCGATTATCCAAACGTCACAACAATTGCTCGTTCCTTTTATGAAGAACAGCAAGATTTTGATAGTGCAGTAGAGCTTGCTGTGAACGAGTTAATTCGAACAGAATCTTATCCGTGGTTTGAGGTTCTAAAAGAATATATCGATAAAGGATTTACTAAAAATATTTCACCAGACTATTTTTATAAAGTATTAGTTACATTAAATAATGTAGATCAAGTACAATTTACGCAAATTGTTTCATCACTTTGGCACAGCTATAAAGATGAACAAAATTACTTATTATGGCTCAACACAATAAATGAATTTTTCATACATATCGAAATACATTCGTCCGATATATGGGACGAAATTTCTTCTCTTTACGAAGAAACATACTTTGAATTAATTCAAGGTCAATATATGCTTAGACAATTACACGATATCATTCCAAACCTGTTAACAAATTGGTTAAAGGTAGTCAATCCCTCTCATGCTGTATTTCCATCTGCAGCAGTATTGGCATGGGATGAGATTTTTCCTTCTAAAATAGATTCAGCGGATATAAAAGATGCAGAAGACCTACTGTCATATTCTATTAATCATGTGAATGGCTTAGAGTATAGTTTACATCTTTTTGAATCTATTACACACTGGGCACAAGAACATGATTTAGAAATGGGTAACCGATTTAGCTGGTTAGTTGGTGAGCTTGCAGATTTAAGAACAAATCGCCTATTAGTAACTGGAACTTCAGGGAACGGAAAAGCTTCATTTATTAACTCTATTTTAGGAGAAAATATATTAGAAAACTCAATCTCAAATGTAGTTGTTTTTAAAAATGACGCTTATACAGAAATTAACGCTATAACAGATTCGGAAATTACAACAACTGAGAATTTCTCTGATTTCCATAACATGATGTCCCTACATCGTCAAACATATAGAGATAGAGCGTGTGTTGAATTTAAATTACCATGCAGGTTTTTAAGTAAAAATAAACTTACATTCGTTGTTACACCTAGCTTTAATAGGAACAATGACGCGAGAGATGAGGTGTTTGAATATTTAAACTCTGTAGATGAATTATTATTCGTATTGAATACGGATTCACCTTTTACTGACAAAGAACGTGACATTCTATTAAGTATCCAAGAACATACACCAAATCTACAAGTTCATTTCTTATTAAATAAAATCGATAACATTTACAATGAAGCAGAAGCAAAAAGAGTTATACAAGATACGCAAGTGAGAATAAATACATATTTCCCTAATGCAAGAGTTTTCCCTTATTCTTCGTTATATACAAATAGTAAACAACTAAACGATTTAACTGAGTTTATTCATTTTAACTTTAACCATAAAAATATCGATGTAGAACGTACTGAAAAGCTATTGTTTTTCATTCGAAAAACAATTACATATCTTTTGGATAAACGTGTCGAGAGGGAAAATAATCTAGTGGATTCTATTAATTGGAATGAAGATATGTTAGTTAAACTAAATGCTTGTATTAATAACCTTACTGCTTTTGAGAAGGAAAAAATTCATTTAATTACAGAAGCATATCGTACAATGAAAAACGAAATTACTAATGATCTTACAGAACATATTCCGAAACTATTGCAGAGTTGTTCCGATTTAATTAGTGAAGAAAGTGATTTTGGGCACATTGATATTGAACTAAATACAGCGATGAATGAAAGGGTGCAACAATATCTAGAACAAACTGTATTACCTAATCTTGCTCGCTCTATGCAAAATTGGATTGCGGCTTCTAATAACGAGCTCCTTCAAAGTCAATTGTACTTAGCAGAAACCAGTGAAGGACTTAATTCTTTATTTGGAGAAAATCGAATACAGTTAGAATGTGACTTTAAAGTAATTGATGACTGGCGAAGAGATACTGATAGAATGACAACTAGAATACAAATGGAAGAAGTAAATATTTTACGCCGATTTACGCCAGCACAATTTTTACTGAAAAGTGCCGGTAAATTATTTGGAGTTCTTCCTAAAAATAAAGCTATGCTATATAACAAATACAAACAGTATTTAGAAAATGAAGATTATACCGATGTAACGGCTTCTATTATGAAGAAATTTTTCTTGCAGTTTGAGCTATTTGAAAACACACAAGAGCGGGATATTAATATGTTTTTTAGAAATCCATTTGGCTCGTTGGAACAAGCTGTAAAAAACACTCATTTAGAAATAAAAGAAAAACAAGATAAACTGCATAAAATGAAATTAAACCCTGAAGTTTATCATGATCCTATAACGCTCTTTGAATTGAGATTACGTCAATGTGAAGTAATCTTAAATATAGGTGATGATAATGCCTATACAGATTTAACTTTAGAAACAAGCGTAGAATAAAAGTAAAATATATCAAGTTTTTTATATGAAATTGCATCATGTGTTATAAGAGGGGAAAAGGGAGCAACCGTAATGAGTTGCTCCCTTTCTTTATATAGATTACTTTTCAGTTTCTTTAATTTTAGTTTTTACTTCTCCAGTTTTAATTTTATTACTTTCTGAGAAACGTAATAAATCGCCTTCAATAATTTTGTCAGACATTCGTAACTCATTTTGTGCACGGTTAATGAGTGCTTGTGCTTCTTTTTTTGGTAAATCTACAATTTGACCTGTTATGCGGTCATAGAAAGTATTGTTTTTGTATGCATACTTGTTTGTAATAAAGCTACCATCACGTAAAACAACAAAACCGGTATATTCATCTGAAAACATATCATGGCCAAAACGGATATCGTTAGTAGTATCAATCCCTAATAAATTTAGAATAGTAGGTTTCATATCGATTTGTCCCGTAGGCTTTGAGATAGTTTGACCTTCTGTTTGGCCAGGGATATGAATATATAAAGGTGTGCGTTGTAAATTTAAAGTATCAAATTCTGTTATTTGATCTTTTTCTAAAAACTGTGCCATTGCGCGATTATGTTTTTCAGAAATGCCGTAATGATCACCGTATAACACAATAATAGAATCATCATACATTCCCTCGGCTTTTAAACGCTCAATAAATTTTTTGATTGATTCGTCTAAGTAACGTGCTGTTACGATGTAACGATCAAATACGCCATTACCAGAGTTGTATGGTTCAATGAATTTTGTATCTTCATCATACGTAAATGGATAATGGTTTGTTAAAGTAAGGAAACGAGCGTAAAATGGTTGATCAACAGTTTTTAATATATCTACTGATTGATCAAAGTATTCGATATCTTTTAATCCCCAATTTAAATTTGTTTCGGGTGTAATTTTGTAATCAAGTTCATTATAGTAACGATCATAACCAAGAGCAGAGTACATGATATTACGATTCCAAAATGTTGCGTTATTCGCATGGAATACAGTAGTGAAATAGCCTTGCTGACGTAAAATTTCTGGAGTCGCAGTATAATCGTTGTTACCGTGCGTGAAGAATACAGCTCCTCGATTTAATGGATACAACGATGTATCTATTAGAAATTCAGAATCTGATGTTTTTCCTTGACCAGTTTGGTGGAAAAAGTTATCAAAGTAATAGCTTTCATTTATGAATTCATTCAAGAACGGTGTAACTTCTTGACCATTGACGGATGCACCTATTAAAAAGGTTTGCAAGGATTCAAGAGTAACGACAATTACGTTTTTTCCTTTAGCTGCACCAAACATGTTAGGATTCGGCTCGCTATGGTTTGCCTTTACGTAGTTTTCAGTTTCTTGTAATTTACTACTATCTGCAAGTGCCTTTTGGGATCCAGCTTTTACTTGTAGTGTTAAATCATATACTTGATGAGTGTATAGTCCTAAATTTTTCACAAGCATTACGCGGTCGAAGGATCTCGTTAATAATTCAGGTCGTTCTTTTTCTGCAAGCTGTAGATTTGCAAAAAATACACCAATTGTTAAAAGAAAATATAATAAGCGTGCAGAATGAGTTACACGTTCTGTTTTAAAGACTATTGCTTTCTTTTTTAATAAAATAAAGAAGAAAATAATGTCTACGAATGCGAGTATAATTTTGTAGTTCAATATTTCTATAATACTGCCGCCTAATTGGCCGAAGTTTGATGTTTGTCCAAGTACTGGTAACGTAACGAAATCATTATAAAAATCATAGAACATTACATTCCCAGCAAGTACGATTGTTAATAAGAGATTAATACATAGCGCTATATAATTTCTCTTTTCACCGGTTGCAAATAATGCTAATCCAACAAATGCTAACGATGCAGCGAGAGGGCTAATAAACAAAATAAGTTCTTGTGTAGAAGACTCAATTTTTAAATCAAAACTGAATCGCGTAATAAGATATGTTTTTAACCATACTGCTAAAGCAATTATTATAACAAAGCTTATATTTTGCAGTTGTAAATTTATTTTATTCTTCATTTTTACACCTTCTTTATAGAATTTATTTAACTAATGTTATATATTATATTTTTATAACTATTAGAGTGTGGTGAACCATTTAGATTATATTTTTCTAAAGGTAATAATTTGAAGTATTCATATACATATAATGGAGAATTTTAAAGCGAAGTAACATAAATCTAATTTTTTTAGAAACGGAGCAGAAAAAGTCATAGTTGTAGTAAAAAATACTTATAGACATCCTAACATATTAAACACTACGGCGATGTTACAAAATATCGAACAAATGAAAGTGAAAATGAATAGATGATTTTTAAACTATTGACATTCAACCAGTTTAAATTTTCAGAAAAGTAAGCTTGAAGAAAACGGTTATATTAATTAGTAGAAAACGGTTATATTAATTAGTAGAAAACTACATTCTATATAGAATGTAGTTTTTCATGTGTTTTCAATATATCCCGTAAAATCCTGATTCTTTGTGGCTTAATCATCAGCGGGGGAGGGATAATAATTTCGTTAAAGCTATTATTAGATAAGTAAAGTGTTGGTGAAACTTAAAACATTTGACTGGCATCTTAATTAAAAAGTTTAAATACCTGATAAATATTTTCCAACATACAGACCACTTGCAGCTGCTTGAGATAATGAATGAGTGACGCCTGAACAATCTCCAATTAAAAATAGCCCATTCATACTTGTTTCAAAATGGTTATTGATTTTTATTGTAGGAGAATAGAACTTTCCATCAATTCCATATAATAAAGTATCTTTATCGATAGGTTCTTGGATAAATTGTTCTAAACGTAATAAAAATTTTTTGAGTCCTTCAATATATAATTGAGGGATTTCCTTATTCAAATCTCCATAATCTCCGTGTAGTGTAGGCTGTATACGATTATGTTTCATGTTGTTCTCGGCTGTAGGTTGTTTCTTTATTAAGTCCTCTAAACGCTGTATAACAATCCGATCTCGTCCTTGGTTAATGCTTTTAATAATTGAACTTGCGTATACATTTGCTTCTTTGAGAGTTGGAAAATAGCGCGGGATAAATAAAGTGAAATTTAAGTTAGAAGTGCCAGTTCCTTGCTCTCGAAAATTTTGACCGTCAGGCATAACTAAACCTTCTTCATACTTTCGAATAATGCGTCCTTTTGGATTCATACAGTAAGTAGTAGCCGTGAAATGTTCATGCTGATAAGAAAGTTTCGTCTCAAATGTATCTTTTAATATAGAACGTAATTGATGTTCTTTCATCTCTACCCTAATACCTAAATCTATACGGGTTTGTTCCTGTGCAATTTTAAGGGAAGAGCACATTTCTTTTAACCAATCCGTTCCAGAACGCCCAGTTGCAAATACTAATTGCTTAGAATGGACAGTTCCTTGATTTGTAGATATTTTAAAATGGTCTTGCTGCTTAACGACATGTTGTACATCTATATGAAATCGGATATCTATTTTGTTAAGTAAAAATTCATAGAGCTGCTGAAAAATGTTACTTGAAAGTGTAGTGCCAAGATGCCTTACTTCTGTTGTGAGCATTTGTAAACCACACGCTTCAGCTCTCTTAGTGAGATTTAGATTTTCTGTAGAATATTTTGAAACCGAACTTCCGCCAAACTGACATAGAATTTTATCTACTTCAGCCATGAGTTGTATAAAAGCTTTTTTACCTACTTTTTGCTCAAGTTCGCCACCAAATCCATTTGTATAATTAAATTTCCCTTCAGATTTTCCTAAACCACCAAATCCGAAATATTTATCACATGTAGTACAATTACACACTTTTCCTTGGTCTAAAGGACAATGGCGATCTTTTAGCGCTTTACCTTTATCAAGAATTAAAATCTTTTTGTTACTTTGGGCTAATGAATAAGCCATAAAGATGCTACTTACTCCAGCTCCGATAATTGTAACATCATACATATTCTTTCACCTGCTAACGAATAGTTTGTTTTTTATTTTCTTAGTGTATAACACTTTTATGAAGTTAAGAAATAGCTTTTATTAATAAAGAGGGAGTTTTTGAACTTGATGCTTTTTTAATTTCTCTGAGTGGTGGAGTAAATACAAATGTTTTTATTTGAAAGAAGAAATAGATTTAAATGATCACTATGTCATATGATTAATAAAATCTTACATATAAAAAAAACAGACCTTTTAAGTAAAGAGGTCTGCTAATCATTGGAAATAGTTGTTAAGTGCATAAATTTGAAGAGAATTATAGTTTTATTTAGCGAAGACGTGGTTACCGATTACCGCTACTGTTTGACGTGTCGTAATCCATTTGTTTGTTGAAGTTTTTGGATTATAAAAATAAAGCCAATCAGAATGTATTCCATTTGTAGAGATAGCCTCTTCTACTGCCATTTTTGCTTCTGCGCTTGCAGGCTGATTAATTCTACCATCGGTAACAGGAGTAAATGCATATCCGCGTTTAATAGGTTCATAAATAACACCTGTTATTGTATTTGGAAAACCATTTGCATTTACACGATTCAAGATAACTTTCGCCACCGCTACTTTTCCTTTATATGATTCGCCACCTGCCTCAGCAGTAACTAAGCGTGCCATTAAGTCTTTTTCTTTTTCTGAAATACTTGAATTGATTTTTAAATGTTGTCCTGTATAAAGCTTGTTTCCGACTGTATTGTTAATTTGTTTTATAGATTGAACGGTAACATTGTAACGCTTTGCTATAATTTCTAATGAATCTCCCGGCTGTACTTGATAAATAATTTGTCCAGAGATGTTCTTAGGTTTGTCGTTTTGATGAACAGTGACCTCATTTGATTTCATGGATCCTGGAATATGTAACTGTTCACCAATAAAAGTTTGATCTTTTCCTTTATTATTTGCTTGTTTAATAGATTGTATTGAAACTCCATATTGTTTACTGATACCCCAAAGTGTATCATTCTTTTTTACTGTATGAATGGTGGAAGCCTCAGCTACACCTTGATTACATACGAATGTAATTGCTGCCGCAGATAAAGGAATTATATGTTTTATTTTTAATAATTTCATTGTAAATCCTCCCAATAAAAAATTAAGTTTTAATTGTTGAGTAATGTAGTTTAGAGTATATAAGATATGTATTTATATTTTAATATAAGTATATTAGCACGTATAGAATAAATAATCATTATAAGTTTTTTATTTATATCATGTAGGACCCAAATATGAAATATTGCATATGAAAGCCCATTGAAGTTCGAGTTGTTGCTTACTATAATTTATCTAGTGAAAAGGGATATTAAATTTTTTTAATGCATTGAGATGAGAATATGTGGATGTTTTTAAATTTTACTTCTATGCAATATTCCATATTTATGAAACATTATTTATTAAGTAGCTTATATTATATTCAATAAGTTTGATATAAAACAGAAAAAGAGAGGGATAAAAATGAGCAATAAGAAGTTTATTTTGAAATTATTCATATGTAGTACTATACTTAGCACATTTGTATTTGCTTTCAATGATAAGCAAGCAGTTGCTGCTAGCGCTGGTAATGGGCTTGAAAACTGGTCAAAATGGATGCAACCTATACCCGATAACGTACCGTTAGCACGAATTTCAATTCCAGGAACACATGATAGTGGAACGTTCAAGTTGCAAAATCCGATAAAGCAAGTATGGGGAATGACGCAAGAATATAATTTTCGTTACCAAATGGATCACGGAGCTAGAATTTTTGATATTAGAGGGCGTTTAACAGATGATAATACGATAGTTCTTCATCATGGGCCATTATATCTTTATGTAACATTGCATGAATTTATAAATGAAGCGAAACAATTTTTAAAAGATAATCCAAGTGAAACGATTATTATGTCTTTAAAAAAAGAGTATGAGGATATGAAAGGGGCAGAAGATTCATTTAGTAGTACGTTTGAAAAAAAATATTTTCCTGATCCTATCTTTTTAAAAACAGAAGGGAATATAAGACTTGGAGATGCTCGAGGAAAAATTGTGCTACTAAAAAGATACAGTGGTAGTAATGAATCTGGAGGATATAATAATTTTTATTGGCCAGATAATGAGACGTTTACGACAACTGTAAATCAAAATGTAAATGTAACAGTACAAGATAAATATAAAGTGAGTTATGATGAGAAAGTAAAATCTATTAAAGATACGATAAATGAAACGATTAACAACAGTGAAGATTGTAATCATCTATATATTAATTTTACAAGCTTGTCTTCTGGTGGTACAGCATGGAATAGTCCATATTATTATGCGTCCTACATAAATCCTGAAATTGCAAACTATATGAAGCAAAAGAATCCTATGAGAGTGGGCTGGGTAATTCAAGATTATATAAATGAAAAATGGTCCCCAATACTTTATGAAGAAGTTATAAGAGCGAATAAGTCACTTGTAAAAGAGTAAAGATTGTCATAGTAAGAAGCGATGAAATACATCGCTTCTTTTTTGTTTTCTAAAAATTAACATCAAATATAGCTTTACATATCGTACGTTCATGATAGAAAAAAATCGAAACTTAAGCTATAATTACTACATATAAAATTTGTACCTATAAATTTTATATGTAGTAATGAATTTGATTTATTGTAATGAAACGGAGGTATATATTATGAAGTTTCCACATGATTTTTTATTCGGGGCTGCTTCAGCTTCTTATCAAGTAGAAGGTGCATGGAATGAGGATGGAAAAGGTGTTACGAATTGGGATGAGTTTTCAAAAATTCCTGGCAAAACATACGATGGAACAAATGGTGATATAGCGGTTGATCATTATCATCGATATAAGGAAGATGTTCGTTTAATGGCTGAGATGGGATTGGAATCGTATCGTTTTTCGATTTCTTGGGCGAGAATATTGCCGACTGGAGGTGGAGAGGTAAATGAAAAAGGAATTGAATTTTATAACAATTTAATTGATGAATGTTTAAAGTACGGGATTGTACCGTTTGCGACTTTATATCATTGGGATCTACCATTACCGTTAGAAAAAGATGGTGGGTGGACGAATAAACGAACAGCAGAGGCTTTTGTAAAGTATGCAGAAATTTGCTTTAAGGCATTTGGTGATAGAGTGAAACATTGGATTACTTTTAATGAAACAGTAATGTTTTGTGGATTAGGCTATTTAAAAGGTGCACATCCACCAGGAATACAAAATGATGTTCCAAAGTATTTTCAAGCGACTCATTATGTATTTTATGCGCATGCGAAAACAGTTGCGGTGTACAAGCAGCTGAAACAGTATGGGGAGATTGGGATTACACATGTTTTCTTACCTGCTTATAGTGTGGATGATCAAAAAGAAAATATACTAGCAGCAAATCATGCGAATGAATATGAAACGTACTGGTACTACGATTCAGTTTTAAAAGGTGAGTATCCGTCTTATGTTGTACAACAATTAAAGGAAAATGGGTGGACTCCTAATTGGACGGTTGAAGAATTAGAAATCATTAAACAAAATGCTGAAAAAAATGATTTTATTGGCTTGAATTATTATCAGCCAATACGAGTAGAAAGATATGATATGGATATAAAGAGCGAGGAGCATTCTCGAGAAAACTCAACACTTGCTCCAGGTAATCCTTCTTTCGATGGTTTTTATCGAACAGTAAAAATGGATGATAAAACATATACCAAATGGGGGTGGGAAATATCTCCCGAAGGTTTCTTAGATGGATTGCATATGTTGAAAGCGCGTTACGGTGACATAAAGATGTATGTAACGGAAAATGGACTTGGTGATGAAGATCCAATCATTGACGGAGAAATTGTAGATGTTCCGCGAATTAAATTTATTGAAGAGCATTTAAAAGTAATGAAGCGTGCAATTCAAGAGGGAATTAATTTAAAAGGTTATTATGCATGGTCAGTTATTGATTTATTAAGTTGGTTAAATGGATATAAAAAGCAATATGGCTTTATTTTTGTCGATCATAATGATAACTTAAAACGTAAGAAGAAACTTTCGTTTCATTGGTATAAACATGTGATCGAAACGAGAGGAGAAGAGTTATAACAGATAAAAGAGTATTTTAGGAGAAAGTGTATGAGTGCAAAGTATAAACAAATTGCAGATGTGTTAGAGCAAAACATTCGAGATGGGCTTTTTAATGAAACGAAAAAATTACCTACAGAAGAAGCGTTGATGAATCGATTTGAAGTAAGCCGTAATACGATACGTAAAGTAATTAGTCAGCTTGTGAATAGAGGTTATATTTTTCAAGTGCAAGGTAGTGGTATGTTTTTACGTGAAACTTCTGTAACAGATTACATTAATTTAGGAAGTTTACGTGGATTAACGAAAAATCTCGTTTCACAAAATATTGAAACGAAAGTGCTAGAGATTGAAGTAATAGAGGCAAGTGAAGAGATAGTAGAACGGATGCAATGCGAGATTGGAACTAGGTTATATTTCTTGAAGCGCGTAAGAATTGTAGATGGGAAACCATTCTCTATTGAAGTAAGTTATTTCAAAAAAGATATCATTCCTTATTTGAATGAAGAAATAGCATTAAGTTCTGTATACAGTTATTTCATTGAGGATTTACGATTAAATATTGGCTTTGCCGATAAAGTTATTAGTTGTGAAAAAATAAATAAAGAAAATGCAAAGCTTTTAGAACTAAATGAAGGTGATCCAGCGCTTCTTATTGAAAATACAGTTTATCTTGTAAATGGAACAATTTTCGAGCTATCTCAATCAATGTTTCATTATGAAAAGACCAAACTTTTAAATCGAATTAATTTTAATTGAAAATGAATATAAGTAGCCTTGTAAAAAAGCAACTGGTCCTAAGTGAGCAGTTGCTTTTTATTTTTAAAGTGGATGAGCAAAAAAACACAAAAGTGGTTGGTCCGTTTTTTACAAACTTCTATTATGATAAGAGAAGAAAGGTAGTATTTTATTCATGCTTTAAAATAGACTGGCCTTAGAGAGGTGGAAGACAATGAGTTTTGCGATTTCACTAGTTGTTATTATTGTAGTTGTATCACTATTTGGGACCGTACTAGTCGCACGAAATGTAGAAGAGAATTACGGTAAGTCTACAAAGAGGAATGTAAAAAACTTATCTGCTATCTATATCATTCTTCTTTTAGGGCTTCTTGTGGGAGTTACTTGGTATGCGGTCGTTATTTTATAGAGTGTGTATATGATGAAGGAGTTAATGCATTGATGAAAAATGAGCGCCATGTTTTAGTTGTTTTCCCGCATCCAGATGATGAGTCGTATTGTGTGGCTGGCACAATTTTGGCTTATACGGAGCAGAAAGTCCCTCTTACCTATGTTTGCTTAACACTTGGTGAAATGGGGAGAGCGATGGGGAATCCACCTTTTGCAACTCGTGAATCTTTATATACAATTAGAGAGAAAGAGTTAAAGCGAGCTACAAATATTTTAGGGATTGAAGATTTACGTATGATGGGATATCGTGATAAAACTCTTGAATTTGAAGAGCCTGGAAAATTAAGAAGCTTGATTCAAAACTGTATTGAAGAATTGAATCCTTCTGTAGTTATTTCTTTCTATCCTGGGTATGCAGTTCATCCGGATCACGATGCAACAGGGGAAGCAGTAGTAGAGGTCTTAGCTAATATTTCGGAAAGTAAACGACCAGCCTTTTATGCTGTAGCTTTTTCGAAAAATCATGAAGACGAAATAGGACCTCCAGATTTTAAAAATGAAGTGAAAAAATATGTTTCGAAAAAATTGGAAGCATTACGAGCACATGCATCACAATTTACAACTAAAGTGGATGAGCTGGAAAGGGAGTATGAAGACGGTATTTCAGGCACAGTTGAGTGGTTAGAAAGAGAACCGTTTTGGATATATTCATTCAAAGATAAAAATATGTGATGCTACATCTGAAGGTGATGAATATGTATTTTGAATATAAGAATCGAAAGATTTTTTACAATATAGAAGGATCGGGTCCTGTCATATTGTTTTTACACGGTCTTGGAGGAAATTCGAATAATTGGTTATATCAAAGAAAATACTTCAAGAAGACATGGACCGTAATCTCACTCGATTTACCTGGGCATGGGAAATCCGAAGGGATGGAAATTAGTTTTAAAGAATATTCAAATGTTTTATATGAGTTATGTAATCATTTAAAGCTAAAATCAGTAACAATTTGTGGTCTTTCAAAAGGAGCTAGAGTGGGTATCGATTTTGCTATTCAATATCCACGTTTTATTTCTAGCTTAATTGTTGTAAATGCATTTCCCTATTTAGAACCGGCAGATCGTAAAGAACGACTTGAAGTATATGATTTACTTAGCTTGCAGGATAAAGGGAAAACTTGGGCTGATACGTTATTGAGAGCAATGGGAGTAGAAGATAATGATGCAATTGTCCGAGGATTTCATCAATCCCTACAAATGATTCATCCGACGCATATTCAAAGGCTATTCGCTGAATTAGTTGATTACGATCAAAGACCATACCTCTCTAACATTGCATGTCCTGCATTAATAATACGAGGAGAGAATGATTATTTTGTTCCGGAAAAGTATGTGAGAGAATTTGAAAAACACCTGAGAAACGTGACCTTCGTTGAGTTGAAAAATAGTGGGCACTTGCCTTATTTAGAACAGCCTACTAGCTTTAATGTGACGGTAGAGGCATTTTTAAATCATGCGCTTGATTAATACCATTTTTGCAGTGAATACTGTTATTAATGAGTTCAGGGCACCAGCTTGGAGAGGAGGGAACTAAATGGAATGGCAACCGAATCGTGAAGATAAGATACCAGTTTATAAACAAATTGCTGATTACATTGAAAGAGGCATTTCTACCGGTGAATTCCCTTCTGATAGAAAATTACCTTCCGAGCGTATGTTAGCACAGAATTTACAAGTGAACCGGAGTACGGTCGTAGCTGCTTATGAGGAATTGAAATCACTTGGGGTAGTAGAACGGAAAAAAGGAAGCGGCACTCGGGTGAATACAGATATATGGGGTGTGTCACATAAACGAATACCGAACTGGGGTAGGTACGTTGAGGATGGATCGTTCTTACCTAATGTACCACTTGTTCAACAAATTCGAACGGAAACACAAAAAGATGATTTAATCAATTTAGCGAGTGGTGAATTGTCATCAGATTTAATTCCGAGTGATAGATTTCGAACAATTTTGTCGGAGAAAACATTTATGGGAAATCTCGGTTATGACCATCCGCTTGGAAATGAAATGTTGCGAAAAACCATTGCGGCACATGTCGAGCAATATAAACAAATAGAAGCAGATTCAAGCTCTATTCTTATTACATCTGGAGCTCAGCAAGCACTTAATCTTATCGTTCAATGTTTGTTAAAGCCTGGAGATGCGATTGCAATTGAGGATCCCTCCTATTGTTATTCACTTCCGATGTTTAAATCAGCAGGTTTAAAAATATTCCGTTTACCAGTTGATCAGCATGGTATGAATCCAGATGACTTAATCGATTTGCACAAAAAGCATCGCATTCGTATGGTGTTTTTAAATCCGGATTATCAAAATCCAACTGGAACGGTACTTTCATTGGCAAGACGTAAAAAGGTTTTAGAACTATCTTCTGAATTTGGTATACCGATTGTAGAAGATGATCCGTATAGTTTGACTTCTTTTAATGGAGAAGTGAATCCAACATTGAAATCGATGGATCAAAATGGGAATGTTCTTTATGTGAGCTCATTATCAAAAATTGTTGCATCAGGATTACGTATTGGTTGGGTAATTGGCCCCACGCGCGTAATTGAGAGATTGGCAGATGCGAAGCAGCAAGTTGATTTCGGTCATAGTGTATTTACACAGTGGGTAGCGAACCAATTTTTAGAATCTGAGGATTTTCATACGCATATTACGTTGCTTCGTGGACAACTGAAACAAAGAAGAGATGAGTTAATTAGAAAGCTTGAAGAAATATTAGGGGATCAGATTGAATTTTTTGTTCCTGAGGGCGGAATACATTTATGGTGCAAAGTGCAAGGAACGTTTGATGAATATCATTTACTAGGTGAATCTATACAAAATGGTGTAGCATTTGTCCCAGGAAGCGTCCTAGGTTCGAAAAGTGAATATGTCCGATTTACTTTTGGCAGAGCGAATGTAGAACAAATTCAGCTTGGAGTTACAAGGTTTGCGGAAACATTAAATGAGATTTCATAATAGTGAAGCGTAATATGGAAATGAGGGAAAGAAATGAAGTACGTGACGCTTTTACTTCAAGTAGGCGTGCTATATGTGTTTAGCTTAGCTGGTACGTGGATTCAAGGAGTATTCCATCTGTCGATGCCAGGAAGTTTAATAGGGATGTTAATATTGTTTCTACTCCTTTCTACTCGTATTTTTCCATTAAAGTGGTTTGAGGTAGGGGCAGAAAAGTTAATAGTATTTTTACCGTTATTTCTAATTCCTTCGACAACAGGATTAATGGAATATGGATCTTTTCTTTTAAGTAAGGGGAGTGTTATATTCCTTTTAGTAGTTGCAAGTACGGTAGTAACATTGATTGTTTCAGGGTATGTAAGTCAATTATTAGTAACATCAAAAAAATAAAATCGACAAGGTGCACGATTCAAATGGTCTTAATTATTATTACTGTAGTAATTTATTTATTGGCGACAAAGTTATATAAAAAATTTACGTCTCCATTTACGTTACCGGTATTAACAGTTACAGCAATTATGATTTGCTTATTTTTGATATTTGGTATTTCTCATCATGAGTATAAGGAAAATGGGGGAGACATTCTTTCAGGTTTTTTGAGTCCTGCAATTGTAGCGTTAGCCATACCTCTATTTAAAGAGCGAGAGATACTTATGAAAAACTTTTTAGCGATACTAATCGGCGTAGTGATAGGTATAGTGGCTTTAACGAGTATGAATGTAGTGATTGGTGGAATTTTAAATATAGATAAGGAACTTATATTAACAACTTTACCACAATTAGCGACAATGCCTATTGCCATTTCATTAGCGGATCAAATTGGTGGCATTCCATCTATGACTTCTAGTTTTGTAGTTGTTGCAGGAATAACAGGTGCTATTATCGGACCGACAGTACTTAAGTTTTTCCGAATAACAAGTACGATTGGAAAAGGAGTGGGGATGGGCTGTGCATCACATATTATTGGTGTGAGCCGTCTAGTGAAAGAAGGAGAGAAAGAGGCAACTATCGGTTCGGTAACGATGATTGTAACAGGGATACTTATTAGTATATTAGTACCTTATGGAGTGAAATTTTTATTTTGAAAATTAATGAATCGTAATAAGGAGCATAACACTACTCATTTTAGAGCGTAATGGAGATGATTAAAATGACAACATGGTTTATAGTTACATTATTTATTTTTGGTGCTCTTAAAGTACTAGTTTCTAGTATGCCAACTTCTGTTGTAGAATCAATTATTAGTAGATTTGAGTTACACCAAAAACTTGATGAGGAAAATACTACTGTAACGGTAGATGGGGAAAGTATAGAAGGAGAAATGAAACTTCAAGTTATTCATGAATTTAACGAGGCTTTATTTTTAGATAAACATTATTTTCCGCCGCAAGGGAATGGTACACCGATAGTCATGGAGACGAAGAAAGGAAAAAGAGAGATTAGATTTTCTATATATAGCTACGAGGAACACGTTGATGTAGTAAAGCAATATAAGAAGAAAGTAGTTGCATATCGTTTGCGATCAAAAAGCCTTCAAAGTCGTTCAGTAGCAGTGACTGAAGATTATGCTTAAGGAGAGACCGTTATTATAACGGTCTCTTTATTTTTGCATCCAAGTATATAATTTCCAAATAAGAGAAAAGAAAATGATATATCCAAATAAAGAATAAGCATGATGCCAATTCCCGTTATGTACAAATAAACCTAACCGCTCAGCAACTTGTTCAAAAATACTAGCACAAAGCCCTATTAAAATAATAAATATAGTTCTAGAAACTGCAGATAATGTTTTTGAAATTTGTATGAAAATGATTGTTAAAATTGGTAGCACAAACAACGTAAAGCCTATGTTAACTGAAAATATAGATGAGAAAGGTCTAACTGGAAAGGAATATATTTGTGTATGCACAAAGAAAGCATCTAAGCAAGTTCCAATAATAGAAGAAAGTAAGACTGTAACTAATAATGCTAAAAAATCATTCTTCTTCTCGAAGGAGGACATTTTTCTTTGCGAGAATTGCGAGTTCAATTTTTTCGAGTGTTTTGCAGTAGTCTTCTGTAATTTTTCCATTTATATTTTCCTCCTTATCAACTAAATAATTTACAACTTGCCAATCGTTAAACCAATCTTCATTTTCAACTTCTTCATGTTTCATATCCCGCCATGCATAGATGAGTGCAGGGCTGTATATACGATACGCGTCACTACGTAACTGGCATTTCTTTATTCGGCGTTTATAAAACTCACGTGAAAAAGATTCATTTACACTAGAAAATAAATGAGGCCAGTAATCTTTTCTTGAGCCTGTATGTGGATGGTGATGGACCCAGTTTATTATTTGAGATAAAATATGTGTATCCCGAAATAACAATGAATACAACCGTTTTCCAAGTGAAATTCGTTCATGCAAAGAAGTGAAATGTTTCATTGTATCACCAAATAGTAATACTTTTTGCTTTTTATCATTTTCGTAAAATGGGAAAAGGATATGATTAAACTGAAAAAAATCAAAGAGTTTAAATCCAATACTATTTAATACAGTCTTTTTAAAGTGTGCATTTTGAATAACTCTTTTTTCTAAGTAGTTTTGTTCATTAATAATAGTTGCGATCGCTAATGTTTTTTTGTTACCTGTTTTCCAAAAATCGTTCCACATTGTTTCCATAAATGTAGAAACATTTAAGTGAGTGAGAAGATGAAATAGCTTTTTTGATTTTTTTACACTTTGCTCATATAGTAAAAATTGAGGATATACATCTTGGAAAATGAGCCAATTTCCTCTTTCTAAAAAAGAGAAAAATGTAATTTGATCTTTCTCGGATAAAAGCCTCGTATATAAATCTCCCTTTAAATCTGTCATATTCCAGCCACCGTTACGTGATACGATATGCCCAAGTAGTGCCCAATGTATTTCTGGATATTGAATGTAAAATTGGTAGTATGCACGTGTTCTTGTGACGTTATTTTTATTTAGTTCTTTTGTCTGAGCTTTAATTTTATCGATGATAAGTTGCTCTTCTTTCGTTAATTTATATATGGTAACAGAAGAGATGAGATCGCTTTTTTGTTGTAACTCGTTTTTCACGTCGAATAGGGAGAGAGGGAGTGCTTTTGAGAATTCTTTAGATGTATTGTTTGAATTGCTTTGGTACATTCCATTACCTCCCTTTTCTATGAGTTTAAATGTGGTATTGGTTATGAATCATTCCATTTATCTCGCTATTAACGAGCAGTAAGACTCCCATCTCAAAAGTCGGCTAAAGCAAAGAAGTTAGGTGAGGGTGGGGCTGCTCGTAAAAGCCCGACTGATTCAACTAATAATCAGTCGGGGATGGACAAAATCCCCACTAATTAAAGTTTCACTTTATTTTATTACGAGCATAAGAAATAAATGAGCGGTGTTTTTTAAACCAGTAATATAGTTATCATTCAAACAGTATAAAGAAAATCTAATTGCTAAGAAGTGAAATGAAAAACAGAAACTATTAAAAAATAGTTTCTGTTTTTTTATTTTGTCAATTAAATGTAACAAACGACGATTATGATTTGAATCAATTGAAAATAATTCAATAACCTTAATAAATACAATTTGAATTGAAATGTATGGTAGGAGGAAAAGGAATGCTTAATAAAATAATTTTAATTACTGGTGGCACAGGTTCGTGGGGACATGAACTTATAAAACAACTATTAGAAAAATCACCGAAAGAAATTAGAGTTTTTTCAAGGAATGAAACGGTTCAGTTTGAAATGCAGCAACAGTTTATAAATGAAGAGAGATTGAAATTTATTATTGGAGATATTCGTGATAAAGAGCAACTAGTATATGCTTGCCAAGGTGTACATTGTGTATTTCATCTTGCAGCTTTAAAGCATGTTCCAGTATGTGAATATTATCCTTATGAAGCTATAAAAACAAATATACATGGTACGCAAAATGTAATTGAAGCATCTATCCAGAATCAAGTTGAGAAAGTTATATATGTTTCAACTGATAAAGCGGCCAATCCATCAAATACGTATGGGATGACAAAAGCAATTGGTGAAAAATTAATGGTTCATGCGAATGTGCAAACGAAGAAAACAAAATTCATTTGTGTTCGTGGCGGAAATGTTTTAGGAACGAGTGGAAGTGTGGTACCGCTTTTTAAAAAGCAAATTAAGCAATCTTCAAAAGTAGGGATTACCGATGCAAATATGACTAGATTTTTCTTAACCATTGAAGATGCTGTTGGATTGTTATTTAAAGCAGCATCTGAAGGAAGAGGAGGAGAAATCTTTGTTATGAAAATGCCAGCATGTAAAATAACGGATTTAGCAATAATATTGATTGAAGATTCAAAAAAAGAAAACGTGAAGATAAAAGAGGTAGGGATAAGACCTGGTGAAAAATTAAGTGAAATGCTTTTATCTGAGGTAGAGAGTAAAACAAGTATTAGTTTTGATCAAAATTATTTTGTGGTACTACCGACTATTCCTATAGAAGGACTTCAAGAATATTATGCTAGTTATCCGCTTGTGGATGTGAAGAGTTTTAGTTCTCAACAAGACTTACTTACAAAACATGAGGTGAAACAAATGTTAGAAAAAGGAGGGTTTTTACGATGAAAAGAAATGCGAGCCTTTTAATAACTGGTGCAAATGGCTTCACAGGACGTCATGCTTGCCAATATTTTTTAGAGCAGGGCTTTCATGTAATTCCTATGTTTCAAAATCGTTCACATAGAGAAAAAATCGAAAATGGTATTACTTGTGATTTAACAAATAAGAGTGAAGTAATGAAGGTAATTAAACAAATAAAACCAGACTATGTATTGCATTTAGCAGGAAGAAACTCAGTTAATGAGTCTTGGACAGCTTCTCTGGAATATATAGAGATTAACGTAATAGGGACTTTATATTTATTAGAAGCCATTAAGCAGGAAGCCTCGCATTGTAAAACATTAGTTATAGGATCTGCATTGCAAGCAGATAGTATGAAAAACATAAAAGTTTCAAATCCATATAGTTTAAGTAAAACTATGCAAGTCATTATTGCGGAGGCTTGGGGCGGATTAATGGATTCAAATATTATCATTGCAAAGCCCTCAAATTTAATTGGTCCAGGAGTATCGAATGGTGTTTGTTCAATTCTCGCAAAAAAAATGATAGATATAGAATCAGGTAGAAGTAAAGCGATTATTGAAGTAAACAGTTTGAAAGATAGTAGAGACTTTCTAGATGTACGTGATGCAGTTAAAGCGTATCATGTGTTATTACGTGATGGTATAAATGGAAAACAATATAATATTGGATCAGGAGTAAAACGCTCTTTATTAGATGTATTGGAACAATATAAAGGATTAACACAGTTGAATTTTACTATAAAAGAAACAGAGAATAGTGAGAGCGGCTCAAATGAAAGTTTAGTATTAGAGGATATAAAAAAGTTAGGTTGGGTTCCAGAAATCCCATTTCAGCAATCATTAAAAGATGTACTTGAGTATGCGAAGTGTAGTGACATCTGCATTTAATGAAAAATATAAAAGGATGTAAGAAATATATGAATTGTTATGAGACTATAAATAATCAAAATATGCTATCGCTTTCGATTGTTGATACGCTGGATTGGAAAGATGAAGAAGAACACGTTTTGCGCATCTATGAGGCGATAAATACATGTCGAGCATATGTGGAAAAGGTTAATCGAAACCCCAAAACAATATATACAGGAACTAGGCCTGTAATCCAAGTCTTTACTCAGTATGAATGTAGTGAGTATGGAAATGATTTTTATGAACTCATCAAAGATCTTTTGCAAGACATAGGTCTGGAGTTAAAGATTTATATAAATCATAGTAAGTTAATGTACATTTGAAAGATTACTATAAAGCTAGACTTTTAATGATAAAGGTGGGATATAAGCTATGAATAAAACGATTCTCTTTACTGGGGGCGGTACAGCCGGACACGTAATGATTAATATGGTATTGATTCCTAAATTTATAGAAAAAGGATGGGGAGTTGAGTATATTGGATCTCAAAATGGAATTGAAAAATTATTAGTTCAAAATGTTAAGTACAATAGTATTTCAACGGGGAAGCTCCGGAGATATTGGGATTGGGAGAACTTTAAAGATCCTTTTAAAATTATAAAAGGCTGCTTACAAAGTTATAAATTAATTAAGAAAATAAAGCCTGACGTTATCTTTTCTGCAGGAGGATTTGTTTCAGTTCCTGTAGTTGTAGGGGCATGGTTAAATAGTGTACCTATCGTAATACGTGAACCAGATAGCACGTTAGGACTTGCAAATAAAATAGCATTACCTTTTGCTACAAAACTATGCACAACATTTCCTCATACAGGGAAGAATGTAAGTAATGAGAAAAAGGTTTATGTAGGACCAATTGTAAGGGAAGAAATTGAGAGAGGTAACGTATTACGAGGAAGAAGGTATTGTGAATTTCAGCAAGATAAGCCAGTATTGTTAATAATGGGTGGGAGTCAAGGTGCTAAGTGGATAAATGATATGGTAAGGAAAAGTTTAGATACATTATTATTAAGTTTTAATATTGTTCATATGTGTGGTAAAGGGAAGGTGGATCCTTCTATCGGAATGGAAGGTTATATGCAATTTGAATATATAGGAGAAGAGTTGCCACATATACTGAATATGGCAAGTGTTGTAGTTTCCAGAGCGGGTTCTACTGCTATTTCTGAATTGTTATTTTTGAAGAAACCGATGTTGCTTATTCCGTTAACTAATGGTTCCAGTAGAGGGGATCAAGTTTTAAATGCTGACTATTTTTCTAGGCAAGGGTATGCGGAAGTATTACTTCAAGATAGAATAAGCACCAGTACATTTACAGATGTGGTAAATAAGTTGTATGTAAATAAGGAGAGATATATTCAAAACATGAATGGATTTAAGAAAACAAATGAGGAGGGAATTCATCAATTAATAGATTTAATAAATGAAGTAGTTAAATAATAAAAAAAGGAAAGAAAATAATTTCTTTCCTTTTTACTATAGTTGTTCAAATTCATTATTACCTATAACGATTACATTCAGTATAGAGTTATATGCATTTTGATTTACTATGGACGAATACCGTTTTCTAACAGCTTAGTAAATGCATTGGCATAAATAGGTTTACTGTAATAGTAACCTTGAATAAACTGACATTTATTTTTTTGAAGGAAATTTACGTGTTCTTTCGTTTCTACGCCTTCAGCAATGACGGACATTCCTAATGTATTTGCTAATGTGATGATTGTTTTAATGATTTCCATTCCATCTTCACACGTTTCAGACATTGTAATAAATTCTCTTGGGATTTTTAACGTATCGATTGGATATAAAGGTAAGTAGGCTAGGGAAGAATAGCCTGTACCAAAGTCGTCGATTGAAATGTGAATCCCTAAACTTTTTAGTGTACGCAGTTTTATCAATGTTTCTCTCTCATCCATCATTGCAATTCGTTCTGTTAATTCTAGATCAAGGGAACTTGCTGGTAAGCCTGTAGTTGCTAAAGTAGAAGAAATAGATTTTACAAATCCTTCTTGTTCAAATTCTTTAGCAGATAAATTTACCCCTATTTTTAAATGCGAATATCCGAGTGCGTGCCAACGTTTCATTTGCTCACAAGCCTGCTGTAATGTCCATTTTCCTATTGGAATAATTTGTAGTGTTTCTTCTGCAATCGGAATAAACTCGTATGGAGAAATAACACCTAATTCAGGATGATTCCACCTGATTAAAGCTTCTGCACCGATAATTTTATTAGATTCACTATCAACTTGAGGTTGATACAAAAGGAACAATTCTTCATTTTGTATTGCGTTTGGTAAATCTTTTTCTAATCGTAATCGTCTTTCGATTTTTTTAGCGATTACATCGTCATAAATAGAGACAGAGTTAAGCTCTTTTGCCTTTGCATCATACATTGCAACATTAGCGTTTTTCAGAAGTGTAGCGGTATCGATTCCGGAATGTGGATAAATGGAGATACCGATACTCAGTGATAAAGTTAATTTATGCTCATGTATGACAAACGGCTTTTCCATGCTTTCAAATAATTGGTTACATAACTCGAATAAGGAATCTTCGTCAGTATAGTTTTCAATTAAGATTGTAAACTCATCACCACCGATTCTTGACAGATGAGTATGTGATGGAAGACATGATTGGAATCGCTTTGCTACTTCTTCTAATATGTAATCACCTGACGAATGTCCAAGTGTATCGTTAATTACTTTAAAGCGATCTAAATCTAAATATAATAATGCAAACTCACTTTGTGTTGTTTGAGCATTTTTTATAAATTTTCTTAGCTTCCTATGGAAAAAGGATCGATTCCCAATTTTCGTTACAGTATCGTGGAATGCTAAATATTTTATTTCTTCTTGTTGTTTTTTTAGTGCGGTAATATCCTTTACCATAATATAGCTTCCTGAAATTTGTCCATCTATCATAATAGGAACGATGGTAACGTATAAAAAATAAGTAAAGCCATCTTTATATTGAGAACTAAGTTGTAAGGATGCTGATTCTTGTTGTTTAACTTTTTCTAATGCAGATATCAGTTTATGTTTATCTGCATCTAAAATAATAGAAAAACATGTCTCACCAAGTAACTCGTTCGTTGGTGCTCCAAGTAGTATACTTCCTGCTTTATTTACATTTAAGAATATTCCATTTAAATCAATCGTAAAAATGGGATCAGGATGATATTCATATAATGATTTGAATTTTTGTTGTTTCTGAGATAGGGCCTCTGATTTATGGACTAAATCAGAAGTTCTTAAAGTAACTTTTTCTTCTAGTTGAGCATTAAATACTTGTAAACGTTTTGTTAGGGTGTCGTTTTGCATACGCACAATAGAATGGCGAATAAGTACGAAAACAAAAGCGATACAATTTCCTGTAATGAGAGTTGAAGACGATGTTTGTTCTTTTAATGTAAACCCGATTAGTATTGCAACAGCAAGATAGGGAAATACGACTAAAACTTTCTTTCCTAGTATAGGGTTTACAATGAAATAATTTTTATGGCTATTATCATCTTCTGAAATAGACCCAGCTATTGCGATAAGCAATATAGGTATTCTATATAAAAGACGTAAAAATGTTATAGTGTCAGTTGATAAATGGGTATTTAAGTAAAAATAAATATAGTTAAAAGTTGCAGAACTAATTAATACAAAAATAAAGATATAAATTTTCCGCTTGGACTTAAAAATTGTTGGGCGGAAAAAGAGACTAACACCTAGTAGAAGAAATAATAGATCTGCAATTGGATATAGAAATGAAAGGAAAATATCTGCGAGTGAAAGTGAGAATATATTTAAATTTGGCTGATTAAATAAATACCATTCTAATGTGAATATGGAAGTAAGTACTATACATATATCACAAATAAAGAAAGCTTTTTCCCATTTATTGCATTCTTTTAAGATCTTATAGCAAAAAGCGATAAGGCAGAAGAATAGAAAAAACATGTAAAATACATCAGAAATAGTAAAATGATGTATTGGAAGTTCGAAAAAGGTATCTTGATACGTATATACTACTTTTCCTAATAAAAAACTACCAATTGCAATTGTAATACATATCCAAAAAGGATTTGAACTAACTTTTTTAGAGTATATAGAGTAAATTAGCGATATAAATGTAATGACTTCAACGATGAGTGAAGCGAAGCGTACATTGAAATTTGAAAAATTAGTAGGGAACAGAAAGAAAAACATAAAATAGATTGAATAGCATATTAATGTTGTGATTAATATACATATCTGTAAATTTTTATTTAATTTCAAAAAAATCACCTTCTTTAAGTATGTACTATATTCGTAATATCTATATGTAATAATATTGCTTAAGGATTGTATCAGATTTCCTTATAAAAAGCATGCTTATAAGGAAAAAAACAAGAGTGCAATAATTCTTGAAAATGAAAAAACACTACATTTAATGATTTTTAGTGTATCAAGATTTTAGATGGGAATTGTATATTTAGTCATCCAGTATATTTTAAAGGTTTTTTAGTGCTTTGCAAGTGGAGATGCAAATTTGCATATAAAATGATGGGATTTTCTTTCTAGGTGAGTTTTTGATTGTTATAGGCTAGTAAGGAACACCTTTGTATGTATCTATTTTCATACTAATGAGGGATTTCAAAAATGTTTTAAGAATATACAATAAAATATAGTCATTCATTACGTTTTTAGTATGGGAGGAAAAGCATGAAAAATTGGGTGAAGTTTCGAATAGCACGTCCAACAGATAAGTTTGAAGAGGTTATAGCATTCTATGAAAAAGGATTAGGTTTAAAGCGTATAGGTGAATTTTACGGTCATGAAGGTTACGATGGCGTCATGTTTGGACTACCAGATGAAGAATATCATTTAGAATTTACAAGATATATAGATGGGAGCCCATGTCCAGCTCCAACAAAAGATAACTTACTTGTATTTTACATGCGAGAAGATAGTGAAATGAAAAAAGTGAGTAAAAGGCTGCATACAATGGGGTATGGTGAAGTAGAACCAGAAAATCCGTATTGGAAAGAAAAGGGGATAACGATAGAAGATCCGGATGGTTGGAGAATTGTATTGATGAAAATAGAAGAATGAGGTGTGGCGAAACTAGAGGAGAAAGACGTTTCGAGTTTTGATAGTGTAAAAGAAAATATATATAAGCTTCCTTGAAGGGGATAAAATCAAGGGGAAGCTTTTTTGTGAATTTATCTGAAAATTAACATTTGATAATTTGTTCTGGAAAGATATGAAATAAGAACGTATATTCTTATGGGTTGATAGTCATGTCTTTAAAGAGGGATATAGAAAAGGGAGGAATTATGAATACATATATCTATATGGTTAGGCATGGTGAATCGCCAAAATTAGAAGGAAATGAAAGAACACGTGGATTAACTGAGAAGGGAATTTTAGATGCTCAAAGAATAACTGAGATATTAGAAACAGAGGGAATTAATACTTTCATTTCAAGTCCGTATAAGAGGGCTATGTTAACGATAGAAGAGTCAGCGAATCTCCATGAAAAAGAAATGTTAGTATATGAAGGTCTTAAAGAGTGTAAGTTTTCAAAAGAAAATAAAATTATATCGGATAAGGAAGTGTACCCACTTGTAAAGGAGATGTTTTTTAATCCAGAATATGCACTGACGGATGGAGAGTCATATGCGGATTGTCAGCGAAGAGTAGTGAGAGTGTTAAAAGAAATATTAATGAATTTTCAAGGACATAAAATTGTAATTGGTACACATGGGCTTGTAATGACACTAATGATGAACTATTTTGATAATCAATATGGACTTGAATTTTTAATGAATACATCCAAACCGGATATATATAAGCTAGAATTTAAAGAAGAGCAATTAATGAATGTAGAGAGATTATGGAGAGAAGAATGAAATGGGGTATATGGAGTGTGTTTTAAAAATTACTTTTAAAACACACTCTTTTGCATTAAGTTGAGTTTTAAATATTTTTACTAATACGTTCTTTGTTTTTGTTATTTAAAGTATGTAAGAGTTTTTGAAATACCTTAAATGAATGCTGGAATATTGGACTTTGAATAAAAGTGTATAGAAAAGTTACGATAAAAACAGGACCTCCTAGCATGTATCCAATGACTAGTACAAAGCATTCTACAATAATTCGAGCACGGCTAATAGATAACCCAGTTTTGTCAGAAATGGTAAGCATGAATCCATCGCGGGGTCCAGCACCAATGCCAGCCGCAACGTACATGCCGCCCCCAATGCCTGTAATTGCAATACCAGAAAATAAAATGAGTAAGTTTATCCATAAATAATCACTAGCGTTTGGAAGGATTTTTGATTGTAAGAAAAAGTCCATAATAGGACCGATAAGTAGTGCATTTAAAAATGTGCCCACGTTTATATATTTTCGATCTACTAGTAAAGAGATAAGAACGAGACATAATCCACATATGACACTCCAAGTGCCAATTGTCCACCCAAATCGTTGGTAGAGAGCCATATTTAAAACTTCCCAAGGGTGTAAACCGAGGAATTTAACTTTGACTGCGAGAGCATTTCCAAGTCCAAAAAAAATTAATCCTAGGAAAAAAAGAAAATAGCGAAAGAGAGTTAGCCTCATCTTTAAAACCTCCCAATATATAATGATGTATATTATATGTTTGAATTTAAATGTACAAATGTTATGTCTTTTTATGATTTATTAAAAATGTAAATGGATATATATTTTCACAGTCAAAAAAGTTAAAATATTTCGTTATAAGGATTATAATAGAGAGAGAACTATAAAAGGAGTGAACGAATTTGAAACAAGAACTTATTGAAAGATTTACGAGATATGTAAAGATTGATACACAATCAAATGAAGAAAGTCATACAGTGCCTACAACACCAGGGCAAATTGAGTTTGGTAAGTTATTAGTGGAAGAGTTGAAAGAGATTGGGTTATCAGAAGTGACGATGGATGAAAATGGTTACGTAATGGCAACACTGCCTGCTAATACAGATAAGGATGTTCCTGTAATCGGCTTTTTAGCTCATTTAGACACAGCAACAGATTTTACAGGGGAAAACGTAAAACCACAAATTCATGAAAATTTTGATGGTAATGCGATTACGTTAAATGAAGAATTAAATGTTGTGTTAACACCTGAACAGTTCCCGGAATTACCATCATATAAAGGACATACAATTATTACAACTGATGGTACAACACTTCTTGGAGCAGATGATAAAGCTGGTCTTACAGAAATCATGGTCGCAATGAATTATTTAATACATAATCCGCAAATTAAGCATGGAAAAATAAGAGTAGCATTTACACCGGATGAAGAAATTGGCCGTGGACCATCGCATTTTGATGTAGAAGCGTTTGGTGCATCGTTTGCTTATACAATGGACGGAGGTCCATTAGGTGGTTTAGAATATGAGAGTTTTAACGCTGCAAGTGCCAAATTAACTTTTAGAGGGACAAATACACATCCTGGAACAGCGAAAAACAAAATGCGTAACGCAAGTAAACTCGCTATGGAATTCGATAGACAGTTACCAGTAGAAGAGGCGCCAGAATATACAGAGGGATATGAAGGGTTTTATCATTTACTCTCTTTAAATGGTGATGTCGAGCAAAGTAAAGCTTACTATATTATTCGAGATTTTGATCGTAATCATTTTGAAGCGCGTAAAAATAATATTAAAGATATTGTGAAAAACATGCAAGAGAAGTACGGCGAAGATGCAATCGTTTTAGAGATGAATGATCAGTATTATAATATGCTTGAAAAAATTGAACCGGTGAGAGAAATTGTTGATATTGCGTATGAGGCAATGAAAAGTTTAAATATTGAACCGAATATTCATCCAATTCGCGGTGGAACAGATGGATCGCAATTATCATATATGGGATTACCAACGCCAAATATTTTCACTGGTGGTGAAAACTATCACGGTAAATTTGAGTATGTTTCGGTAGATACTATGGAAAAAGCTGTTCAAGTAATTGTAGAAATCGCAAGACGATTTGAAGAACAAGCTTAAAAAGAGAACCAAGTAGTAATGAAGTGCTACTTGGTTCTTTTCTATAGTAAAAATACAAAGTGAAACTTGTTACAAGACGTTTGTAAAAGGGGGAAATGTTATGAGTGAAAATCAGTTTCATGGTTATATAGGGACATATACCAAAGCAGAGAGTAAGGGGATTTATAAATTTATACTTGATACGAACATCGGAGAACTTAAAGGGATTGAATTAGCAGCTCATATAGGAAGTCCGACATATGTAACGATTAGTCATAACAACGAGTACCTTTATTCTGTTGCGAAAGATAATGGGTTAGGTGGAATTGCTAGTTTTTCTATTCATAATAAATCCGGTAATCTAAATTCGATTAGCATGCAAGTTTTAGAAGGGGCATCGCCGTGCTATGTAAGTGTGAATCGGGAGAATAGTATAGTAGTAGCAGCTAATTATCATAAAGGAACAGTAGAGTCCTATTTAGTGAAAAAGGATAATGGAAGTTTAAATGCTGCTACGGTAATTGTAGAACATAAAGGGTCAGGACCAAATAAGGAAAGGCAAGAAAAGGCACATGCTCATTATATAGATTTTACTCCTGATGAAAAATATGTAGTAGCAGTTGATTTAGGAATAGACAAGGTGATTACATATAAAGAAAGTGATGGAGAACTAATAGAAGTTACACGGTTATCTGTAAAACATGGTAGTGGTCCAAGGCATCTTATATTTCATCCAAGTGCGCAGTATGCATATGTTATGACAGAATTAAGTTCAGAGATTATTGTACTTCAATATGATGCAAAGAGTGGCAGTTTTAAAGAAAAACAATACATTTCTACATTACCTGAAGATTTTAGAAAAGATAGTTATGGAAGTGCAATTCACATTTCTTCTGATGGCAAGTTTGTTTACGCAGCAAATAGGGGACATAATAGTATCGCGGTTTTCCGAGTGAATGAGCACAATGGAGAGCTCGCTTTTATTGAAACAGTATCGACAGAAGGGGATTGGCCACGTGATTTTTCTTTAGATCCGGATGGAAAATTTTTAATTGCAGCGAATGAAAGATCTAATACTTTGACTTTATTTGCTAGGGATGAAATGACAGGGGAGCTAACGCTTGTACAGACGGACGTAAATGTTCCAGAGCCAGTATGTGTGAAGTTTTTACATGTGAAAAAATAGATAGGTTTCCCTATCTATTTTTTATTAGGAAATTTTAATATAGCACCCGCCACAAATAAAAAGTCGCGTAAGACTCCCAATTTGTCCAATTTGATGCAAATTCTTTTATTTCATTTTTAGTCGGTTTCTTTTCGGAACCTGTTATAAATTTAATTGCATTATGCAAACCAACATCATCAATTGGAAAAGCTGAAGGGAATCGTAAACAACGCATCAAAACATAGTGAGCTGTCCATGGCCCTATACCGCGAATGCTAGTTAATTGTTTTTCAGCTTGCTTCACATCTTGTATTTGTAATAGAGATTCTTTTGATAATTTACCTTCTGTAATGAGCTGCGCGACGTCAATTAAGTATTCGCACTTTCTTGTAGTCATTTTTAATGTTGCGAGATCTTCTACATCTAAATTTGCTATTACTTCAGGTGATGGGAATATCCAATGTTTTCTACCGTTCCAATCTACATAATCGCCAAAATTTTCGACTAATCTTCTTTTTAGAGTATAGGCATATGTGAGGTTGATTTGTTGACCTAGAATCCCCCAGCATAGTGCTTCAAATAAATCCGGAATTCCCAAAGTACGAAGACCGTAAAATTCTTTAATGGGTTTTTGAAGGAGTGGGTCGTGTTTAGCTAATTTATAGAAGGGAGCTAAATCAGTAGTTAAATCAAACCACTCTTTTACATAGTTAGATACGGCATCGTGTGCCCATTTTTCAGAGACATATGATGCTCCTAAAAAACGTATTTGAATATTACTATTGGCATTCAAACCAATTTCAACTAATGGATTTATGTTTTGAACAGGAATGACTTTATAGATTTTATTGTTTTCAATATGAAACATACATTCATTTTTAGAACGCGATAGATAGCGTAAGTTTTCTTGAAAACTAAATTCTTTTGGAACTACTAAAGTCAATGCGCTATTATATTCTGCTGTCATATGAATTCCACCGGTAACTTTTCTAATGTAAGCAATTCTTTCTTCATTTCTAATCCGCCTCTAAAACCAGTTAGTTTTCCATCTTTTCCTATAACGCGATGGCAAGGAATTGTAATAAGAAGTGGGTTGGCAGCAATAGCAGAAGCAACGGCACGTACAGCTGTAGGTTTTTGAATTCTTTCTGCAATTTCTGAATAAGAATATGTTTTTCCATAAGGAATTTCACGTACCGTATTCCAAACAGATAATTGAAATTCAGTTCCGTAAGCATCAATAGGGAATGTAAAAGTTTCTCGCTTGTTTTCTAAATACTCGATAACTTCTTTCGTATATGTTAGCAGGTAATCTGGATTGTGAGTCAATATATGCTGTGGCAGTTTTTTTCTAGCCCACAAATTTAGTTCTTCAAAGTTTTCGTCTTGAGATCCAATGAAACATAGTCCATTTTCAGTTGCAGCAATATGCAAGCACCAATTTTTATGTGTAATTAGCGCCCAATATATAGATTTATTTTTATAGGAATTCATTATTGTATCCCTCTTTCATTTCGTTCTTTTTTCGATATTCAGTAGGAGTAAATCCGGTTTTCTTTTTAAATAAAGTTGCGAAATACTCCGAGTTTTCTATCCCGACAGCAATACTAATTTCCTTAACGGATTGATTTGTATGTGAAAGATATTCTGCCGCTTTTTTAATTCTGAATTGCTGTATATATTCTATTGGACTAATCCCTACAATTTTCTTGAAAGTGCGTTGTAGATGATAAGGGCTACCATGGCATATTTCTGCGAGTAAGTCGAGGGTTAGCACGTCACAATAATGTTTTTGGATATATTCTTTAATTTGCTCTACCCATTCTTCATTAGGTAAAGTTAGCCCGTTTGGTTTACAACGTTTACACGGACGAAAATTTTCATGTAATGCTTGCTCTGCCTTAAGAAAAATACGTACATTGTTTTTATTCGGTATTCTCGATTTACATGATGGTCGGCAAAAAATACCGGTTGATTTTACAGCGTAAAAGAATTTGTCATCATATGTGGAGTCATTATGAATAATTGCTTGCCAATACTCATTTGTTACTGTGAACTCTTCATTATGCACAGAACATCACCTCTGGCATTAGTATAACCTGAATAAAGTACGTATGTACGTATTTACGAATGTAAGAGCAAGATTACAAAGCTGAAACTATGATAGGGTATCTATTTTGTGTTAGCATGAAAATTGAAAATGCACATCAAGAGGAGGAACATAGATGAAGTTGATTTCATGGAATGTAAATGGTTTGCGAGCAGTTATTGCAAAAGGTGGATTTCTAGAATATCTAGAAGAATCTAATGCAGATATATTTTGTTTACAGGAAATTAAATTACAAAGTGGACAAATTGATTTAAATCCCGAGGGATATTATACATATTGGAATTATGCTGTGAAAAAAGGCTACTCAGGAACGGCTATTTTCACGAAAAAAGAACCGATTTCTGTTACATATGGTTTAGGGATTGAAGAGCATGATCAAGAAGGACGAGTTATTACGTTAGAATTTGAAGATTTTTATATGATAACGTTATATACACCAAACTCCAAACGTGGATTAGAACGCTTAGATTACAGAATGAAATGGGAAGATGATTTCAGGGCCTATATTAAACGATTAAATGAAAAGAAATCAGTTGTTTTTTGCGGAGATTTAAACGTCGCACATAAAGAAATAGATTTAAAAAATCCAAAAAGTAACCGTAAAAACCCTGGATTCTCTGATGAGGAGAGGGAGAAGTTTACACGTACTTTAGAAGAAGGATTTGTTGATACGTATCGCTACCTTTATCCTGATCAGGAAGGAGCATATTCGTGGTGGTCGTATCGTATGGGAGCGAGAGCAAAAAATATTGGATGGCGTTTAGATTATTTTGTTGTCTCGGAAAGAATGAAAGACAAAATAACAGAGGCGAAAATTAACAGTGAAATAATGGGATCAGACCATTGTCCAGTTGAATTACATATAAATTTCTAAAAATAGAAGTATCTCGCTAATAATAGGCGGATACTTCTTTTTAATTCAGTTTGTTAAAATTTTTCAAATCATTCTTGAAATAATTGCATATTAAATATATACTTAGTAACGATAATCATTATCATTGAAAAAGGTTATCGATGGATGAAGTGTAAAAGAATTATAGTTTAGGGGAAGTGAATGAGAATGAGTTCCGGATAAAATTATTAATCTAATGAAATATATGTTTGGGACAAGTTTCATGTAGTTAAGTTTTCATATAAAAATAATCTATTTACAAGTTTTGAGAGGAGATATATAAAGATGAACAAGAAGTTATTTACATTAGGGATAGTTACAGTTTTAAGTGTTGGTTTAGCAGCATGTAATAGTGCAGACAAAACTTCTGGGGAACAAAAACAACAGACAAAGGCTACGGAAACGAAAAAAGACGAAAAGCGAAAGATTACATATTTAGGTAAAGAATATACATTACCAGCAAAAGTAGATAAAATTGCGACAGCTAGTTTAGAGTCAATGGAAGATGCGGCAGTACTTGGAATTAAACCGGTAGGTGCAATTACTGTAGGTGGTAAATTACCAAAGTATCTTGAAAAAGAATTAGAGGGTGCAAAATCTGTGGGTGAAAAAATGCAACCTAATTTTGAAACATTACTTCAATTAAAACCGGATGTTATTACATCTAGTACGAAATTCCCAGCAGAAACAGCTGAAAAGTTTACGAAAGTAGCTCCGACGTTCCCGGTATCACACGTTTCAACAGATTGGGAAGATAACTTAAAGTTAATGGGAGAATTAACTGGTAAAAAAGATAAAGCAGAAAAAATTATTAAAGATTACAATGCGGACGCTGAAAAAGCAAAAGCAAAATTAGGAGATAAGTTAAAAGACAAAAAAGTACTTGTAATTAGACTAAGAGCAAATGAATTATTCCTATATCCAGAAGGAGTATACTTCAACCCTGTAATTTATAAAGATCTTGGACTAACTGCTCCAGAACAACTTAAAACTGTAAAAGCACAAGAGAAAATTTCATTTGAAAAACTTGCTGAACTTAACCCAGATTATGTTTTCTTACAATATGAGGCAAGTGAAAATAAAAACCCGAAAGTGCTAGAAGAAATTGAAAGCAATCCAATTTGGCAAAGTATGAATGCTGCGAAAGAAAAGAAAGTATTTGTAAACGTTGTAGATCCAATGGCCCAAGGTGGCACAGCTTGGAGTAAAACAGCATTCTTAAAAGAAGCAGTGAAAAATTTATCTAAATAATACAATAAGTAAGGTGCGTTGAATGATATGCAGAAAACGAATGCGGTACCAGTAACCATTTTATGTATAGCACCCATATTGATTTTATTTACAGTTATACTTTCTGTTTTATATGGGGCGAAAAACATTGATGCTGAAACAGTGTGGAATGCTTTATTTCATTTTGATTCAAGCGATGTAAATCATAATATTATTATTACTTCACGTTTACCAAGGGTAGTTGCAGCTCTTTTAGTCGGAGCATTTCTAGCCATATCAGGAGCACTTATGCAGGGGATGACAAGAAACTATCTTGCATCCCCTTCTATTATGGGTGTGACGGATGGTGCAGCCTTTGTTATTACACTTTGTATGATTTTTCTTCCGGGAATGTCATCGATTGGTATGGTTTTATGTTCAATGATTGGCTCTGCACTAGGAGCCGGTATAGTGTTTGGTTTTGGCTCACTCCTTCAAAATGGCTTATCCCCTGTTAGATTAGCAATTATAGGGACAGTTATTGGAACATTTTTAAGTAGTGTATCGGCTGCGATGGCTTCATATTTCCAAATTTCTCAAAATGTTAGTTTTTGGTTTAATGCAAAGTTAGATCAAGTGGACCCTAATATCATTAAAATCACGATACCATTTGGGATAATTGGTATAATTTTAGCACTATTAATATCAAAATCTATTACCATTCTTTCTTTAGGAGAAGAAGTTTCTATTAATCTAGGTCAGCGTACAAAACTAGTTAAAGCGATGGCAATTTTATCAGTTATTTTTTTAACAGGAACAGCAGTTGCTTTAGTGGGGAAAGTTGGTTTTGTAGGTTTAATTATTCCACACATTACGCGCTTTATAATTGGGGTAGATTATAAGTGGATTTTGCCTTGCGCAGGCGTTATTGGTGGAGTTTTCTTAGCATTATGTGACATTTTAAGTAGATTTGTAAACTATCCATTTGAAACACCAATTGGAGTCGTTACTTCCTTAATTGGAATTCCTTTCTTCCTTTATTTAATCCGTAAAAGAGGAGGAGAGAGACATGCTTAAAAGTTCAAGTCAACGTTTTGGAATGACAATGGGGATTAGTATATTTTTAATATTATGTGCTATTTATATTAGTTTAACGAATGGTACGTTTGATATTACGATTACAGATGTATTTAAAACACTCTTTAGAATAGATCCAGTACCAGACCACGATTTAGTTATTTTTGAGTTTCGCCTTCCGCGCATTGTAATTGCTGGATTAGTAGGATTAGGCCTCGGTGTTGCGGGTGCTGTAATTCAAGGGATTACGAGAAATGGATTGGCGGACCCAGGTATTTTAGGAGTGAATGCCGGAGCAGGTACAGCCATCGTAATTTTCATGTTCTTCTTTCAAGGGCAATTAAAGAGCACAGACTGGGTTTCTATTATGATGATGCCGATGTTTGGTTTAGTCGGTGGGCTAGGAGCCGCTATAATAATTTATCTGTTTTCTTGGAAAAACGGTAAGTTAGACTCGCAACGTCTTTTATTAACAGGGATTGCAATTGGATCTGGATTTGGAGCGTTTTCTATGTATTTATCGCTCAAAATGAAGTCAACTGATTTCGAGATGGCTGCAGTTTGGGTGTCTGGAAGCATATATAGTACAAACTGGAAGTATATTGTTGCTATGTTACCGTGGCTTATCATTTTAATTCCACTTATACAAAAGAAAGCTTATTTATTAGATTTATTTCAATTGGAAGAAACGAGTATTACAAGTTTAGGTGTTGCAGTAGAACGAGAGAAATCCATTTTACTATTAAGTAGTATCGGACTTGTGAGTGCATGTGTTGCTGTTTCAGGAAGTATTGGTTTCATTGGATTAATGGCACCGCATATAGCGAAAAGGCTCGTCGGTATTCAGCATAAATATATAATTCCTACGTGTGGAGTAATCGGAATGTTCCTTGTAATAGCTTCAGACTTTATTGCAAAAACAGTTTTCACCCCTGTAGAGTTACCTGTTGGAATCGTTATTTCTATTGTCGGTGTACCGTATTTCTTATATTTACTTTATAAGGCGAAAGCGTAAGAGGAGGAATAAAAGTGAGTATTTTAAGTGCAAAAAATTTAGAAACGAGTTATGAAAAGCTTACAGTGTTTCGCGATTTAAATGTGGAAATACAAGAAGGAAAAGTAACGACAATTATAGGACCAAACGGGTGCGGGAAATCGACATTGTTAAAAACAATGGGAAGAATTTTAAAGCAAAAGAGCGGTAAAGTATATTTGCAAGGACAGGATTTAAATACAATTCCAACGAAAGAAATTGCGAAGCAGTTAGCTTTACTTCCGCAAACTCCAATTGCACCAGGAGAGCTTAAAGTAGAAGAGTTAATTTCTTATGGACGCTATCCACATCGAAATAACGTAAATAAGTTAACTTCAAAAGATAAAGAAATGATTGATTGGGCATTAGAAATAACGAAAACTTCTGAATTTCGAACGAGACAAATTGCAAATTTATCAGGTGGTCAACGACAGAAGGTATGGCTAGCGATGGCTTTAGCACAAGAGACAGAAGTGTTGCTATTAGATGAGCCAACTACATATCTTGATATGTCTCATCAATTAGATGTATTACAAATTGTGGAGAAGTTAAATAAAGAACATAATTGTACGGTCGTTATGGTATTACATGATATTAACCATGCAGCAAGGTTTTCAGATGAAATTATTGCAATGAAGGAAGGGGAAATCGTTACAACTGGTAGCCCAGAAGAAATAATTACAAATGAAGTGTTAAAAGAAGTATTTCATATTGATGCACGTGTCATGATTGATCCGTATAATGGGTCTCCTGTTTGTTTCGGTTACGATAGCGTTGTATCTCAAGAAGAGAAAGTAGAAATATATGTAACGAGTTAAGAAGGGGGGATGTAAGATGAATACTACTATTGAAAAACAGCAGGTTATTACATTTAATACAGAACAGTGGAAAATGTATTCAAAATTAGAAGGTAAAGAATATCAAATTCATATTTCAAAGCCGAGGCAGCCAGCACCAGAGTCAGGATATCCTGTTATATACGTATTAGATGGCAATGCCTTTTTTCAAACATTCCATGAAGCGGTTAAAATACAATCAGTTAGAGCAGAGAAAACAGGTGTTTCACCAGCTATTATAGTAGGTATTGGTTATCGTATTGAAGGGGCATTTTCAGGAGAAGAAAGATGTTATGATTTTACGCCTAGCGTAATTTCAAAAGATGCACCTTTAAAACCAGGTGGCAAACCGTGGCCTAAAACAGGAGGAGCACATAACTTCTTTACTTTTATAGAAGAAGAACTGAAGCCTCAAATCGAAAATGATTTTGAGATTGATAAAGGAAAACAAACGTTATTTGGGCATTCGCTAGGTGGTTTATTTGCTTTACATATACTATTTACAAACGTAAATGCCTTTCAAAATTATTTTATTAGTAGTCCATCTATTTGGTGGAATAACCAATCTGTGCTTGAAAAAGAAGAGAATCTTATAAGTGAATTAAATAGTGCCAAGTTTGAAACGGGAGTGTTCCTTACAGTTGGGGCACTAGAACGAGAGCATATGGTTGTAGGGGCAAACGAATTATCAGAGCGCCTTCTCCAAGTAACACATGATAAACTTAAATTTAAGTTTTATGAAGCGGAAGGGGAGAATCACGCATCTGTTGTCCCAACGTCTTTAAGTAAAGGATTGCGATTTATTAGTCAAGTGTAGAAGACGTATATGAAAAAAGGTAAGCAATTGCTTACCTTTTTTCATTATTGTTTTATTGCCACGTACCCATCAATTAAAAAGCTAGTGAAAAAACGAGTGATTTGAGTAAAGCCACATTCCTCCATGATAGTTAGTAAATCTGTTTCAGAAATAGGAAACATTTCTTTTTCAAAAGAATTTTCAAATCGTTCCCAATCTTTTAATGGAATTTGATTTTGCATCATATGGTTGCGCCAAGCATTTAATTGTGCAGAAAACATACTTGTATGGGGTATACCATTTATTGAAGAGAGAAAGAATGGAGCACCGGGCTTTAAGCGACTACTAATTTCATTAAGTAACTCTTTTTTCCCCTTCATAGTTGGGATGAAGTGCAGAACAAGCATACAGGTGGCAGCGTCAAATAATGGATTGGTTAATAATGAATGAACAGTTCCATGTACAAAGTGAATTTGATTTTGTATGCCTGCGTTTTCAATTCTTTTTTTAGCTAACTGTAGCATGCTTTCAGATGGATCAACACCTGTAAAATAAAAATTGCTATTTTGTTTGCCTATTGAGAGGATTTCTTGTCCACCACCAGCACCTATAATTAGTAACTTTGGATTCATATTTTCTTTAGGGAGTGTAGTAAATAAGAAATGATTCATCATTTCATATAGGGTAAAATATCCAGGGATTTTCAACGGAATTGTTCGTTCATACGTATGTACAGTACAATCATTCCAGCTCATTTTTTAACCTCCTCTTTTACAATAAAGTTTCACTTTATTATGAAATGAAATGGTTAGAGGAAACAATCCCATAAATCTGGGGGGAATAAAGATGATTTATGAACAGGCAACGAAAGAAATAACAGTGTTAATGAAAAGCGAGAGCTCAACTAGACAATTCCAAAAAGGGTTTTTAAATATATTAAAAAAGTTAATTCCATTTGATGCTTCCTGCTTCACCGCTATAGACCCACGCACATTTTTATCAACCGGGGCATATACAGATCGAATAATTGAACAGCTGCATTCGCTGTTATTTATGAATGAATTTTTAGAGGATGATTACAACAAATTTAAAGATTTAGCACGAAAGGCCCCCCATGTTGGCGCGATACGTATTGTCACAAATGATAATCCGATAAAAAGCGCTAGGTATCGAAATATTTTAAAACCAGCCGGTTTTATAGATGAAGTAAGAGTGGTTTGTATGAGTAAAGGAAAATGTTTTGGACACTTAAGTTTGTTTCGAGATAATACAAGAGTATCTTTTCAACAAAATGAATGTGAGTATTTATCAAAAATAAGCTCTATTGTGGGAGATACATTAAGAAAATCATTTATAACATGTTCAGAGGAACAAGTGGAAGTAGTAGGAACGGGTACGATTATATTAAATGAAAAATTTGACCTACTATATTGGGATCAAAATGGAAAGGCGTGGCTATCCACTCTTAGAACATATGAACAATTGAATGAAGATGACGTTCCAAGGCCAATACGTGCGGTTTGTTCAAGAGTGAAAGCCAACGAATCTAATAGGGAAGCAGCAGATGAAGGGGAAATGGTAGGTATTGGTTTATCTTGTGGACAATTTTTAGTTATTCGCGCGAGTAGGTTAGAAGGTTACGGTAGTTGTAATGATGGCTATATAGTTTTGTTTGAAAGAGCGAGGCCGGAAGAAGTTTTTCCCCTTATTGCAGATTCTTATAGTCTTTCTCAAAGAGAGAAGCAAGTGATAGTAGGGATTGTTAGAGGAATGTCAACAAAAGACGTGGCGGAAGAATTGCATATTTCTACGTATACAGTTCAAGATCATTTTAAATCCATTTTTGAAAAGGTAGGGGTATGTAGTAGAAATGAACTTATATGGGAGGTTTTTTCGAAGTTTTGTTTTTCTAAAGAGAAGTAATAATAGAAAAGAATCCAAAGTCATGTAGGATTCTTTTTTTATAATTTTTTTAGGATAACCGAAAACATTCAAATGAACATTTGAATGTTTTCGGTTAATAAGGTATACTGTATACATAATCAAATATATACTTGAATAAGAGGTGTTACTTATGAAAGAAGAACATTGTGAACTTTGTTATCACGATGAGCAAAAAGTAAAGCATGCAAGTGACATGTTGGAGAAAGAAAATATAAGTAGTGTAGCGAAAATGTTTAAGGCACTTGCAGATGAAACACGTTTGAAAATTGCTTATGCGCTGTATACGGAAAATGAGCTTTGCGTACGAGATGTCGCAAGTATTATTCATAGCAGTATTGCAACGGCATCGCATCATTTAAGACTATTACAAACAATAGGATTAGCGAAAAAGCGTAAAGAAGGGAAACTTGTTTTTTATTCATTAGATGACTCTCACGTAAATGGATTAATTGAATTAGCGTTTAGTCATAGTAGTGAAATGAACAAGAAAGAACTTGATATGTAATCATGCATTTTCATAAAGATACTTCTTTATGAAAATGCAACTTTAAAAGGAGAGGAGATAATAAGTATGGTAAAGCTAGTTTTAATACGGCACGGACAAAGTGAATGGAATGTTGAAAATCGGTTTACAGGTTGGACGGATGTAGACTTATCAAATGCTGGTCTTCGAGAAGCAAGAGAAGCTGGAGAGATTTTGAAAGCCGATGGATTCTCATTCGATATAGCATATACATCTGTTTTAAAAAGTGCGATGCGTACTTTGTGGATTACTCTTGAGGAAATGGATTTGATGTGGATACCTATTCATAAAACCTGGAAATTAAATGAGAGACATTACGGTGCACTTCAAGGATTAAATAAAGAAGAAACAGCGAGAAAATATGGTGATGAGAGAGTAACTTTATGGAGACGTTCAACAAATGTACGCCCACCAGCTCTTACAAAAGATGATGAGAGATATGAAGCGGCACATCCGAAGTATAGAGATTTAAAAGAAAATAAGTTTCCCCTTACAGAAAATCTAGAAGATACAGAAAAACGAGTTGTTTCATATTGGGATGAAGAAATAGTCCCTAATTTAAAAGATGGAAAAAAAGTGATTATTGCAGCGCATGGAAATACAATACGAGCTTTAGTAAAACATTTAGATCAAATTTCAGATGAAGATATAGAATATGTAAACATTCCAACAGGAACACCATTAGTTTATGAATTAGATAACGATTTAAAACCGATATGTCATTATTATTTAAGGGGAAAAGGAGAAGTGATAGAAAGAAAAATAGTGTAAAATAATCATTTCTATATACCCTACCTTAGTATTGTATGAGATTAATGGAGGTAACAAATATTGTTACATTATACTGTTGTAAATAAAGAAACTTGTGAATCATGTGGATTATGCCGCTCTATAGCACCAGATATATATCAATTGGATTGTAAAAGTAAAGCATTTGGTGCATTAGATCACAATGAAGGAATAATTGGAATTCCAACTACATTTTTGAATGCAATGGTGGCAGCATATGAAAGTTGTCCGACAAATTCGATTCGAGTAGGAAAAGAGTCGTTTGAAAATCAAAAATTAGAAAATGGTATGAGAATGGATTAAAGCCGCGTTTCTATATTAATAAAAGCAATAGACAGATAGAAGTGGTGAATTTCAGAACAAATGTTAATAGATTAATAAAAGGAGGAATTTATATGAGACATCATCACGGTCACCAACATCATGGGCATTCCCACGGACATCATCATTTTGAAGAGAGTAGAGAAGGGAATAAGAAAGGTTTAATTACGGCATTAGTAATTACGGCAATTATTATGTTTCTTGAATTTTTTGGAGGACTAGTTACAAATAGTTTAGCCTTATTATCTGATTCAGGACATATGTTAAGTGATACAAGTTCGTTATTATTAAGTTTAATTGCCATTGGATTAGCAGCTAGAACAGTTACTTCTACAAAAACGTATGGATATTATCGTTTTGAAATTTTAGCTGCATTAATTAATGGAATTACCTTATTTGTTGTGGCGGGACTTATCGTGTGGGAAGCAATCGGAAGGTTTTTTGAACCACCAACTGTAGCGAGTGGTCCAATGATGTTAATCGCATCAATTGGTTTACTAGCGAATTTAATTAGTGCAGGGGCTCTTATGAGACAAGGTGATGTGAAAAATAACGTCAATTTACGTAGCGCATATTTACATGTTCTTGGAGATGCTTTAGGTTCAGTTGGTGCGTTAGTAGCTGGTGCACTTATGTCTTTATTTTCATGGTATATTGCAGATCCAATTATCTCAGTAATTGTAGCGCTATTAATTTTAAAGAGTGCATGGGGAGTAACAAAACATTCCATTCATATACTTATGGAGGGTACACCTGTTTCAATTGAGATAGAACAAGTTAAGCAAGCTATTAAAGAAGTAGAGGGTGTACGTGATATACACGATCTCCACATTTGGACAATTACATCAGGATTAGATGCATTAAGTGTCCATGTAATGATCGATAAAAAACAGGACGATCAAGAAGTGCTTCAAAATATTATTACTATGTTAAAACAGGAGTTCCATATTGAACACGCTACAATTCAAATTGAAACGCTTAAGATTAAGCATAGTGAAATGGTCATTTAATAAAATTGAACAAAAAGGCTATGGAGGAAATTCTCCATAGCCTTTTTGTTCACGTAAGTAGAATTGTCCTTTTTGAACGTTTTGTTTCAACTTTTCATCTAAAGAGACAAAAAATTGTCACAATTCCGTCACAATTAGCATAAACATAAAATAGACGAAATGAACTTACTTCCAAAAGGGCTTGGTTAATTCAATTTATGATTAGTAAAGCTGAAAAAGCGCGGATTTAAAGTTCACTATATTCTCAAGGAGGTAGATCGTATGAAAACTATTCTTGCTATCGCTGGGCTTATTTGGGTTTTATCACATGGCATTCCAATTTATGAAGGAGAACAAATTCGCAGTGCTCTGAATAAAAATTTTAATGAATATCATATCATTGATCGGCAAGATAATGTTGTGACAGTTCGTGTAAATGACTGTTTTCATACGGTAACCGTTGAAGGAACTTCAGTAGTGAATGATACAAAAGTATGTGACCAGCAATAATTATATATAGGAAGAAAAAAGCCTTGATTTAAATGTGTGAAGATTGAGGCTTTTATATTTGTAGGCGAATAATAAGTGGGGAATGGACAATCCCCGCTTATTATTGTTTCATTTTATCCCGCATTAGCTACCCGTAAAAGCTCGATTGGTGAGGGGTGATTAAAGTTTCACTTTATTGAGTTTTGATGGGAGATGAAATGTTTTTTTGAAAAAAAGAAAGGGTATCATATTAATTGAGACTGAGAAGCTAATGATGTGTTAAGAATAATCATAAAGCGAAAATATACTCATATGGGGTATCCTACATAGATATTTGATGATATAATTGGTATACTCATAAAAGCAATTGTTTTATTGGATGAAGAGAAACTTTAAGAAGGTGATAATATGGATCATAAGGACCATGAATCAGTAACACATAGATCAGAAAAAGAAAAAGAACAAATTATAAATAGATTAAAGAGAATTGAAGGCCAAGTCCGTGGTATTCAAAATATGATTGAAAATGATCGTTATTGCGTGGATATTTTAGTTCAAATTTCTGCGATTAATGCAGCGATGAAAAAAGTAGGAATGGGTGTCTTAAAAAATCATACGAGTCATTGTGTTTCAGGAGCTATTAAAAATGGTAATGGTGACGAAGCAATTGAAGAATTAATGACAGTATTTGAACGTTTTTCAAAAGCATAAAAGCCAAGCTAGTATTTGACTAGCTTGGCTTTTGTTTATATAGGAGAAGATATATAAATTCATAATTGGAGCAAAAAAATAAAGATTTTAGAAAAAAATAAAAATCATGATACAAAACCATTGATTACCTTAGGGGGGTATGGTAAGATGTAGTTGTGATTAATAAACAATGAATAAACAAGAGGAGGATTTTAAATGGAACAGTTAACATTAAAAGTTGAGGGTATGTCTTGTGGGCATTGTGTAAATTCTATTGAAAGTAATGTGAAAGAACTAAACGGCGTTGAACAAGTAAAAGTTCAATTAGCAGAAGGAACTGTTGAAGTTACTATCGACTCATCAGTTGTAACGTTAAAAGATATCGTTGCTGTAATTGAAGATCAAGGCTATGAAATTCAATAATAATTTTTAATATAGAAATAAATCGTACTTTATATGGAGTACGATTTATTTTGCTAAAAATTATACCTTATAAGGGTATATAGAGGTGAGAGACATGAATGAACAAAAAGAGGCCAATCTCCAAATATCAGGCATGACATGTGCAGCCTGTGCAAATAGAATTGAAAAAGGCCTGAAAAAAGTAGAAGGTGTTCATGATGCAAATGTAAATTTTGCACTTGAAAAAACAAAAATAATGTATGATCCCCATAAAACAAATCCACAACAATTTAAGGAAAAAGTTGAGTCGCTAGGATATGGAATTGTAAGTGATAAAGCTGAGTTTACTGTTTCAGGGATGACATGCGCAGCATGTGCGAATAGAGTAGAAAAGCGTTTAAATAAGTTAGAAGGTGTGAACGGAGCGACAGTAAATTTCGCTTTGGAATCAGCTACAGTAGATTTTAATCCTGATGAAATTAATGTAAATGAAATGAAGAGTGCAATCACGAAATTAGGATATAAATTGGAAGTGAAATCAGATGAGCAAGATGGATCAACTGATCATCGCTTACAAGAAATTGAACGACAAAAGAAGAAATTTATCATTTCGTTTATTTTATCATTCCCGTTATTGTGGGCAATGGTGAGCCACTTCTCATTTACATCGTTTATTTATTTACCTGATGTGCTTATGAACCCTTGGGTGCAGCTAGCTCTTGCAACTCCGGTTCAGTTTATCATTGGAGGCCAGTTTTATATTGGTGCTTATAAAGCGCTACGCAATAAAAGTGCAAACATGGATGTTCTTGTGGCACTTGGAACGTCCGCAGCTTATTTCTATAGTGTGTATTTAAGTATTAGGTCGATTGGTTCTTCAGAACATATGACAGATTTATATTTTGAAACGAGTGCGGTACTTATTACTTTAATTATTTTAGGTAAATTATTTGAGGCGAGAGCAAAAGGGCGTTCATCAGAAGCTATTAAAAAGTTGATGGGACTACAAGCGAAAACTGCCACAGTTGTGCGAGATGGAACAGAGATGAAAATTTTAATCGAAGAAGTGGTAGCTGGTGATGTTGTCTATGTTAAACCTGGTGAAAAAATCCCAGTAGATGGAGAAATTGTAGAAGGAAAATCAGCGATAGATGAATCGATGTTAACAGGCGAGAGTATTCCAGTTGATAAAACAATTGGGGATGTAGTAATTGGCTCTACAATGAATAAAAATGGATTTTTAAAAGTTAAAGCAACTAAGGTAGGAAGAGATACTGCATTAGCTCAAATTATTAAAGTAGTAGAAGAGGCTCAAGGTTCAAAAGCTCCTATTCAAAGGGTAGCTGATCAAATTTCTGGTATTTTCGTACCAGTTGTAGTTGTAATTGCTATTATCACATTTGCAGTGTGGATGCTATTTGTTACACCTGGTGATTTTGGCGGAGCACTTGAGAAAATGATAGCAGTACTTGTTATCGCTTGTCCGTGTGCATTAGGTCTTGCGACACCTACATCTATTATGGCTGGATCAGGAAGATCGGCTGAGTATGGCATTTTATTTAAAGGCGGGGAGCATTTAGAAGCAACCCACCGATTAGATACAGTTATTCTAGATAAAACAGGTACTGTGACAAATGGGAAGCCGGTGTTAACAGATGTAATTGTAGCAGATGGATTCCATGAAGAAGAAATACTACGTTTAGTAGGTGCGGCAGAAAAAAATTCTGAACACCCACTTGCAGAAGCGATTGTAGAAGGAATTAAAGAAAAGAAAATTGTTATCCCAAGTTCAGAAACATTTGAAGCGATTCCTGGATTCGGCATCGAATCAGTTGTAGAAGGGAAACAATTATTAATTGGTACACGTCGATTAATGAAGAAATTCGATATTGATATTGAAGAAGTTTCTAAATCGATGGAAGCGCTAGAACGAGAAGGAAAAACAGCAATGCTTATTGCGATTAATAAAGAATATGCTGGTATAGTGGCTGTTGCGGATACTGTAAAAGATACTTCAAAAGCAGCTATCGCAAGACTTAAGAAAATGGGTCTAGACGTTGTTATGATTACAGGAGATAATACACAAACTGCTCAGGCAATCGCTAAGCAAGTTGGTATTGATCACGTAATTGCAGAAGTATTACCAGAAGGAAAAGCAGAAGAAGTGAAAAAACTGCAAGCGCAAGGTAAGAAAGTAGCAATGGTTGGAGATGGAATAAATGATGCTCCTGCACTGGCTACGGCGGATATCGGTATGGCAATTGGAACCGGAACGGATGTAGCGATGGAAGCGGCAGATATTACGTTAATCCGTGGTGATTTAAATAGTATTGCTGATGCAATTTTTATGAGTAAAATGACGATTAGAAATATTAAGCAAAATCTATTCTGGGCGTTAGCTTATAACGGCCTAGGAATTCCAATTGCGGCGCTCGGTTTCTTAGCACCTTGGGTTGCAGGTGCAGCAATGGCATTTAGCTCTGTATCAGTCGTATTAAATGCATTAAGATTACAAAGAGTTAAATTGAAATCTTAAACACTTTCAGCTATAAAGCGAATTTAATATGCTTTTTTACAATAAACAATACTTTGTATAAGTATTGTTTATTGTTCGTTTAGAAGGAAAAGTCGATATAATATAGAAAGAGCAGAAGTAGAATCATATATAGTGGAAGAAACTGCTTCGAAAATAAACACGAAATAATTATCCGGATAACCGAAATAAAAGAGTTAGTTTGATAAGGAGTTTTACATATGTTTAAAGATATTAAAATTAGAACATTCCAGAAAGAGGATTTAGAGCAAGTATTACAATTGTTCTATGAAACGGTTCATACGGTGAATGCAAAAGATTATAACGAGTTACAGCTACAGGCGTGGGCCCCAGAGCGACTAGATAGAGAGAGATGGCTACAGTCTTTAGAAAAGAATATTTGTTACGTTGCTGATTATAAAGGTGTGATAGTGGGATTTGGGGATTATAATGATGATCATTACGTAGATCGCTTATTTACGCATAAAGATTATCAAGGACAAAGGATAGCATCATACATACTACAGAAGTTAGAAAAAGAAGCAGTGAACTTGCAGCATAGGGATATATATACAGAGGCGAGTATTACAGCAAAACCTTTCTTTGAAAGCAAAGGTTTTATTTGCATAAAGGAACAAAATAAGCAGCATAATGGTCAGATTTTTATTAATTATGTCATGAAAAATAGCCTTCTCATAAATGAGAAGGCTATTTTTCATTATTTTACAGCTTCTTTTAGTTCTTTACCAGCTTTAAAAGCAGGTACTTTAGAAGCTGCGATTTGCATTTCTTCACCCGTTTGTGGGTTACGGCCTGTACGAGCAGCTCTTTCACGAACTTCGAATGTACCGAATCCGATAAGTTGTACTTTTTCGCCAGCAGCTAAAGAGTTAGTGATTGATTCTACTACAGTTTGTAAAACTACAGTAGCTTCTTTTTGAGAAATCTCAGCGTTTTGTGCTACGTTTTTAATTAATTCTGTCTTATTCATGTTTTTCACCTCATATGTAAATAATGCTATTTAAGTTGTTATTATAACGTATAAAACATTCGAGAACAAGTGTACGTACATATATTCGCAAAAAAAATGAAATTTGTAATATTTTTTAGGACCAATTTATAGACATTCAATTTAAGCGGATACAGATTTTTTCTTTAATGCAGTTTGCTCTTTATTGGAAGGTAGTTTCTTATTATAAGATATGAAATAAGGTAATGCTACAAATAACATACCCCCTACTAAGTTTCCGAAGAAAACAAAAATGAAGTTTGGAAAATATTCAACCCAAGTTAAATGACCAGAAAAAATTGCAGCTGGGATGACAAACATATTGGCTACAACGTGTTGAAATCCAATCGCAACAAAAGTCATAACAGGGAACCAAATACCGACAATCTTTCCGATAAATTCTTTACTTCCCATACTGAGCCAAACAGCTAAACAAACGAGCCAATTACACCCGATTGCAGAAATGAAGGCTTGCAGTGGTGTATCTTGTAGTTTAGCTTGTGCAATAGAAACTGTTTTTGCTAAAAAAGCTCCCTCCGTTAAGCCGACGATATGACCAAAAAAATAAGCGACGAATATAGCACCTATGAAGTTGCTAAACGTAACAATAACTAAATTTCGTATGAAGTGAAATAAGTCGATTTTTTTGTGAAGCCATGCCATTGAAACGGTCATCATGTTGCCAGTTACTAATTCACCGCCTGCAAAGATAACGAGTATAAGACCGATAGGGAATACGGCAGCACCTAAAAAGCTAGTAAATGATCCCCAAGATTTTGGCATTGTTCCGATAACATGGATATCAAGTAAATATCCTAATGCTATGAAAGCACCACCAAAAAAACCGAGAATTAGCATAGGGAGCAATGATAAATGAGCTTTTTTTCTTCCAGAATTAGCAGCAAGTTCCGTAATTTCTTCTGGTGTAAATACAGACATGAATAATCTCTCCTCAATAAAATGATAGAATGAATAGAAGGAACATTTTAAAGAATCTATGTATGATAAAAATATGATATGACTTCTGTATAAATTTGTCAAAGTGAATGGGGATGAAATTGGATATAACGAACATTGTTCATGTTGTCACATTAATGTAACAATAAGGATTTAAAGTGATTTTAGAGGTGAAAACATGAATACGCATCATGTAAAAAAAGAACGAAAAAAATCAATCGTAAAGATATTTATTATTAGTTTCATAAGTATATTAATGATACCAGTAAGTTTGTATTTCTATGCGACTGAAATAGAAAGAAGACTAGTAACAGTTACGTGGAATGAAATAGAAGCTCCTACAATTCCTAAAGAGTTTAATAATAAAAAAATATTGCAGTTCTCAGATGTACATTTAGGACCAGATTTTACATTGAAACAACTAGAAAATTTGGTGGAGAAGATGAATGAATTACATCCAGATATAGTAGTTTTTACAGGAGATTTAATAGATAAGTTTGGATCCTATAGTGCGGAAAGAGAAGAAGCAAAGGTTATTTTGCAGAAAATTACAGCTCCCCTAGGAAAATATGCTGTGTTTGGGAATCATGATAGAGGTGGGGGCGGTAGTTTATTTTACAAAAAGTATATGGAGGAAGCTGGTTTTTCTGTGTTAGTAAATGAAGTGCAGAAAATTAAAGCGGAAAACGGCAAGTATATTACAATATCAGGTTTGGATGATTTTTTATTAGGGAAGCCACAAATAGACTCGACTTTAAAAAACTTAAGACAACAAGATTTCAATATGCTATTAATACATGAGCCGGATGTTGTAGATAAAGTATCTCGTTATCCAGTCGATTTTCAAATGTCAGGACATAGTCACGGAGGACAAGTTCAAATTCCTTTTGTAGGTCCTTTAATTACTACAAAACTAGCTGAGAGTCATGTTGAAGGTATGTATGAATTAGAAGGGAAGAGTAAGCTGTTACATTTATACGTAAATCGTGGTATTGGGACAACCCGAATGCCTGTTAGATTTTTGAGTGTACCGGAACTTTCACTATTTGTATTGAAGCAAAGTAGTGACTGAAGTAGAACGTTTAATATTTTGAAGAATTAAGAGTACTTTTAAAGAAAGTTCTCTTTTTTTATTGATTAAATACAGAATATTATGTATTTTTTATTTAAACTGTTAAAAAGAAAGGGGAATTTCTATGATAGAAACATGGCATAAAGAATTGGAAAGTTTATATAATCAAATGGTTTCGTGGCGAAGAGATTTTCATCAATACCCAGAGCTATCGTTTCAAGAAATAGAAACACCGAAAAAATAGCTGAAATTTTAAAAAGTTTTCATATTGATGTGAAAACAGATGTCGGGGGAAGAGGGGTAATCGGCGTAATTGAAGGTGGAATACCTGGGAAGACGATGGCGCTACGTGCTGATTTTGATGCACTACCTATTCAAGATGAAAAGAGAGTTTCATATAAATCAAAGGTTCCTGGTGTAATGCACGCTTGTGGCCATGATGGACATACAGCAACACTTTTAGGAGTTGCAAAAATATTAAGTGATAACAGAGACCAACTTTCAGGAAAAATAGTCCTTATTCATCAACATGCAGAAGAGAAAGAGCCTGGCGGAGCAATTGCCATGATTGAGGATGGTTGTTTAGAAGGAGTAGATGTTGTTTTTGGTACACATTTATCTTCTCAGATGCCTTTAGGAATTGTTGGAACGAAAGCTGGAGCAATGATGGCGGCAGCTGATACTTTTGAAGTGAAGATTCAAGGGCGAGGCGGTCACGGCGGTATGCCACATCATACTGTAGATGCTATTATCGTTGCAACACAAGTTATTAATCAGTTGCAACTTTTAGTGAGTAGAAAAGTCGATCCACTTCAATCAGCAGTTTTAACAGTTGGTACATTCCATGCCGGGCAAGCCGATAATATTATTGCGGATACTGCTACGTTTACAGGAACCATTCGAACGTTAGATCCTGAAGTGAGAGAATATATGGAGAAGGAATTTAGACGAGTTGTTGAGGGGATTTGTCAGTCCCTTCATGCTGAAGTTAATATTCAATATAAACGAGGCTATCCAATATTAATAAATCATGTAGCTGAAACACGTCATTTTATGACGGTTGCGGAACACGATCTTGGCAAAGAAAGGGTCATGGAAGTACCACCTATTATGGGCGGAGAAGATTTTGCATACTACTTAGAACATGTTCCAGGAGCATTTTTCTTCACAGGTGCCGGTAATGAAGAAATAGGGGCAACATATCCACACCATCATCCTCAATTCGATTTTGATGAACGTGCGATGTTGGTTGGTGGGAAGTTGCTTTTAAGTCTTGTGAATAGTTATTCAAGAGATGGAAAAGGATTTCTTCATCATGTAGAAGTGAAAAAGTAATTTACATAAATAAAAAACAACAATAGGTCATATAAAACCTATTGTTGTTTTTTATTATTTTTGCAAGGAAAGACTATCAAAATATGTTCTATAGTTATTAGAGAATTCAAAGTTGTTTTTTGCATCCCAATTAATAGACCAAGACATTAGGCCACGGAATGCAGGATAGCCACTCTGACTTGAAAGTTTATACTTTCCTCCGAAAGGAATTCCTTTAATGATATAATCTAAAGCTTTTTTCATTTCAGTTGGAGAAATATATCCGCCACTTGGAGCGGCCGCTGGTGCTGCAGGAAGTCCAATCATGACTTGATCCGAACGAAGAGGCGGGAAAATGTTATTTGCATTACCACCTACAGGAAAACCATGTAAGAGCATATCTGCCATAGCGACTTCGTAGTCTGCAGTACCTTGATTGTAGTTATTACCGTCCATTCCAATCCCGCTACCAGCGTTGTAGTGTTGAACGTGAATGTATGTTAGTTTGTCTTTCACTCCGTAAATAATCGGTAAATATGCACCCCAGATGCTTCCATATGCGCTATAGCCGCCTTGAACATAAGCTGTTTCAGGAGCCATGCTTAATAGAAAATTTGGACCATAATGATCTGAGATTGTCCGAATAGCCGAAATAAGATTTACGATTTGAGGAGTCGTTGGGTTTTTGAAATTAGTGTCATTACCGTTTAAGTAAATTCCTGATTCAAGGTCAATATCTATTCCATCAAAACCGTATTTATCAATTAGAGATTGTATGGAATTAATAAAACGTTGCTTAGCGGCATTATCAGGAAGTAAAACGACCCCATTTTGTCCACCTATTGAAAGAACTACTTTCTTTCCTTTACTTTTTAAATAAGCAATATCTGATTTGAATTCTGCATCTGTACCATACACAGGAGAAAATTCAACAGTGGAACGATCACCACCAGTTTCACCGAAAGATACATTGAGTACATCCCATTTTGGTGAAACGTCTCTTAATTTAATAATGCCAGTACCGTTATCAAAGTTATGCCAGTATCCAACGAGTAATTTTGATCCTAAATTGTTTGCTGCTTGTGCTTGAAAGGGAGCTAGCGGTAGCAGTAAGAAAATTACTAAAGTACAACAAATGAATTTGAACTTGTTTAACATATCAACACTCCTATACAAAAAGTTGTCTAGATGTATAATCTTGTTTATTTAATGATATCTGAAAATTCATTCTCTTGTAAGGTGACTATAATTTTCTCAACAATTGTGTATGGGAAATTATTAAACCTAATGAAATAATTTTTGAAGGAGGTCGAATTACGATTGTTAAATTCAGAATATTTTGATATATTTTAAAGTATATGATAAGATTTTTCACATAATACTCTTACATAAATTTCAAAATTAAGTTTGGAAGGGGATGTACAAGAGTTGGATAAAAATCTTAAGAAAGACCTCAAAATACGCCACATTACAATGATTTCCATTGGTGGCGTAATAGGAGCTGGTTTGTTTGTTGGAAGTGGTGCGGTTGTGCATTCAGCAGGTCCAGGTTCTATCGTTTCATATGCATTAGCAGGACTTCTAGTTATTTTCGTTATGAGAATGCTAGGAGAAATGGCAGCTATTAATCCGACAAGTGGTTCATTTGCAACATATGCAAGAGAGGCAATTGGTCCATGGGCAGGTTATACAATTGGGTGGCTATATTGGTTTTTCTGGGTAATTGTTATTGCAATAGAAGCTACAGCAGGTGCTGGTATTATTCAATACTGGATTCCAGAAATCCCACTCTGGTTATTAAGCTTAATATTAACGATTTTATTAACGTTGACGAATGTTTTCTCGGTGAAATCATTTGGAGAATTTGAATATTGGTTTTCATTTATTAAAGTAATAAGTATTGTTTTGTTCCTTTGTCTTGGACTAGCTGTTATTTTAGGATTTGTACCAGGAACGGAAGCACCTGGCACTTCGAATTTGGTAGGTCAAGGAGGATTTATGCCAAATGGTATAAGTTCGGTGTTACTTGGAATCACCGTCGTTATATTTTCATTTATGGGATCTGAGATTGTTGCAGTGGCCGCTGGAGAGTCTGCCGAACCTGTAAAGGCAGTCAAAACAGCAACAAATAGTGTAATTTGGCGTATTCTCGTATTTTTCATTGGATCGATCGCTGTAGTTGTTACACTCCTTCCGTGGAATTCGGCGAACATACTAAAAAGCCCATTTGTGGCGGTACTGGAACATATAGGGATACCAGCGGCAGCGCAAATTATGAATTTTATCGTTTTAACAGCTGTACTTTCTTGTTTAAATTCGGGTTTATATACGAACTCAAGAATGCTTTTTTCAATGGCAGAAAGAGGAGATGCGCCAAAGGCATTTTTGAAATTGAATAGTAGTGGTGTTCCAGTTCGGGCGGTTTTATTTGGAACTTTCTTTGCTTACATTGGAGTTGTTTTTAGTTACATATCTCCAGATAAAGTATTTTTATTTTTAGTGAATGCATCTGGCGGGATTGCGTTACTCGTTTATCTCGTTATAGCAGTTTCACATTTCAAGATACGTAAAAAAATGGGGAAAGCGGAACAACAAAATTTGAAAGTGAAAATGTGGCTTTTTCCATATGTAACATATGTTACAATTGCTGCGATTATAGCAGTTTTAGTTGCCATGCTCGCAATTGAATCTTTACGTTCACAAGCGCTTTTAACAATGCTTGTTACTGTTCTTATAATAATTTCTTATTTTATTTTTAATAGAAATAAAAATAGTACATTGTTGAATCCTAAAAGTAAGAATGAGGAATCTGTTCGATTCTAATTTCTTGTTTTAGAAGAGAGTTACACCCAATCATTGCTATAAAAGAATCATATATAATCATAGAAACAAGTAATTACTATTGTCATAGTGAATATAAACTTTTTTCTTGACTTTTTATATGAAGGCGAGCAAAATGGTAAAAAAGGAAGGGGGGATGACGATGGAAGAGTACGTATTAGAGCTGTATAACTTTTTATATACGACAGAATGGCAAGATATTGTTTCATTTCTAGGAATAATGTTTTGTATGAAAATTGTAATTGTATATATGGAAGAGCAAGGTATGTTCTATTCCTTCTCATCTCCGTTCGATGTGCAGCGCGAGCCGTTGCCAAACTATGCCAAGGTAAATTACGAACAATTTCCTTTTGTGATTTTCTTTATGATTCGATTTATAACAGCAATTGTAAAGAAAAAGGAAAGTGACGATGAAGAGTGCCACTCAACTTGTAATATAGCGACTGCTTTTTAAGCTAAATACAAGGAGGAGATTTATATGTGGTTTCGATTTCTTATGATTGGTTTCTTTTCATTAACAGCAATTTCATTAATGGGATATCAAGTGTCTGAAATATATCAAGCGTATAGCAGTACGTTTTTTAACAAAAACTAATCGCATTGCTATTTGAAGAATAAAGCGATAAAATCCTTCTTAAGAAGTATTGTTAAGAAGGTTTTTTTCTTTGCCCTGTCTTACTGTGTCAAACTATTGTCACATTTACACTGTGAATAATATGTTAAAATAGTGAGGTTACGTATACATATTTGAAGGAAGAGGAGTGACCATTTTGGTGGATCAATCAACGAATCAGAAAAGCTATGCTCCTATTGTGATAACGCTTTCTGTAATTGTGAATGCGATTATTTTATTTTTGTTCTTTGGACCTGTTGGCTATGAAGGAGAAGTACATTTTGATGTAACAATTTTACCAATGTTAAATGCAATTTTTAATAGCTTTACGTTCGTATTCTTATTAGCAGCTTTATACTCTATTATTAAGAAGAATGTGAAAATGCACCGTGGTTTCATCCTAGCAGCATTTACAACGACGTTGCTATTTTGTGTTTCTTATTTATCGTATCATTACTTGGCGCCAGCAACACATTTTGGCGGAGAAGGATTCATTAAATATGTGTATTTCATCATTTTAATTACACATATTATCCTTGCAGCAATTATTGTACCGCTTGCATTGTTTGCACTTGTGTTTGGTTTTACGAATCAATTAACACGTCACCGTAAAATTGTACGTTGGACGATGCCGATTTGGTTATATGTAAGTTTATCTGGTGTTATTGTTTACTTAATGATCTCACCTTATTATCAATAAAAAAAATCTCAGCCTGTAGGCTGGGATTTTTTTATTAGGCAAATATTTTTGTGAAATGAAAAAATTGTGGTATACAAAAGTATAGTTGCTTTTTATATAGAAGGGATGGTAAAGATATATGCAAAATTTTGTATTTCGTAATCCGACAAAACTTATTTTTGGTAAAGGACAGTTAGAGCAGTTAAAAACGGAAATTCCACAGTTCGGTAAAAAAGTTCTTCTCGTGTATGGAGGAGGCAGCATTAAAAGAAATGGTATTTATGATAATGTGATTTCTATTTTAAAGGATATAAATGCGGAAGTATTTGAGTTGACAGGAGTTGAACCGAATCCTCGTTTATCAACAGTAAAGAAAGGGATTCAAATTTGTAAAGACAATGGAGTCGAATTTATTTTAGCGGTTGGCGGAGGAAGTGTAATCGACTGTACGAAGGCGATTGCTGCTGGTAGTAAATATGATGGAGATGTATGGGATATTGTAACGAAAAAATCATTTGCTAGCGAGGCGTTACCGTTCGGTACTGTACTCACTCTTGCGGCAACAGGTTCTGAAATGAATGCAGGATCTGTAATTACAAACTGGGAAACGAATGAAAAGTACGGCTGGGGCAGTCCAGTTACATTCCCTCAGTTTTCAATTTTAGATCCACTACATACTTCGTCTGTGCCGAGAGATCAAACGATTTATGGTATGGTCGATATTATGTCGCACGTATTAGAGCAATATTTCCATCACGGCATGAATACAGAATTACAAGATCGTTATTGTGAATCTGTTTTAAGAACAGTAATTGAAACAGCTCCTAAGCTTTTAAGTGATCTAGAAAATTATGAGCATAGGGAAACAATTTTATATTGCGGTACTATGGCGTTAAACGGCATTTTAGCGATGGGAGTAAAAGGAGATTGGGCAACTCATAATATTGAGCATGCAGTTTCTGCTGTTCATGACATACCGCATGGGGGCGGACTCGCGATTCTATTCCCAAATTGGATGAAGCATGTTATAGATGAAAATGTGAGTCGCTTTAAACAGTTCGCTATTCGTGTATTCGATGTAGAAACAGATGGGAAGACAGATAAAGAGGTTGCATTAGAGGGAATTGAGGCGTTACGTCAATTTTGGACTTCAATTGAAGCTCCAGTAACATTAGCTGATTACGCTATTAGAGAAAGTGAAATTGACTTAATGGCGGATAAAGCGATGGCTTATGGTGAATTCGGTAACTTTAAAAAATTAAATAAAGATGATGTTCTTGCAATTTATAAAGCTTCTTTATAAGTGAAGCGAGAGAAGAAACCTATTTGATTGTTGTATCAAATAGGTTTCTTTTTTTTGTTTATAACCGGTTTTGATTGATAGTGATTATTTTTGACTGTTTATGGTTGATTTTTGTGATCGTTTTCATTATACTGTAATCAAAGAAGAGGTGAATAAAATGTTAACTCCTGAACGTCATCAAATGATATTGCAACTTGTAAAAGAGCAGAAGGTTGTTAAATTACAACAATTAGTTGAAAGAACAGAAAGCTCTGAATCGACAATTCGTCGTGATTTAGCACAATTAGAAAAACAAAGGTTATTAAAAAGAGTTCATGGTGGTGCCTCTGTTTTAACAGGAAAAGGACAGGAGCCAACGATGATTGAAAAATCATCCAAAAACATTCAAATAAAACAACAAATTGCCAAGTATGCGGCTAGTATTGTTGAACAAGGGGATTGCGTTTATTTAGATGCAGGAAGTACAACATTTGAAATGATTCCATTTTTAATAAACAAAGATGTTACTGTCGTAACGAATGGACTTATGCATATTGAAGCTTTAGTTGAAAATAATATTCGTGCGTATTTACTAGGCGGGATGATGAAGAGTAGGACGAAAGCTTTAATTGGTGCTATGGCACAGGAAAGTATGCAAAAGTACCGTTTTGATAAATGTTTCTTAGGAGCAAATGGTGTACATGAACAGCTTGGTTTTACAACTCCAGATCCAGAAGAGGCACTTTTAAAACAAATGGCATTAACATTTGCGAACGAAGGATATTTCTTAATTGATGAAAGTAAGTTCTCAGAAGTTGCATTTGCGAAAATTGCCAATGTTGAAGAAGCGAATATTATTACAAACCATTTAGAAATTGATTTAGAAAAATATAAAAGACAAACCAATGTAATTGAGGCTGATAAACAATGATCTATACAGTTACTTTAAACCCATCTATTGATTATGTAGTACAAGTTAATTCCTTCGATTTAGGCGCAGTAAATCGAGCAGAGAAAGATATGAAATTTCCTGGAGGGAAAGGCATTAACGTTTCTCGTGTTCTTCATCGTTTAGGTGTTGAAAATGTAGCGCTTGGATTTACTGGTGGATTTACCGGTCGATTTATTAAAGATGTATTACAGGCGGAAGGTGTAACAACAAACTTCGTCCAAGTAGACGGTGATTCACGAATTAATGTGAAAATAAAAGGGCAAGAAGAGACAGAATTAAATGGGCAAGGTCCTAATGTGACAAATGAACAATTTGAACAATTAATGAAACAAATCGAAAGTATGAGGCAGGGAGATTGTGTTGTACTAGCTGGAAGTGTACCGGCGTCTATCTCAACTACTTTTTATGAATCAATCGCAGCGCTCGGAGCTGAGAAAGGTATTCGCGTAGTAGTCGATGCAAGTGGAAGTGCGCTGCAGCATGTAATTAAAAATAAACCATTTTTAATAAAGCCTAATCATCATGAACTTGGTGAGTTATTCGGAGTAGAGATTTCAACAGTAGAAGATGTTTTACCGTTTGGAAGAAAATTAGTTGAACAAGGTGTAGAGCATGTTATCGTATCAATGGCTGGAGATGGGGCTTTATTATTTACGGCACAAGGTATATATGAAGCAACTGTTCCAAAAGGTGTTGTAATTAATTCGGTTGGGGCCGGAGATTCTCTCGTTGCAGGATTTGTAGGTAAATATGAACAGACAAAAGATATTGAAAAGGCATTTCAATATGGCGTTGCAACAGGGAGTGCAACAGCATTTTCAGCTGATTTATGTGAAAAAGAAAAAGTAGAAGAATTATTGTCGCAAGTAATTGTAACTAAGCGATAGGGGGAAGTAACATATGAAAATTACAGAACTATTAAAAAGGGATACAGTTATTATGAACTTGACAGCTTCAAATAAAGAAGCTGTCATAGATGAATTAGTTGAGAAATTAGACGGAGCAAATCGTTTAAATAGTAAAGCTGAATTTAAAGAATCTATTTTAAAGCGGGAGTCACAAAGTACAACTGGCATAGGGGAAGGGATTGCTATACCTCATGCGAAGACGAATGCCGTTAAACAACCATCGATTTGTTTTGGTAGAAGTGTAAGCGGTATCAACTATGAGTCGCTTGATGGACAGCCTGCACATCTGTTTTTTATGATTGCTGCGAGTGAAGGGGCGAATAATACTCATTTAGAAACGTTATCTCGTCTCTCTACGTTATTGATGGATGAAGGGTTCCGCAAGCAATTATTAGAAGCAAAGGATGAGGATGAGCTTCTCCGTTTATTTGATGAAAAAGAGAATGAAAAAGAAGACGAAGAAGTTGAAGTAGCAAAGCCGGAAGGGAATGAGCCATACGTATTAGCTGTTACAGCTTGTCCGACTGGTATCGCTCACACATATATGGCTGCGGATAGTTTGAAAGCAAAAGCAGCAGAGTTAGGAATAGCGATTAAAGTTGAAACGAATGGATCAACAGGTGTTAAAAACGATTTAACGAAAGAGGACATTGAACGCGCAACGGCTATTATTGTAGCTGCAGATAAACAAGTAGAAATGAATCGTTTTGCTGGGAAGCATGTCATTCAAGTACCAGTCGCCGATGGGATTAGAAAAACTGAAATCCTTCTTAATCGAGCTATAAAACAAGATGCACCAATCTTTAAAGGTGTCAAAGAGGATGGGAAGGCAGAAAATGTAGAGAAAGAAAAAGGGCTAGGAATTTATAAGCATTTAATGAGCGGTGTAAGTAATATGCTTCCGTTCGTTGTTGGTGGCGGGATTTTAATAGCGCTAGCGTTTTCGTTTGGTGGTATAAAAGCAGAAGGTCCTTTAGCTGAATTGTTCATGTCTATTGGGGGAGGAAAAACAGGTGCGTTTTTATTCCTTGTACCAATCTTAGCTGGATTTATTGCGAGTTCTATTGCTGATCGTCCTGGTTTTATGCCTGGTGTTGTAGGTGGGTTTTTAGCAGCACAAGCGAATGCGGGATTTTTAGGTGGATTAATTGCTGGTTTCTTAGCTGGATATGTTGTTTTAGGATTGAAAAGATTATTTTCAGGATTACCAGTACAGTTAGAAGGAATTAAACCTGTTTTGTTATATCCAGTCTTTGGATTGTTGATTACAGGAGTTGTTATGCAAAAAGTAGTAAATCCGCCTGTAGTAGCATTAAATGAAATGTTAACAGGATGGTTAAATGGTTTGAACGGTACGAATGCTATATTATTAGGTCTTATTTTGGGCGGTATGATGGCAATTGATATGGGTGGTCCAATTAATAAAGCGGCATTTACATTTGGTATTGCTGCAATAGAAGCACAGAATTTTGGAGTGCACTCAGCAGTTATGGCTGGTGGTATGGTACCGCCACTTGCGATTGCATTCGCAACCACATTCTTTAAAACAAAATTTACAGAAGCAGAACGTAAATCTGGTTTAACAAATTATATTATGGGAGCATCGTTTATTACAGAAGGTGCGATTCCATTTGCCGCTGCCGATCCGGTTCGAGTAATAGTAAGTTGTGTTGTTGGTTCAAGTATCGCGGGTGCCTTATCTATGTTATTCCAAATTACATTGCCGGCACCGCATGGTGGATTGTTTGTTATCGCATTAGTGAATAAACCGTTGCTATATATTGTTTCTATATTAATTGGAACGATTGTTTCAGCTATTATGATAGGTGTTTGGAAGAAGAAAGTTAAATAAAAGATAAAAAGGGACAGCTAATAGGAGTTGTTCCTTTTTCGTTACAAAAAGTAATTTAATAATTGGATTGTGATGGATTTTGGTAAAAGATGTAATGAAAAGTGATTTTTTTGTAACAAAAAAGTAATACTGTAATTTTTTCTGGAAAAAAATTCTTATACTAATTTGTGAGAAATATATGAAAACTATTGCTGATTTTGGTAGAAATACAATTTTTTAATATGGAAATTTATGTTACAAATCATTAATCGTTTATTACGAATGCTTTGTAATTGTGTGATTTTCGAAATTCTACAAAAAACTGTTGCTATAATGAGAACACGAAAACAAAGCAAATGGAGGCTATTCATGAAAAAATTATTAGGTATAGCAACAGCAGCAGTTTTTGGTCTTGGGATTTTTGCAGGTTCTGCTAAAGCGGAAACGATTGTAACAACAGATGTATTAAACGTTAGAGAAAACCCAACTGTAGAATCAAAACTTGTAGGTAAAATGTTAAGTGGAAATAAATTAGATGTTATAAATACAGAAAACGGATGGTCCAAAATTAAATTAGATGGTAAAGAAGCTTTTGTAAGTGCTGAGTTTACGAAAAGTTCTTATTATGTAACAGCAAACGTATTAAACATTCGTGCTGGAGCGAATACTGATTCAGAAATTCTTGGCACGCTTAAAAAAGATGACTTGATTGAAACGACAAATCAAGTACAAAACGAATGGTTACAATTCGAATATGGCGGGAAAGCGGCGTATGTTCACATACCATTTTTAACAGGTACAGCACCTGTTATTGAAAGAAAAGAAGTTCCAGCTCAAGATGAAGCGCCAACTAAGGTGAAAACGGCGGTTAAAAATGATACATCAGTTAAGGAGAAAGCGCCGGCTAAAAATGATACGGCAGTTAATGGAAAAGAATCAGTTAAAAGTGGAGCATCAAGTAAACCAGTAGCGCAAGCGAAGCCGGCAACTAAGCCAGTGGCAAAATCTACTGAAACAAGTGAACCTGCTGGTCGTGAAATAACAGTAGAAGCGACAGCTTACACAGCTCACCCGAGTGAAAATGGCACATATGGTGGTCGTGTGTTAACTGCGATGGGGCATGATTTAACAGCGAATCCAAATATGAAAGTTATTGCTGTTGATCCGAAAGTAATTCCTCTCGGATCAAAAGTGTGGGTGGAAGGATATGGAGAAGCAATTGCTGGAGATACTGGTGGCGCGATTAAAGGAAACCGTATTGATGTTTTAGTTGGTTCAGATAGCACTGCTGATAGTTGGGGTCGTAAATCCGTTAAAGTGAAAGTTATAAAATAATTTATTAAAATAAAAAACGGCTGCTTAAAAATGTCTAAGCGGCCGCTTTTTTTATATAAGAATTATTGAAAAGGGTAAATTGTTTTACCTGTAATAATTTTATACGCGGTGCAAAATTGAGTTTGCATATACTCTGTATTTTTATTTTCTGGATGTAACGTTGTTTCTTGAAGAGTAGAATGAAAGGAACGTAGTAAACAATTTAGTGCGAAGTATAATTCTTCTTGTGAACAATTTTGTTCTTTTGTAGCAGTAGCTAAAATAAGGTCTTTTATTAATAATGGAAAATCGATAGTCGCTTGTTTCATAGTCATTGCACCCTCTCCGAGCTATTTTTTATCATGTATATGCAGAATTGGATAAGCTATGCTCTTTTTTTTGTGTAATTTCATGTACTGGATTCAAAGAACTTGCAATCATGCCGTTAAAATTGGTAAGATTGGGTATAATCAATAGATGGAGTATATTACATAAAGAGAGTTGAATGATATGGGAGAAGTGCAACGTGAAAAAGTTGCTGTCATCATTGGGCCAACTGCTGTCGGAAAGACGAAATTAAGTATCGATCTTGCAAAAGCGTTGAATGGTGAGATTATTAGTGGTGATTCCATGCAAATTTATCGTACGATGGATATCGGGACTGCAAAGGTGACGACAGATGAGATGGACGGAATTCCACATTATATGATTGATATAAAAGATCCGGAAGATTCATTTTCTGTGGCGGAATTTCAAGAAAGTGTCCGTAAGTGCATTCGAGAAATTACAGAGCGCGGGAAATTACCAATTATTGTTGGTGGAACCGGTCTCTATATACAATCTGTTCTATTCGATTACCAGTTTACAGATGAGGCTGGGGACGCTACATACCGAGAACAGATGGAAAAGTTAGCATTAGAACACGGTGTGGAATATGTACATAAAAAGTTACAAGAAGTAGATCCAGAAAGTGCGGAGCGTATTCATGCCAATAATGTAAGGCGTGTTATTCGGGCGTTAGAAATTTTTCACACGACGGGTGAAAAAATGAGTAACCAGCTCGAAAAACAAGAAAATGAGTTACTGTACGATGTTTCATTAATTGGCTTGACAATGGATCGAGAAATGCTATACGATCGCATTAACTTACGTGTTAACCTAATGATTGAACAAGGTTTATTAGAAGAAGTAAAAGGTTTACATGAAAGAGGAGTGAGAGATTGTCAATCTATTCAAGCGATTGGTTATAAAGAGATATATGATTATTTTGAGAATCGTGTATCTTTAGAAGAAGCGGTATCACAATTAAAGACGAATTCACGCCGTTATGCAAAACGTCAATTAACGTGGTTCCGTAATAAGATGGATGTCACGTGGTTCGATGTTACTGATGGTGAAAAAACGTCAGAAATTTTACGATACATAGAAGGAAAGCTACAACTAAAGTCGAATAATAGTAAGTAGAGAAAAAGAGGAGGATTCGACATGAAGCAATCAATCAATATTCAAGATCAGTTTTTAAATCAACTCCGTAAAGAGAATACGTTCGTTACGCTGTACTTATTAAATGGTTTCCAGCTTCGTGGATTAATTAAAGGATTTGATAATTTTACAGTCCTGCTGGAAACAGAAGGTAAGCAACAGCTTATTTATAAACATGCAATTTCTACATTTGTACCACAAAAAAATGTTTCAATTGAATTAGAGTAGTAATGAATTATTGTACATAACAAAAAAAGAGCGAGTTTCTCGCTCTTTTTTTTATTTGTCATAAACAATAAATAGTGAAATTTAAGCGATTCTAAATACAGTAAGACGAATGTTAGTGTTTCCTGTTGCAGGGATCGTAATCTCGTTAAGAGTAGATTGGACAGAAATGTTTGCTCCAGCAGCTAATGTTTCGATTGTAGTAAATGAAAGTGAGTCGCCTATTAGATTTGAAGAGAAGTTGTCAGTAGCAACAGCTCCATTAATTGAAATTCCTACTCCAAGTGGAGCGCATCCTGGCGCAGTTGTAGAAATAGATACGCTAATTACATAAATACCAGCGTTAATAACAGTAACTGTATTTGTGCCGTTAAAGATAATATTGTTTACGTTAATTGCAGTACTAAAAATAAAGTTATTAAATTGGAGTACTGTTTGTTGGATGTTGTTTGTTACAACGATTGTTGCTACTGGGAAGCTAGGTCCAGTAGGTCCGGTAACTCCTATACCGGTAGCACCCGTTGGTCCTTGAACACCTTGAGGTCCGGTAGCACCTGTGTTACCTTGCGCACCTTGAGGTCCAGTGGAACCAGTAGCACCTGTGTTACCTTGCGCACCTTGAGGTCCAGTGGAACCAGTAGCGCCCGTGTTACCTTGAGCACCTTGAGGTCCAGTAGCACCTGTGTTACCTTGAGGTCCAGGAGGCCCACCAGAAGGTCCAGTAGGTCCGGTAACTCCTATACCAGTAGCACCTGTGTTACCTTGAACACCTTGAGGTCCAGTGGAACCAGTAGCGCCTGTGTTACCTTGCGCACCTTGAGCACCTTGAGGTCCAGTAGCACCTGTGTTACCTTGAGCACCTTGAGGTCCAGTAGCACCTGTGTTACCTTGAACGCCTTGAGGTCCAGTAGCACCCGTGTTACCTTGAATACCTTGAGGTCCAGTAGCACCCGTGTTACCTTGAATACCTTGAGGTCCAGTGGAACCAGTAGCGCCCGTGTTACCTTGAGCACCTTGAGGTCCAGTAGCACCCGTGTTACCTTGCGCACCTTGAGGTCCAGTGGAACCAGTAGCACCTGTGTTACCTTGAACGCCTTGAGGTCCAGTGGAACCGGTAGCACCTGTGTTACCTTGAACGCCTTGAGGTCCAGTAGCACCCGTGTTACCTTGCGCACCTTGAGGTCCAGTGGAACCAGTAGCACCTGTGTTACCTTGAACGCCTTGCGCACCTTGAGGTCCAGTGGAACCAGTAGCACCTGTGTTACCTTGAACGCCTTGAGCACCTTGAGGTCCAGTGGAACCTGTGTTACCTTGCGCACCTTGAGGTCCAGTGGAACCAGTAGCGCCCGTGTTACCTTGAGCACCTTGAGGTCCAGTGGAACCAGTAGCGCCTGTGTTACCTTGAGCACCTTGAGGTCCAGTAGCACCCGTGTTACCTTGCGCACCTTGAGGTCCAGTGGCACCTGTGTTACCTTGCGCACCTTGAGGTCCAGTGGAACCAGTAGCACCTGTGTTACCTTGCGCACCTTGAGGTCCAGTGGAACCAGTAGCGCCCGTGTTACCTTGAACGCCTTGAGGTCCAGTGGAACCGGTAGCACCCGTGTTACCTTGCGCGCCTTGAGGTCCAGTGGCACCTGTGTTACCTTGCGCACCTTGAGGTCCAGTGGAACCAGTAGCGCCCGTGTTACCTTGAACGCCTTGAGGTCCAGTAGCACCTGTGTTACCTTGAACGCCTTGAGGCCCAGTAGCACCCGTGTTACCTTGAGCACCTTGAGGTCCAGTAGCACCTGTGTTACCTTGAACGCCTTGAGGTCCAGTAGCACCCGTGTTACCTTGAGGTCCAGTGGAACCAGTAGCACCTGTGTTACCTTGAACACCTTGAGGTCCAGTGGAACCAGTAGCACCTGTGTTACCTTGAACACCTTGAGGTCCAGTAGCACCAGTAGCACCTGTGTTACCTTGAACGCCTTGAGGTCCAGTGGAACCAGTAGCGCCCGTGTTACCTCTAGGTCCGGTCGCACCGGTAGCACCTGTGTTACCTCTAGGTCCGGTCGCACCAGTAGCGCCCGTGTTACCTCTAGGTCCGGTCGCACCAGTAGCGCCCGTGTTACCTCTAGGTCCGGTCGCACCAGTAGCGCCCGTGTTACCTCTAGGTCCGGTCGCACCAGTAGCGCCCGTGTTACCTCTAGGTCCGGTCGCACCAGTAGCACCTGTGTTACCTCTAGGTCCGGTCGCACCAGTAGCGCCCGTGTTACCTCTAGGTCCAGTAGGTCCAGTAGGTCCTCTGCCGAACGAAGCTGAATTAACTAGAGTAGTTTGTAACTCTGCAATTAATTTAAGGAGTTCTTGGAGTGTACAAGGATCAATTCGGAATAACTTTGTAATGTAAAGTAAATAATTAATTAAAATTTGAAGTTCAACAAATACAGCACTTGCTACGAAGGTTGGATTTTTTAATATAGTTATTAAGTTTTTAATGATGGCTAATCCTTGTGCTTTCAGAGCGGAAGTAGTGTCTAGTGAACAGATGAATTTGCTTAGTAGGTGCAATGTATCTATTAGATTCTCAATGTTTTTGGGAGATGGATTGGCGAAAAGTTTAGGGATTATTTTTATTAAATCGTTAATGATTGCACGGAATGTTCTAATTTGCGCTTTAGTAATTGGAATCGTTGGGGTAGTTGGAATTCGTCCAGCGCTAGTTGGAAAGCAGGGATTGGAGTATTTATTTTGATTGTCGTTAAAGCGAGACATTAAATCTCTCCTTTCTAATAAGAATGTGAACGAAACTCATCATAGTAGATGCAGGGAATAGCTAAATGGTCATAGTGAAATTGAGTGTTTCGAGAAAAAAATAAAAAAACGCCTTATTATAGGGCGTTTTTTTTATTTTCAGCATATTGATAATATCGCTTTAGTGAAATTTTTGATTTGAAGCCAACTAATTTTATGATTTCTGGCTCTGGGGTTTGTTTTTTTATTAGGCGTAAAATAAACGTGTTCCGGAAATGTTGTCCAGAAATGCCTTTACGTAAATTGGCTCTTGCTACTTCAAGTCGGATCATTTTTTGGATAGCGATTTCTGTTAGTGCTTTTGGTGCATCGTTTTCGTATACCCATCTGTATGTTCCGCGGTTAAAATCGAATGCAACAAACAACGGGTCATTACTATGGTATTTAGGACGAACTGGTTCTGGAATACTTTTATAATATGTGTACAGTTGTTTTTTGTCTTCGATTGCTAATGTGATTGTTCTTTCTACTCCTGCGGTTGCTGGAATAGAAAGTGTATTAGTTTCAAAATGAACGTGATGCATAGTTAATGCTGTAAGCTCTTGTAAGGATAGTCCGTAGTCGATTAATATACTTAAAATGGCGATATTACGATCCATTAATAATGGACGAACGGGACGTTGTTTTTCTGAAAGTCCTTCTAATGAAGTGACTATATGCTTTAATCTTTTTTCTTCATCGGATGAAATGAAATCTTCATTACGCAATGCACGGTTTGGTTGAATAGTAATTTCCATATCATTCAATGGATTTGGAATGTTAAGAAAATGATGCATTCTATTTAATACAATAAATACACGATGCATTGTTTTCTCAGAGTAGTGTCGATTCTTTTTTAAGTCTGAAAAGTAATCTTCATAGTCTTTTGTACAAAGTGTTGCCCATATATTACTGGAAGGGAGCTTTTTGTTTTTTTCTAACCAATGTCCAAAATCTTCAATGTCATAAACATAACGTTTAATGGTTGAAGACTTTCGGCCTTTATTCAATAAAAAAATAGAAAAGGCTTGTATTGTATCATGGAATTCCGTTGTTTCCATAGTCCCACCACCTTGATTATTTCTTATATTATAGCAAACTTTTCTGAAAATAGGCATTTGCAAGAGGGACTGGAATAATAATATTTGGTGAGTGGATAAAATGAGGTGATTGTATGGAACAATCGATGCGTAAGAAAAATAACAATCAAATTAATATTGTATTAAACCATCGAAAGAAAATTTCGTTACCGGCATCAGAAAATAAAACGGTAATTTCAAGTGAAACCACTACTAAACATGAGATGTTGCAGAGAATTGAAGAAGAGATGGGAAAGCTTGTTGGGATGGATGAAATAAAAAAGATAATAAAAGAAATTTATGCTTGGATTTATGTAAATAAAAAAAGACAAGAGATGGGGTTGAAATCTGAGAAGCAAGTGCTTCACATGTTATTTAGGGGGAATCCCGGTACTGGGAAGACAACCGTTGCTAGAATGATAGGGAAATTGTTGTTTGAGATGAATATTTTATCGAAGGGGCATTTAGTTGAAGCAGAACGTGCTGATCTTGTGGGGGAGTATATCGGTCATACAGCGCAAAAGACGAGAGATTTAATAAAAAAGGCCATGGGAGGTATTTTGTTTATTGATGAGGCGTATTCTTTAGCGCGGGGGGGAGAGAAGGATTTTGGGAAGGAAGCTATTGATACACTTGTGAAGCATATGGAAGATAAGCAGCACGGTTTTGTATTAATTTTAGCTGGATATTCAAGAGAGATGAATCATTTTCTTTCATTAAATCCAGGGTTACAATCTCGTTTTCCATTTATTATTGAATTTGCGGATTACTCGGTAAATCAGCTGTTGGAAATTGGAAAGAGAATGTATGAGGAGCGTGAATATCAGTTATCTAAAGAAGCGGAGTGGAAATTTCGAGATCATTTACATGCGGTAAAGTATTCGTCGCAAATTACATCGTTTAGTAATGGGCGATACGTACGGAATATTGTTGAAAAATCGATTCGTACACAAGCTATGCGATTGTTACAAGAGGATACGTATGATAAATATGATTTAATTGGGATATCAAGTATGGATTTAATGCTTGAAGAGGAGACGCACAGTACGTAAACTGTGCGTCTGTTTTTATGCATAAGTTCGTTTACTCTTTTTTTGCTTTTTCTTGGTGAGTTTTATGAAGACGTTCCATTTTAGCGCTCTTTTCGTGCGCTGAATTTGGATCATGTCCAAATTGGTTTACTGAGCTTTTTTGAGCTCCTTTATTAACATGGTTTGTCATTTGCATTCACCTCGCTTTAAAAATTAGTATAAACATTATGTAAAGAAAAACTCGTTAGAAAAGAAAAACCTCTTTACGATATGTAAAGAGGTTAGATTGCTATTTATGCATTGAGCGCTCCTTTGTATCGATGCGTCTATGCGGTAAATGCCATTTGTAATGAATAGAAACCATGCGGAAGCAAACAATTAAAATGAATAAGGTGTATAGAGCCCAATCGCTAACGATGACTTTAGCGCCAATCAAAAAACCGGCTAAAATCGTCCAAAACGCATATACATCAGCTCGAAGGACGAGAGGTTTTCTACGTGCTAAAAGATCACGAATAATACCGCCGCCAATGCCAGTTAAAACAGCAGCTACAATTGTAGCGCTAATTGGTAAATTTAATTTTTGGGCGTATAGAGCTCCTTGTACGGCGAACGCTGATAAGCCGATGGCATCTGTGATGTTTTCCCACTTTTTCCAATGCTTAATTAATTTATTAGGAAAAAGAAAAATGATCGTCATTGATAATAGTGCGATTTGGAATAACATGTCTTGTTGCCAAAACGCGACGATTGGATAACCGATTAATAAATTACGAAGGGCACCTCCCCCAAATGCGGTTGCCATTCCTAAAATATATACCCCGAAAATATCATAATCCTCTTCCATTGCAACAATGGCTCCGCTTAGTGCGAAAGCGATTGTGCCTATGATGCTAAAAATCTCCCATGCCATGAATTTTCTCCCCCGCTAACTAGATGAAATGTGCTTCCTCTGCTATTATATTAGAAGGTTTAAATTTCGAAAAGGATGAGTGAACATATTTGATGGAAGAAAAAGAAAAAATCATATTAGTTGGCTGTCAATTGCCACAAGATGATGATGAAAAATTTATGCATTCCATGAAAGAGCTTGCATCGCTAGCGAAAACTGCGCGAGCGGAAGTGTTAGTATCAACGACGCAAAAGCGCCCGAAGTTTCATCCGGCGACTTATATAGGAAAAGGTAAACTAGAAGAGCTTGCAGCGTTGACGGAAGAATTAGAACCAGCTGTTATTGTTTTTAATAATGAGTTAACACCAAGTCAAATTCGGAATTTATCTTCAGTATTAGATGCGAGAGTGATTGACCGAACGCAGTTAATACTAGATATTTTTGCGCAACGTGCGAAATCGAGAGAGGGTAAGCTTCAAGTAGAATTAGCTCAATTGCAATATACAATGCCGCGCCTTATGGGACAAGGTCTTGCTTTATCGCGTCTTGGTGGTGGAATTGGTACAAGGGGACCAGGAGAGACGAAGCTTGAGACAGATCGTCGTCATATTCGATCTCGTATTGATGAAATAAAGAGACAACTTGCGGTTGTTGTGGAGCATCGAAAGAGATATCGTGAGAGAAGAAAAGATAATAAAGTGTTTCAAGTTGCGTTAATTGGGTATACAAATGCAGGAAAATCTACGTTGTTTAATAGATTAACGGAAGCTGATACGTTTGAAGAAAACTTATTGTTTGCAACGCTAGATCCGACGACGAGAAAGATGCCGTTACCTTCTGGTTATACAGTGCTTTTGACTGATACGGTTGGTTTTATACAAGATTTACCTACGTCACTAATTGCTGCTTTTCGATCTACGTTAGAAGAAGCTGGGGAAGCGGATGTTATTTTACATGTTGTTGATTCTGCAGATCCTAATTATGTAGGGCATGAGCAGACAGTAAAACAATTATTGTCGGACCTTGAAATTAATCGTATTCCTATTATTACGTTATATAATAAAAAAGATAAATTGCATCAAAACTTCATTCCATTTCCGAAAAGTGATTTCTTAATGACTAGTGCTTTTGAAGAAAGTGATTTATTGCGTATAAAAGAAGCGCTAGAAACGAAGATGAAGGAAGAAATGGATGATTATCAAGTGGAAATCCCTCCGAGTGAAGGTAGGTTATTAACGCTTTTAAAGACAGAAACAATATTAACTAAAATGGAGTTTCTAGAAGATAAATTTGTATATGATTGTACAGGGTATATATTTGCTCATTCATCGCTTAAGGGGCAATTAAAGAGATTTTTAGTGGAAGAAGGAGAAAATAATGTTTGATCGTTTGAAAAATGGAGAAAAAATTGCTCCAATCGTAAAAGAAGTAGAAAGTCAAATTATAGAAGTACATAAACATGTGGATGAAGTGATTGAGAGTAACCAATTTCGTGTATTAGAAAGTTTTCGTAAACACAAAATTAGCGATTCGCATTTTATTCCGACGACAGGTTATGGTTATGATGATATTGGTCGTGACACGTTAGAAAAAGTGTATGCTGATGTATTTGGGGCAGAAGCGGGTCTTGTTCGTCCGCAAATTATTTCAGGTACTCACGCAATTTCGACAGCTCTATTCGGTATTTTACGTCCAGGAGATGAACTGCTATACATAACAGGAAAACCATATGATACGTTAGAAGAAATCGTTGGTGTACGCGGAAAAGGTGTAGGCTCATTTAAAGAATATAATATTGGTTATAACGCAGTTCCGTTAACTGAAGAGGGATTTGTGGACTTTGAAGCTGTTGCAGCTGCGATCCATAGTAATACGAAGATGATTGGTATTCAGCGTTCAAAAGGATATGCTACTCGTCCGTCGTTTACTGTTTCACAAATTAAAGAGATGATTGCGTTTGTGAAAGAGATTAAACCTGATGTTGTTGTATTTGTAGATAACTGCTATGGCGAATTTATTGAAGAAGAAGAGCCATGTCATGTTGGTGCGGACTTAATGGCAGGCTCTCTTATTAAGAATCCTGGCGGTGGAATTGTTAAAACTGGTGGTTACATTGTTGGTAAAGAGCAGTATGTTGAAGCGTGTGCATATCGTCTAACATCTCCAGGAATCGGTGCGGAAGCAGGGGCATCTTTATACAGTTTGCAAGAAATGTATCAAGGTTTCTTCTTAGCGCCGCATGTAGCGGGACAAGCGCTAAAAGGTGCGATTTTTACAGCTGCATTTTTAGGAAAGTTAGGGATGAATACATCACCAGCTTGGAATGCACCAAGAACAGATTTAATTCAGTCTGTTCAATTTGATGATAAAGATCGTATGATTGCGTTCTGTCAAGCGATTCAATATGCATCTCCAATTAATTCTCATTTCACTCCATATGCAAACTATATGCCGGGTTATGAAGATGATGTAATTATGGCTGCGGGGACGTTTATTCAAGGTGCAAGTATTGAGCTGTCGGCTGATGGTCCGATTCGTCCGCCTTATGTTGCTTACGTGCAAGGTGGGTTAACTTATTCGCATGTAAAGATTGCGATTTGTTCTGCGATTGATGCGTTAATTGAAAAAAAACTATTAACAATTTCTTAAAGGAAAGCTGTCGATTTCGGCAGCTTTTTTCGTGTGAAAGTAATGATTTGTGCCATTAGAAAAAAAATGAAAAAATTCACAAAAAAATCATGTAAGAAAAGCTAACATCTATTGACACTAAACATAACATGGTGTAAAATGAGAAACAGTTAAGGCGAAGGAGGAACTGAAACAATGAAAGAAGATAGACGTTCTGCTCCGCTGTTTCCAATTGGTATTGTAATGGATTTAACGCAATTATCTGCACGTCAAATTCGCTACTATGAAGAGCATAATCTTATTTTTCCAACCCGTACAAAAGGGAATCGTAGATTATTTTCATTTAACGATGTAGATAAATTGTTGGAAATTAAAGATTTGTTAGATCAAGGCTTAAATATGGCCGGAATTAAACAAGTATTGCAAATGAAAGAAAATCAAACAGAAGCAGTGAAAGTAAAAGAAGAAACGAAAGAAATTTCAAAATCCGAGCTTCGCAAAATTCTTCGAGATGAACTACAACATACAGGTAGATTTAATCGGACCTCATTGCGACAAGGTGACATTTCAAGGTTTTTTCACTAAAGATAACTGATTCTGAAGGTGTTTAGAGGGACTAAGGAGGAATTTATAATGGCTAGGTACACAAAAGAAGATATTTTCCGTTTGGCGAAAGAAGAGAATGTAAAGTATATCCGTCTGCAATTTACGGACCTTTTAGGGGTAATTAAAAACGTAGAAATTCCAGTGAGCCAATTAACAAAAGCTCTTGATAACAAAATGATGTTTGATGGATCTTCTATTGAAGGTTTCGTACGTATTGAAGAATCTGATATGTATTTATATCCGGATTTAGATACTTGGGTAATTTTCCCTTGGACAGCTGAAAAAGGTAAAGTAGCTCGTTTAATCTGTGATATTTACAATGCTGATGGTACTCCATTTGATGGCGACCCACGTAACAACTTAAAGCGTGTGTTAAAAGAAATGGAAGCATTAGGATTCTCAGATTTCAATCTTGGACCAGAGCCAGAATTCTTCCTATTTAAAGTTGATGAAAAAGGAAATCCAACACTGGAATTGAACGATAACGGTGGATACTTCGACCTTGCGCCGATGGATCTAGGGGAAAACTGTCGTCGTGATATCGTTCTTGAACTTGAAGAAATGGGCTTTGAAATTGAAGCATCTCACCATGAGGTTGCGCCAGGTCAACATGAAATTGACTTTAAATATGCAAATGCAATTCGCTCATGTGATGACATTCAAACATTCAAGCTTGTTGTAAGAACGATTGCTCGTAAACATGGTTTACACGCAACATTTATGCCGAAACCATTATACGGTGTGAACGGTTCAGGTATGCACTGTAACTTATCACTATTTAAAAATGGTGAGAACGTATTCTTCGATCAAAACGGTGATTTACAATTAAGTGATGATGCTCGTCACTTCATCGCAGGTATTTTAAAACATGCGCCAGCATTTACAGCGGTAGCAAACCCAACTGTAAACTCTTACAAGCGTTTAGTACCTGGATATGAAGCTCCATGTTACGTAGCATGGTCTGCACAAAACCGTAGTCCATTAGTGCGTATTCCTGCATCTCGTGGTATTAGTACACGCGTAGAAGTACGTAGTGTTGACCCAGCTGCGAACCCATATTTAGTAATGGCTACATTATTAGCAGCAGGTCTTGATGGAATTAAAAATAAATTAACTCCACCAGCTGCAGTAGACCGTAACATCTACGTAATGACAAAAGAAGAGCGTGAAGAAGCAGGTATCGTTGACTTACCAGCAACATTAGCGCAAGCGTTAGTTACTTTACAATCTAATGAAATCGTATGTGGCGCATTAGGTGATCATTTACTTGAGCACTTCATTGAAGCAAAAGAAATTGAGTGGGATATTTTCCGCACGCAAGTTCACCAATGGGAACGCGACCAATATATGTCTCTATACTAAGAGAGAAAAAAGCCCTAATACTACGGTATTAGGGCTTTTTTTATTTGTGGGCAAATATAAAGGCTTGTGAAATGAATTGGATGGGTGCCCGCAAAAAGTCATGTGGATTATTTAAAATGCGTGCTAGCTATGAATGAAAATGTGGAAGTTGAAATATGGTGTGGATGTATTTAATTCGAAAATTAAGTATTGAAAAATATAGTACCTTGCAATAAACAATACTAAGTGGTATATTATGGATAAAATAGGTACCGTGTATTGAACAGTACTAAAATGAGAAAGGGGGATTGTCCTTGAACGTTCAGTTTAAAAAAGGGGTGTTAGAACTATGTGTTTTGGCACTAGTGAAACGTAAAGATAGTTACGGTTATGAACTTGTTCAGCAAATATCTAATAAATTTTTAATATCGGAAGGTTCTGTATATCCGTTATTACGTCGTTTAACGAAAGAGGGATATTTTCAAACGTATTTAAAAGAGTCGACGGAAGGACCGCCCCGTAAATATTATCAACTAACAGAGCAAGGAGAGATGCAACTTACTTTATTAGTAACAGAGTGGCGTGATTTTGCTAAAGGTGTTCAAGAAATTATTGAAGGGGTGGAATGGGATGAGTAAAGAGCAGTTTCTTAAAGAATTATCAAGTCATCTTAGAAAGTTACCAGAAGAAGAGCGACAAGATATTTTATTTGATTATGAAGAGCACTTTCAGTTTGGGATGGAAGAGGGGAAAACTGAATCAGAAATAATAAAGGGACTTGGCTCTCCGAAAGTAATTGCGAAAGACTTACTTGCGATGTATCGATTTGATGAAATGAAAAAAGATCCGTCGACTTCAAATGTGACAAGAGCTGTCATGGCAGCGGTTGGACTTAGTTTGTTTAATTTTATTATTGTGTTAGGCCCGTTAGTTGCAATTATAGCTTTTATATTTTCCTTTTGGGTCGGTGGGATTGCTAGTGTAGTGACACCATTTTTCGTTATTGTAAAAGTATTTATGGGCACTTTTATATGGTTGGATCTTTTCGTTAGTATAACGTTTGTCGGAGTAGGTTTGTTGTTATGTATTGTAGCTTATTATAGTACGAAGTGGTTTAAAAGATTATGTGTACGCTATGTAGTCTGGAACTTCAAAATGATAAAAGGGGAGTAGATGATGAAAAAGATATTATTAGTAGCTATCGCTTGTATCATTATTGGAGTAATAGGGATTTCACAAACATATGAAAAAGCAGTACAAACTGCAGAGAAAGGAGATAAAGAGGACGTAATTAAAAACGAAACGCTAAAAAATGTAGAAGTTAAGTTAGATGCTGGAGATATTGTTGTCCAAAAATCTCCTGATTCCTCTTTTTATGTAAAGCAAAAAGGAGACGTAAGTAAACAGGAGATTCGTATTGCTGAAGATGGTGATACATTAAAAATCATAGGGGAAATAGAAAAAGGTGTTTCATTTGATTTTTCATTTTACAATTTCGGATTTCAAACGCCTACATTGACTATATTAGTACCTGAACGTTCTTATCAAGAGATAAAAGTAAATTCATCCGCTGGACAAATAGAAATAAGTAATGTGAAAAGTGACCGCGTAAGTGTTGAAACACTCGCCGGAGAAGTGGATTTGAAACATGTAACAGCAAAGAGTGTGGAGGGGTCTACAAAAGCTGGTGAGGTGAATTTTAAAAAAGTAATAGGGAAAGTAACAGCAAAAACGGCTAGTGGGGATATAGATATTATTGATCATGATTCTAAATATGATTTAGAGGTAAGTTCAACTGCTGGAGATGTAGATATTACTTTATTGGAAAAACCACAAGATGCAGTTATAACTGGGCAAACTGCTGCTGGAGACGTGACAATTTTTAATGAAGACAATAAAAATATAACGATTGGTAATGGTAGTAAAAAGATTAGCGGTAAAACCGCTGCTGGAGATGTTACTATTGAAACGCGTTAATAATTAATGAAACGCATTCTTTTGAATGAACGGAAATCTATCAAAATATAAAAAGAAGATAATTACCTATATAAATAAGGGAATTATCTTCTTTTTATTATTTTTAATGTAAATCACGATATACGCCAATTACTTTTCCAATAACTGACACTTGTTTTAAAATAATAGGTTCTAGTGAAGAGTTTTCCGGTTGTAGACGGAAATGATCTTTTTCTTTATAGAAACGTTTAACAGTTGCTTCGTTATCTTCTGTTAAAGCAACTACAATTTCACCGTTGTATGCAGACTGTTGTTGGCGAACAACAACTAAATCACCATCAAAGATACCGGCTTCAATCATGCTATCTCCAGAAATGCGTAACATAAACACTTGATCTGCTCCAGCAACGATACTAGCTGGAAGTGGGAAGTGATCTTCTACACTTTCGACTGCTGTAATCGGTAAACCGGCAGTAACTTTTCCGATGATTGGAACTTGAATAACAGATTGTGTTTCCGTTCGGTTGTCACCTAAAATTTCAATTGCGCGTGGTTTTGTTGGATCGCGTCGAATATATCCCTTTTCTTCTAGTCGTGATAAATGTCCGTGCACTGTAGAACTAGAAGCAAGGCCGACTGCTTGACCGATTTCACGTACGGAAGGTGGATATCCTTTTTCTTGTACTTTTAGCTTAATAAAGTCGAGAATGTCTTGCTGGCGTTTCGTTAACTTTTCCATGTTTTCTAACACCTCGTTTTCTTTCATTTTTCTTATTATTAAGTATAACATGCGAAAAAACATTCTACAAACATAAGTTCGAACGAAAGGCAAATTTATGATACACTATAAGGAAAATATAGTGAGAAAGAAGGGTTCAAAATGAATGCAATTATTTATGCACGTGTGAGCACAACAAAAGAAGAACAGGAAACATCATTATTGCGTCAAAAAGATGAATTATTGCATTTAGCTGAGCGCTATCAAATGGATGTTACAAAGGTAATTGAGGAGCAGGCTAGCGGTTATACAATTGAACGTGATGGCATATTAGAAGTGCTAGATACAATTCGAGATGAACAAGTTGATGTACTACTTATACAAGATGAAACGCGTCTTGGTAGAGGAAATGCAAAGATTGCATTAATGCATTGTTTACATAAAGAGGGGATAAAAGTTTATACGCACACGCATAGTGGTGAATTACAGCTTTCAGATTCTGATTCGATGGTGCTAAATATAATTGGGATCGTTGAAGAGTATCAAAGAAAGATCCACAATTTAAAAATTAAACGTGGCATGCAAAGAGCAGTGGAGAAAGGATTTCGTCCAGAAAATAATTTGAAAAATCGTCATTTAAGCGTAGGACGTGAGAAAAAAGAAGTGCCAATTGAGGAAATTGTACGTTTGCGCCGGAATGAATTAACTTTTGAAGAAATTGCAGCAACACTTCGTGGTTTTGGTCATGATGTTTCAAAAGCAACTGTACATCGAAGGTATGTAGAATATACAAAGCAATTGCTTGATAAAGAGGACTAACTATTGTATGATAATAATCAGTTTTGAGTAGAAGGGGGATTCGAGATGCCAAGTCAAGAACTCATTGAACGCATTAACTTCTTAGCGAAAAAAGCAAAAGCTGAAGGCTTAACTGAAGAAGAACAACGTGAGCGCCAATCGCTTCGTGAACAATATTTAAAAGGATTTCGTCAAAATATGTTAAACGAATTAAAAGGAATTAAAGTCGTTAACGAAGAAGGCACGGACGTTACACCGGCGAAATTAAAAGCTTTAAAAAAGCAGGATAATGCAAAATTAAATTAAAAGATGGGCATAGCCCATCTTTTTTTATTTGTTAAAATTGTTATTTAATAACTTTCCAGTTTTCATTTTTCGTTGCTTCTATCCTTTTATGCTTCAATATATAGTTAGCGATAAGTTCAGACATATCTGTTGGTATGTCTTTTACTACTGGTTTATTTTGAAACATAAAGAAGTACCCGCCACCGCTTGCACGATAATTATTCATAACAACGTCATATTCTTCATTCATATTAAGAGGAGCGCCTTTATACTGCAAAGACTCTACTCTCTCTCCAATTGGTTTTGAAATGTTTAATACATACGAAATCCCTTCCCACATATCGTAATTATAGTGTTGTGGTTTTGGTTCTATATAGGTAGGGTTTACGATGATGGTTCCATCTGCTTTTAATGTGAAATAAGAAGCAGAGAGTTCGAGAGCATTTTTTATATCCGCTCCGGTTATTCTAATTACTTTTAATGTATTTGGATAAATATAATTAGAAACGATGTCACGCATTGTTACATGTTTCGGGAAACCTGGAGATGTATTATGAAACAAACTTGTACAAGAAATTGAAACATTAGCTATATCCATCTGTATTTTATTTATGAATTCAATAAAAGGATGGTCTTGCAAACGTGTTTGCATAGCATCGGAAATTTGCATATCCCCATAAATTATTCCAATAGGTTTATCAAGCCAATTTTGTGTTTTCTCTTCATAATTGGCAACCAAGGAAAGAACATCTTGGTCTGCCGCAATTCCTTGTACGGGCAATAACTCTGAATAACTCTCTTTTTTCACCCATTTTTGTTCTGCTTTTTCGAATGTTACTGTTACTTTTCCAACTGAGTGTCCATTGCATCCGGTCTGTAAAATTGTTACACCATTAATCACGGTGTGAGCGATTTCTCGGTGTTGGTGGCCTGTTAGTAAAATATCTATGCCTTCAATTTCATGGCACATTGCATATCCTTGGTTTTCACCTGTTAAAACTTCAGTCGGTACTCCGGTTTGTAAATCACGTTCAAATCCCCCGTGATAGGCTACGACTAGTAAATCTGGTTTTTCATGTTTACGGATGTAAGAAACCCATTTTTTTGTTGTTTCAAATGCATCTTCAAATTGTAAATCTTTAATATGATGTGCTTGTTCCCAATGGGGGATGTAATGCGTTGTCACCCCTAAAATAGCAATTTTTATATTTGATTCAATATGTTTTATTATATATGGTTTTCCGAAATAAGGTTCTTTTCTGTTTTTATCTAAAATGTTTGCTGATAGATAAGGGGAATTTGCAGTAGTCACAGCATTATTTAATATATCCATTCCGTAATTAAATTCATGATTTCCGATAATTGCAATGTCATACTCTAAGTAGTTGGCTAATAAGGACATTGGGTTTTCCATATCTTTTTCGTATGTAGCGTAATGATAAGTAAATGGTGTTCCTTGAATGAAGTCCCCGTTATCAATCAGAAGAACGTTTGCATTTTGAGAACGTTCTTTTTTTATGAGAGTAGAAATTTTAGCTAAGCCAATTTCTGCTTTGGAGTTATCTTGGTAGTGAATTGGATACACAGTACCATGTACATCGCTTGTTAATAAAATATTTAAAGTTACAATTTGATTTTGATTCAACGCCATTCACCTTTTCTATAGTTATCTTTCAATTAATCATATCAAATATATGAAAAGAATTTTAATGTGAATGTATAGAATGTGTAAAGATTCTGTAAATAAGCAATTATTTGTAAAAATATGTGATATATTTCTTCATGTTTATGGAAGGTTATTTTATAACAACGAAAAATGGAGGCATTAACATGTTGAAAAAAGTTTTTGCAATGAGCACAACAGTTGTACTAGCAGCGGGATTATTAAGTGGATGTGGAACGAAGGAATCAAGTGCAAGTAAAAATGAAGATACGAAAAAAGGTTATGTACCGAAGACACTAAATGTTCAATTTGTTCCTTCTCAAAATGCAGATACGTTAGAGGCGAAGGCAAAACCATTGGAAAAGCTATTAAGTGATAAATTAAACATTCCGGTAAAAGTTAGTATTTCAACGAATTACAATACAATTGTAGAAGCGATGGCATCTAAGCAAGTAGATGTAGGCTTTTTACCTCCAACAGCGTATGTGTTAGCGCATGAGAAAAAGGCTGCAAACGTAATTTTACAGGCGCAACGTTTTGGGGTAGATGATGAAACTGGAGCTCCCACAAAGGATTTAGTAGATGTTTATAAATCAGAGTTTGTTGTTAAGAAAGATTCTAATATTAATAGTGTAAAAGATTTAAAAGGTAAAAAAATTGGCTATCAAGATGTAACATCATCAGCGGGTTATGTATGGCCTGCGGCTGTATTGTTAAAAGAGGGAATCGATCCGTTGAAAGATGTGAAACCTGTTACATTAAAAGGTCATGATCAGTCACTTATTGCTCTTTTAAATGGTGATGTAGATGCAGCTGTTGTATTCCAAGATGCTCGTAATATTGTAAAAAAAGATTATCCGAATATATTCGATCAAACGAAAATAGTAAAATTTACGGAGAAAATTCCAAACGATACGATTTCTGTACGTTCTGATTTAGATGCAGAGTGGAGCAAGAAATTACAGGATGCTTTCATTGAAATAGGAAAGAATGAGGAAGGGCACAAAATCATTAAAGAAGTATACTCACATGAAGGATACGTTAAATCTGATGATAGTAAATTTGATATCGTTCGTGAATATGGAAAGAAAGTGAAAACGCAATAATACATATGGAAATGGCGACTAACTGGAAAGTGTGTGATTTCAGTTAGTTTGCCGTTTTTCAGTTATTGATAATACATAGAAGGTAGGTAAGATGTGTGATAGAGTTTCGAAATGTTTCCAAAGTGTATCCGAATGGTACAAAAGGATTGAATAATATAAACTTGAAAATTCAAAAAGGTGAGTTTGTTGTAATGGTCGGGCTATCCGGTGCTGGAAAATCAACACTTCTTAGATCGGTAAATCGCCTTCATGAAATCACAGAAGGAGAAATCATTATTGAAGGGGAGTCTATTACTGCTGCAAAAGGAAAAGGATTACGACGCATGCGCCGAGATATTGGTATGATTTTTCAAAGCTTTAACCTTGTGAAGCGATCAACGGTACTGAAGAATGTATTAGCTGGGCGGGTTGGATATCATTCTACATTGCGTACAACGTTAGGTCTGTTTCCGAAAGAGGATGTGGAGCTTGCATTCCAGGCGCTGAATAGAGTGAATATCTCAGAAAAAGCATATGCACGAGCTGATGAATTATCAGGGGGACAACAGCAACGTGTATCAATTGCTAGAGCATTGGCACAAGAAGCGAAAATCATATTGGCAGATGAGCCTGTTGCTTCGTTAGATCCTCTGACAACAAAGCAAGTAATGGATGATTTGAAGAAAATTAATGAAGATTTTGGAATTACGACAATTGTAAACTTACATTCTATTGATTTAGCGAGGCAATATGCTACTCGTATTATTGGATTACATGCTGGTGAAATTGTTTTTGATGGATTAGTAGAAGAGGCAACGGATGAAAAATTCGCTGAAATTTATGGGGACGTAGCTCAGAAAAGCGCATTATTAGAGGTGGCAGCTAAATGAATGAAGTGACGATATATTCGAAATCGATACCGAAGCCGCCGAGTAAATTGAAACATATGTTAACGGTTATTTTAGTTATTTTACTGTTGTGGGGTAGTAGTGTACAGGTCGACGCATCATTTTCAAAACTAGTAGTTGGTTTTCCGAATATGATGGATTTATTGAAGGAAATGGTGCCACCAGATTGGAGTTATTTTCAAATTATTACAACAGCAATGTTAGATACAATACGTATGGCGATTATTGGAACGACTTTAGGAGCGATTTTAGCCATTCCACTTGCACTATTTGCGGCAAGTAACGTATTTACTAGTGTATTTTTGTACAGTCCAGCTCGATTGATTTTAAATTTTATACGAACAATACCAGATTTATTATTAGCGGCTATTTTTGTAGCGATTTTTGGAATAGGACCACTTCCAGGTATTTTGGCTCTTACTTGTTTCTCCGTTGGACTCGTAGCGAAATTATTGTATGAGTCAATTGAATCAATTGATCCAGGTCCATTAGAAGCGATGACAGCTGTAGGAGCGAATAAGGTGCAATGGATAGTTTATGGGGTCATTCCGCAAGTGAAAGCGCACTTCGTCTCCTATGTACTTTATACATTTGAGGTAAATGTACGTGCAGCAGCTGTTCTAGGTTTAGTAGGAGCAGGTGGGATTGGATTATATTATGATCGTACACTTGGATTTTTACAATATCAACAAACTGCTTCTATTATTATTTATACCCTTGTTGTTGTATTGCTAATTGATTATATAAGTACAGCGTTGCGGGGGAAATTATAATGAGTAAAACGACAATAATCGTACCAAAACCGAAGAAACCGAGTATATATCGCTGGATTATTTTTATAGCACTTACAGTTATATATGTATGGGCCTTTTCAGGAGTCCCGTTAGAGGGAATAAAGAATACGGCGGGAGAAATTACAAAAGCAATTATGACAGGCGTATTGAACCCAGATTGGTCGTATGTATCTTTGCCAGATGGTGAAGATTTATTACACGGTTTAATTGATACGTTGGCAATTGCGATATTAGGTACATTTATTTCTGCTTTTTTATCTGTTCCATTTGCTTTTTGGGCGGCAACGAATATGAGTAGTGGAAAATTAACTTCAGGAACTGGGAAATTTGTACTTAGTTTTGTTCGTACATTTCCTGAATTAGTTATGGCTCTTTTATTTATAAAAGCTGTTGGTCCAGGCTCTTTTGCCGGAGTTCTAGCTTTAGGGTTACACTCTATCGGAATGTTAGGGAAACTATATTCGGAAGGAATTGAAAATATAGATAAGGGACCGACGGAAGCGTTAATAGCAACGGGTGCAAATCGGTTTCAAATACTTTGGTATGCCGTATTACCACAAGTGTTACCGGATTTTCTATCGTATACGTTATACAGGTTTGAAATTAATGTACGATCCGCTGCGATTTTAGGTGTTATTGGAGCAGGTGGTATTGGTACGCCATTAATTTTTGCACTTAGTTCACGTAATTGGTCTCGTGTGGGAATTATTTTATTAGGTATCATTTTAATGGTAATTATAATTGATTTTATTTCAAGTTCTATTCGTAAGCGGATTATTTAATTTGTTTTAAAAGCATCTAATTCAGATGCTTTTTTGTATTTTTAAAGGTTATCAAAAAAGAGATATATCAGAAATTAGTATATTTGTATAAATATACAGATAATTATCTTTATTTTTAAAATAAAAACAATTAAAAAGTATGTCATATTGAATGCCCATACATTCCCTGAATCACTGTATTTTTTATGAAAAATCAAAAAAACATCAACATATTTGTCGATACATGTTGTATAATCTTGCGTGGGAAGCTATCATATAAATGTATAAAACGTTTACTAACATACGCGAAGGGAAGAATAGCATGTCACATTCAATCGAACAACTTTCTATCAACACGATTCGCACATTATCCATTGATGCGATTGAAAAAGCAAACTCTGGTCACCCAGGAATGCCAATGGGTGCAGCACCAATGGCTTATACATTATGGACTCAATTTATGAAACACAATCCAAATAACCCAACGTGGTTTAACCGCGATCGTTTCGTATTATCTGCAGGTCATGGTTCAATGTTACTATACAGCCTACTTCATCTATCTGGTTATGACTTAACAATGGATGATTTAAAGAACTTCCGTCAATGGGGAAGCAAAACTCCAGGACATCCTGAGTACGGTCACACAGCAGGTGTAGACGCAACAACTGGTCCACTTGGACAAGGTATTGCAACTGCTGTTGGTATGGCGATGGCTGAAAGACATTTAGCGGCTAAATACAACCGTGATGCGTATAATGTAGTAGATCATCATACATACGCTATTTGTGGTGATGGAGATTTAATGGAAGGCGTTTCTGCTGAAGCATCTTCATTAGCTGCTCATTTACAATTAGGTCGTCTTGTAGTACTTTACGATTCAAACGATATTTCATTAGATGGCGATTTAAATCGTTCATTCTCTGAAAGTGTAGAAGATCGTTACAAAGCATACGGATGGCAAGTAATCCGTGTTGAGGATGGAAACGATATTGAAGCAATCGCAAAAGCAATTGAAGAAGCGAAAGCTGACGAAAAACGCCCAACGCTAATTGAAGTAAGAACGACAATTGGTTTCGGTTCTCCAAACAAATCAGGAAAATCAGCTTCACATGGTTCTCCACTTGGTGTAGACGAAACAAAATTAACGAAAGAAGCATACGCTTGGACTGCTGAACAAGACTTCCATGTAGCAGAAGAAGTATATGACAACTTCCGTAAAACAGTACAAGATGTTGGTGAAACGACGCAAGCTGCGTGGAACACGATGCTCGGTGAATATGCACAAGCATATCCAGAATTAGCAAACGAACTGCAAGCAGCAATGAACGGTCTTCTTCCAGAAGGTTGGGAACAAAGCTTACCAACTTATGAAGTAGGATCAAAAGCAGCAACACGTAATTCTTCAGGTGCTGTAATTAATGCAATTGCAGAGTCTGTACCATCATTATTTGGTGGATCAGCTGACCTTGCTGGTTCTAACAAAACATATATGAATAACGAAAAAGACTTCACAAGAGCTGATTACAGCGGTAAAAACATTTGGTACGGTGTTCGTGAGTTTGCGATGGGTGCAGCAATGAACGGTATTGCACTACATGGCGGTTTAAAAACTTACGGTGGTACGTTCTTCGTATTCTCTGACTACTTACGTCCAGCAATTCGCCTTGCAGCATTAATGCAATTGCCTGTAACGTATGTATTCACACATGATAGTATCGCTGTTGGTGAAGATGGTCCAACACATGAGCCGGTTGAACAATTAGCAGCACTTCGTGCAATGCCAAACGTTTCTGTTATTCGTCCAGCAGACGGTAACGAATCAGTTGCAGCTTGGAGACTAGCTCTAGAATCAACAAAAACACCAACTGCATTAGTGTTAACTCGTCAAGATCTTCCAACATTAGAAGGTGCAAAAGACGATACTTATGAAAAAGTAGCAAAAGGTGCATATGTAGTTTCTGCAAGCAAGAAAGAAACTGCTGATGTAATCTTAATTGCAACTGGATCTGAAGTAAGCTTAGCAATCGAAGCGCAAAAAGCTCTAGCAGCAGACGGCGTTGATGCAGCTGTTGTTAGCATGCCATCTATGGATCGCTTTGAAGCTCAAACTGCTGAGTACAAAGAATCTGTACTACCAAAAGCAGTAACGAAACGTTTCGCAATTGAAATGGGTGCTACAATGGGATGGCACCGTTATGTAGGTCTTGATGGAGATGTACTAGGTATTGACACATTCGGTGCTTCTGCTCCTGGTGAGAAGATTATGGAAGAGTATGGATTTACTGTAGAGAACGTTGTTCGTAAAGTAAAAGAAATGCTTTAATGATTTTAGAAAAATCTCTCCAGCATGGGGAGATTTTTCTATGTAATTGAGTTTTTTCGACAGGAAAAGTTTTTTCTCTCTCCGTAGTCAGACAATCATTGCAAATCTTCTCTTATATAATGTAGGGAAAAGGTTGTCCAGATCGGGAGGGGAAAAATGAAAACGTATGAATTGTATTTAATTCAAGAGGATATTGCGAAAGCTTACTTTGGTCGTGAATATTTGTTTTTTGATTTATTTGCTCGATTTTCAGAATCTGGGTTCCTTTCGGAGAAGAAAGTATTATATAAACAAATGACGTATATTACGATGCCGTTACAAGTAATGAAAATTCATCATAAATTAGAACAAGCTTTGCGTGTTCTTGGTAAATATGAAAGAACAAATCATACTCATACGCTTTATACAGGAGCCGAATACGGAGAAATAATGGTGAAACCACAATATATTCGAATAAACACTTCTGGAAATGTATCCATGGAAACAACTTTCTTTGAGGTGCTTAGAAAGTGTGAGTTAACATTTTTAGCGATGGATTATGAAAATAAAAAGTACGGTTGGTTAAATCCTCTCAAACAAGTACGAACATATGTGTAAAAAATGTCGAATAGTATCTTGTCTTATTGAAAAGGTTTTAGTACACTGTAAGGTAGACAACATGAAGGAGGAAAAGATATGCCAATGTGGTTAGGTATTCTAGTGGGCGTAGTAGCACTAGTAGCAGGCGTGGCGTTAGGATTTTTCATTGCCCGCAAATACATGATGAATTACTTACAAAAAAATCCACCAATTAACGAACAAATGTTAAAAATGATGATGATGCAAATGGGACAAAAACCTTCCCAAAAGAAAATCAATCAAATGATGAGCGCGATGAACAAGCAACAAACGAAATAAGCGCCAAAGGGCACTCTTACCGAGTGCCCTTTTCTTTTGGTTATAAAAGATATTTAAAACTTTTAAAAATTCTGTGTTTTTGGTAAACTGAAAACATCGCTCATTTTAAGGGAGGAGGATAAATATGAAAGTGTTTTTTAATTTAGCTTGGTTTTTTAAGCAAGAAAAACGAGCGTACATAATCGGAATTATTATGTTATTTGGTGTCGCGCTTCTTGAACTTGTAGCGCCAAGAGTACTGGGCATTGTAGTAGATGAAATTAATAATGGAACATTAACGTCTGAAAAATTGTTGAACTGGGTTATTCTATTAGTAGTTGTAGGAATTACGATGTATATATTACGTTACTTATGGCGTATTATGATTTTTGGATCTTCTTTAAAACTAGCTCGTCAACTGCGAAAGAATCTATATGAACATTTTACTAAGATGAGCCCATCCTTTTATCAATCACGTCGCACAGGCGATTTGATGGCACATGCGACAAATGATATTCAGGCGATTCAGCAAACTGCGGGGGCAGGTGTTTTAACACTCGTTGATTCATTAGCTGTTGGAGGATGTGTACTCGTAGCGATGGGATTTACAATTAGTTGGAAGTTAACGTTATTAAGTTTAATTCCGATGCCAATTGTAGCTATTTCTACAAATTATTATGGAACTTTATTGCATAGAAGATTTCATAAGGCACAGCAATCGTTTTCTGAAATCAATGATAAAGTACAAGAAAGTATGAGTGGGATGAAGGTAATTCGCTCACTTGGACAAGAGAAAGAGGATTTACAAGCGTTTCGGAAGAAATCTGAAGATGTCGTACATAAAAATATGCTAGTTGCACGTATTGACTCGTTATTCGATCCAACGATTTCCCTAATTGTCGGATTTTCATTTTTGATCGCAATTTGTTACGGATCATTATTAGTCGTACGAGGTGAATTAACTGTAGGGGAATTAGTAACATTTACAACGTACTTAGGGACACTTGTATGGCCAATGTTAGCGTTTGGATGGCTATTTAATATTATGGAGCGTGGACGTGCTTCGTATGATCGTGTGGAGAAAATACTTTCACAAACTTCAGATGTAGTGAATAGGGACAATGCTATAAATACTATAGCAAGTGGTGATGTTTCGTTTGCTGTTGATTCGTTTTCTTATAAAAAGAATGAACTATTAAACTTAAAAGATATTTACTTTAACTTAAGAAAAGGTGAAACATTAGGAGTTGTAGGGCGTACCGGTGCAGGGAAGACGACGTTATTAAAATGTTTAATTCGAGAGTATGATCATTTTAATGGTGAATTAAAAGTTGGGGAGCGGGATATTCGAGATTTAACACTTCACGGTGTGCGTTCTGCAATTTCATATGTACCGCAAGATCACTTTTTATTTTCAGCGAGTATTGGGGAGAACATTGCTTTTGGAAAGGCCGATGCTACATATAAAGAAATTAGCCGAGCTGCTGATATTGCTTGTATTCATAATGATATATTTCAATTTCCAGAAGGGTATGACACTGTAGTAGGTGAAAGGGGCGTTTCACTATCAGGAGGTCAAAAACAGAGAATCTCTATTGCGCGTGCATTATTAACAAATGCTGAAATTTTAATATTAGATGATTGTTTATCAGCCGTAGATGCAAAAACAGAAGAAACTATTTTAACTGCATTGAAACGAGAAAGGGCAGAGAAAACGACGATTATTACTGCCCATCGTTTAAGTGCTATTCAGCATGCAAATCTTATTCTTGTTATTGATGAAGGTAGGGTTATGCAGCGAGGGACACATGAGCAATTAATGAAAGAAAATGGTTGGTATAAAGAAATGTACGAAAGCCAGCAGTTAGAGGCATTAGTAGAGAAAGGAGGCGTATGATGGCTGAGAAAAAACGGAGTGATTTAAGAAGGTTGCTTTCTTATATGAGGCCCTATAAAGGGTTATTGGCGGTAGCATTTTTATTTCTAGTTGGTGCAACTGTAACTGAAATGATGGGTCCTTTTTTAATTAAACAATTTCTTGATGAACACTTAGTGCCAGGTAACTTTGAACAATCAGCACTTGTAACCCTATTTGTAGTGTATATTATTGCTCATTTATTAAAAGTATTATTTACTTATTTAGACTTATTGTACTTTCAAAATATCGCTTTTAAGATTGTCCAAGATATGCGAGTTGAAGTGTATGAACATGTTCAAAAATTGTCATTAAGCTTCTTTGATCGTACGCCGATTGGTACGCTCGTATCTCGCATAACGAATGATACAGAAGCGATTAAGGATTTTTATGTTAGTGTACTATCAACATTCGTGAAAAATGTAGTCTTTTTAGTAGGGATTTTAGTAGCGATGTTTTTATTAGATGTAAAATTAGCGCTATTTTCGCTCATATTAATTCCGGTAATGTTTGCAATTATGGTGTTGTATCAACGGAAAAGTGCAGCTTTTTATTTAGAGGTACGTAATCAGCTGAGTATATTAAATGCAAAGTTAAATGAGTCCATTCAAGGTATGAATATTGTTCAGGTGTTCCGGCAAGAAAAGCGGATGAGAAAAGAATTTGAAGAAGTGAACAATAAACATTTTAGTGCTGGACGTCGTACATTGAAATTAGATGCATTACTTTTACGTCCAGCAACAGATCTTGTTCATATTGTAGCAATTGCGGTAGTACTTGGTTTATTCGGAATCGATGCTTTAAAGAGTCCTGTTGAAGTAGGGGTTTTATATGCTTTCGTTAACTATATTCATCGTTTCTTCCAGCCGGTAAATGAGATGATGATGAAACTATCTTTTTTCCAGCAAGCGCTTGTTTCATCATCGCGTGTATTTCATTTAATGGATGATAAAGATTTAGCTCCTGTTCAAATGGGGAGTGAACAGCCACGAGTAGCTAACGGGGAAATTCAGTTTAAAGATGTTACTTTTTCATATGATGGAAAGCGTGACGTTTTAAAAAATGTATCTTTTCACGTAAAGTCAGGGCAAACGGTTGCTTTCGTAGGGCATACTGGTAGCGGAAAGAGTACGATTATGAATTTATTAATGAGATTTTACAATATTAAATCAGGAAATATAGTAATAGACGGAGTAGATTTAGAGAAGTTCGAAGAACAAGAAATTCGAAAGAAAATTGGTCTTGTGCTGCAAGATGCATTTTTATTTGCTGGAAATGTAAAGCAAAATATTCGTATGTATAATGAAGAGATTACGGATGAAGAGATAGAGGAAGCGGCAAAGTTTGTGCAAGCGAATACGTTTATTGAAAAATTACCAGAGCAGTATGATACAGAAGTTGTCGAAAGAGGAGCTGCATTTTCTAGTGGTCAAAGGCAATTAATTGCTTTTGCTAGAACGATAGCAACCAATCCGAAAGTATTAGTGTTAGATGAAGCGACGGCAAATATTGATACAGAAACAGAGGAGGCTATCCAAACGGCATTGCAGCAAATGCGAAAAGGTAGAACAACGATAGCGATTGCGCACAGATTGTCTACAATCCAAGATGCGGATCAAATATTTGTTATGCATGAAGGGGAAATTGTAGAAAGCGGAACACATCAAGAGTTACTTAGTAAACAAGGACTTTACTACAATATGTACTTGCTACAAAATAAAGGGAGTTTGCAACAGGCCTTGTAGAATTACAAGGTCTTTTTTCTATTCTCTCAGATATTAAAATGTAATAAAATTTTCGAAATATGTGAGAGATTTGTCGTGTCCTTTAACTAGAGTTGTACATATTGTATATAGAATAACAAAATTTGATAGGAGCTTTTATATGCAAAATAGATCCAGTTCAAATATTACATTTATTGATGTGTCTCATTGGGAAGGAAACATTAATTGGAATGCTGTGAAGTCATCTGGCATTCCAGCGGCGTATGCAAAAGCGACGGAAGGTGTGAACTATATTGACCCTACTTTCGTTCAAAATGTACAAGCTGCGAGAGATGCGAATGTATTAATTGGTGCATATCATTTTGCGCACCCAGAACAAAATGATGCCATTTCAGAAGCGAAACATTTTGTGAATATATTACAGAGTAATCAGACGGACTTAATCCCTGTTTTAGATTTAGAATCGCCAACGGATACTAGCAATAGTAGTTTAACGGGTGCGACTATATCGAATTGGGCAAGAAGTTTCGTAAATTATGTGAAACAAGCTACTGGGAAAAATGTAATGTTATATACAGGAGTTTGGTATATTAATGAATTTGGAATTAGCGGGTTAAGTGACATTCCACTTTGGATTTCCAAATATTCTAGTATACCGCCTGCTGATGCTGGTGGATGGACAGAGTGGACAGCATGGCAGTACACAGATTCTGGGCAAATTTCAGGTGTAGGAAATTGTGACGTATCAGCAGCTGTTTCATTAGAAGCTTTACAAGGAAATGGAGCAAGTGGTGGAGGGAATGTTTTCACGCCTAATAATGCGACTCCAGTATACGGAGTTGCTGTAATTAATGGAGATAATGTGAATTTACGAAGTGGACCATCTTTACAGTCTAGTGTAATTCGCCAATTGAATCGTGGCGAATCATATGAAGTTTGGGGAGAACAAAATGGATGGCTCTGCTTAGGGACAAATCAGTGGGTATATAATGATTCAAGTTATATTCAGTATAAACATTATGTAGCAACTATTACTGGCGATAATGTGAATCTGCGAGATGCTCCATCATTAAACGGGAATGTTATAAGACAGTTACATCATAGTGAATCATATCGAGTATGGAGTAAGCAAGATGGATGGCTTTGCTTAGGGACAAATCAATGGGTATACTATGATTCAAGTTATATTCAGTATGGTGTACAATAAAGTGAATCTAAAAGGTATCTCGACTGAGGTGCCTTTTATGAAAAATATATAATTTTTACAAAGTATATATTGATAACATAGTATAATGTAATTGATATATGTTTAAAAATAATCGGAAATGAAATAAAGGAGTAATAATATGGAGTATGTGCTAATAGGTGGGATTTTAATATTATTAGCTGTAGTGTTTGTACTGTTTTATAAAAATAAACAGTTAGAATCAGAGAGTCAGCAAGTAGAGTTTGAAAAGAAACAAGCGATTGAAACGTATGAAAATGAGATTGCAGCTACGATTACAGGGCATAAAGAACAACAGGATACTTTAAAGAATATGGAACAGAAAAAATATAATGATTTACAAGTGAATACAGCTAGAGAACTTGAAAATATGCGTATGATGAAAAATCAATTGGCTGTTCAACATAGTAAAGAACGTAGTGAAATGCAAGATAAGCATAGTAGGGAAGTACATATGTTTCAAAATTTAATTGCGGATTTACGAGAATATACCAAAAATGGTGCTGAAGTGAATGCGCATGAAATATTACATTATATGAAGCGAGGTTTCGTTGAGCAAGGAATAATACTAGAAGAAGAGTTTCATATTATACCGAACGTTTTTATGATACGCAATAAATATAGAGATAAACGTGACATAAATGATAATCGAATTCATCACCTTATCTTATGTAAAACTGGTATTTATCTACTTGAGACGAAAGAATGGACAGGGAAATTAATCCATGGCTTAACGAAAGAAAATGCGGGTATATATTCATTTATGATTGAGGAAATTGGTAAGTATCAACATGAAATTGAAAAAGAAGAGACACTTGAATTTATTACGGATGGAACTTCATTAACTTTGCAAGTAAGAAATGAAGGGAATCCAGCGTATAAAGCGAAAATGCTATCTCAAACTTTATATAATTGTTTGGAAGAAATGCAAGTAGATATTGTAAAGGAAAAAGTAAAACCAATTGTATATTTTGAAAATGAGAGTGGAAAAGAAGTTATTGATCTTTCTAATGAAGAATTGCCGAGATTTAAAGATAGAGAGCAAATTGTAACGTTTTTCAGAAATGAAGTTTTAACAAGTAAAGTAATATATACAGCACGAGAACTACAAAAGATTAGAGATATGATTGGCCAGATGAATTATGTTGCGAAGTGAAAAATAAAGTAAAACTTTAATTAGTGGGGGTTTATGGGCAACCCGACTTCTACCCTTTACAGCCGAATTTTGAGGTGGGAGTCTAACTGCCCGCAAATAGCGGGATAAAGTAGGTGTTATTTGGGTGGAGAAAGGTAAAAGCTCTATATTGTGGGGAATGTTGTACATTTATTTTTGTTTGCATATATTAATGTACATTGCGTTTATTTTCGTTATTGATATGGTTCATGTGTCATTGAGTGTAATGAGTATTTTGGTGGTAGTAATGCCTTTTATTTTATTAGTTATTATTCAAAAGTCTATCTTACATGTTTCGGCAAGACGTGATAAAGGTAAGAAACAACTGTTCACTATAATGATGGTAGGTCTCATTCCATTGCTAGTATGCACCGTACAATTAAGTATAAATAAATACACTTCAAATTTTAATCAGGATCGGTGGTTAAATTATGAAGAAAAACGAGTACATATGGTAGATGACCTATTACAGGAGCATAAATTGATAGGGAAATCAAACGAGGAAATTACAAAATTGTTAGGGGCCCCTACGAAAACAAGCAGTTTGGAAACGGGAATTACTACACTATACTATCTTGGGAATGAACGTGGTTTCATTCCTATAGATAGTGAATGTCTTGTTTTGCAATTTGATAAAGATGGTAGAGTTATAGAGTATAAGGTACAACGAGATTGAAATAGTGAGAGGAGAAGCTATATCTTTTATAGCTTCTTTTCTATATTCCAATATAGAAAAAGTAGGCAAATAGTAGTCATTCCTATCTATACGAATGAGATAGAGTTTGTTATATTGTAAAGGGTTATTTAGTTTAGAAGTCTGCTAGATAGCCTTAAATATTTTAGATTAGGGAGGGAAGTTAACACGAATTAAGATATAAACGTGTTAAATAATTAGTATGAAAAAAGAATTTTATAATGTTTTAGCTGCATCAATTGTATTTAGTATGGTAACGATTCCAAGTTTTTCCTATGCAGACACAGTAGAAAAGACCGTAACAATTTCAACAGACGAGCAAGCATTAAAAAGTATTGAAAGCCATATGAAAGATGAAGATGGACGTGGAGAGAGCAAAGGAATAACAAATGAAGTACAAGGAGATTTTTTTGTACATATAATAGGTTCAGCATCTTTATTTGATTCTGCTGAGTTACAAAAAGCGACAGGTGTTCAGCTTTCTAATCAAGTAGTGAAAGCCGAAAAACAAAAAGGAAACGCTTACTATATACAAACAGAATCTGGAGCTGGGTGGATACAAAGTAGTGAAGGAAATGTAGAGGTTAAGGAAGTTTATCACTTGGCAAACGAAAAATTAGTAATTAATGAAGAGACAGCTACATATTCCGCACCATTTAATTCATATAAAGACGAGAAAGTGTTACAACCGCAAACAATTATTGCAATTGGACAAGTTGGAGAGTGGTTCCAAGTCCAAATAGATAATGAGGTGAAATGGATTTATGCACCTTCAGCAAAATTTGAGGGTACAAAAGCATCTCTTATTCAAAGCACAACTCCAACTCGTACGAAACGTGCAGCGGTTATGTATACTGCACCAATAGAAGAGAAAACAACGGATATTTACGGTGTACCATTAAAGGAAATGATTGTACCAACAGGTAATGAAAATATTCGTCCAGGTTATGCGATGAAACCAAAATACATTACAATTCATGAGACAGATAATTATAGTGTTGGAGCAAATGCTAGAAACCATGCACAATATTTATACAGTCAAGCAACAGGAACGACTGATCGTTCAGCATCTTGGCATTTTACAGTAGATGATAAAGAAATTTATCAACATCTACCATTAAATGAAAATGGTTGGCATGCTGGAGATGGATCAGAAGGAACCGGTAACAGAGAATCAATTGCAATTGAAATTGCTGTCAATCAAGATGGTGATTATAATAAAGCTGTGGAAAATGCTCGCAAACTAGCAGCCTATTTAATGGGGGAATTAAATATTCCTTTAGAAAATGTAAAAAAACATCAATTTTGGAGCGGAAAGAATTGTCCGGCCATTATGATAAGGAATAATGCGTGGGAGCCATTTTTACAGGGAACGAAAGCTTATTATGATGCGAATCATAAAGATGATATAACTGGCGGTTGGTATGAAGCAGATATTCGTGAATTAGATAAAAGAGGTATTATGGTTGGAGACGGGAAGGGTTCTTACTGGCCAGAACGTCTTGTAACACGTGGTGAATTTGCGAATTTAGTTTCAAGATCATTGCAATTACCAGAGGGGAAATCGAATTTCAAAGATTTAAGCACAGCTCATCCATCGCTAGTAGATGGTATTAATCGTGCAGCTAGTGCTGGGATTATAAGTGGACGAGGAAATGATATATTTGCTCCGAATGATACGATTAAACGTGATGAAGCTGTCATTATGATTGATCGTGCATTGCAATTCAAAAATATTAAAGGTAATTTAGTTCCATTACCATTTACGGATCAAAATTTAGCGTATGATAAACAGGCGGTTCAACGTGTTTATGGGTTAGGTATCGTAAAAGGGAATGAGAATAATGAGTTTATGCCAAAAGGTTCTGCAACACGTGGGGAATCGGCAGCATTTATTAATAGAATGTTAAAAGTAATAGAGAGTAAATAATGGAAAGGCATTCGCTTTGGCGAGTGCTTTTTTATTTTTCAATATGTTATAGAAAGGTGATGTGAATTTTGACTGGAATAAGGAATGAAAGCGGAGGTGATGCATATATTTAGATGCATTGGGTAGTTTTTTGTAATTTTGTATAAAATGAAAAGGAGGTAGGACGGTGAAATCAATACCGACTGAAGTCCTGAGTAAGGAATTGATGGAAAGAGAAGGGGTTATATCTATTACAGTGATGGAATTTGAAAAGATAGAAGTGGCCGGAGTAGTTGTTTCTGGTCCAGCTGTTATTTTAATTAATCAAGATTAAGTACATATTATCAATAAAGAAAAGTAGTCAGAGCATCCGCTTAGGGTGCTTTTTGTTTGTATAGAAGTGTGTATATGATAGATAATTGGGATATTGGAGGGGAATTATGTGGCAATTATTATAACAATGTTATTAATGGGAGTTTTATTAGGATTTGTCGGAGCAGGGGGAGCAGGATTTATCATCGCGATACTCACTCTAGTATTCCATATCCCAATTCATGTTGCTCTTGCAACATCTTTAACTGCGATGGCATTTACGACATTATCTGGAGTAGTAAGTCATTACCGAGAAGGGAATGTTGTGCTTGTAATAGGCGGAGTTGTTGGGGGATTTGGCGCGATTGGTTCCTTTATTGGTTCAAAGTTTGGTTCGTTAATACCAGCACATCTGTTGCATTGGTTTACAGCTGGTATGTTATTTTTATCGGCAATTTTTATGTTTATTCGGTTGATTATGTTTCAAAAAAGATCACAGTCGTCTTTAAAAGGGCATAAAGAACTTTCGAAAGATAACGTGATTAAATGTATATTCCTCGGATTGGTGACTGGAATTTTAGCAGGTGCATTTGGTATTGGCTCAGCACCTTTTATCCAACTCGGATTAATGGTTCTATTAGGTTTAACAATCCGTCAATCTGTAGGGACGACAATGCTCGTTATATTACCAATCGCAATTGGAGGTGGGTTTGGATATAGTTCGGAAGGGTATTTAGATTATGTATTATTAGTACAAGTTTTAATCGGGACAATGTTAGGAGCGTATATAGGAGCTAAGTTTACAAATTATGCACCTCGCATGCTTCTAAGGTTTTCGATGATTATGACACCAATATTAGCTGGATGTATGTTGTTAGTAGATTAAAGAGAATATATAGAAATCTATTAATATATTTTACGAATGAATTATGTAAGTAATTCATATTTCTCATATAAAAGGATTTGCTTTAATATAATGAGTATAAAGTTCGAGTATTCGAAGTATTACTTGAATTATATCCCTATCCCTTTTCTAAAAATGCGAACAAGTTTTGCCCTATTCTATTCAATAGTTTATTGTATAGAAATATATTGTTCGATGACCATTATGGAACGCACATAATGGGTAAATCCCGATCCTTAAAGAGGATGCCCCTAATCTTCATGTGAAAATATGATCGGATAAGAAAGCTGGCCAATTTATGGTCAGCTTTCTTTTTGTTCAATGAGTAAGTCTTCTTTAATTTCTGTTTGCAATAATAAAGTTTTTCCGAAGCGACGTTTACATTCAGCTCGTACTTTTTGAATGGCTAGTAGCTGAGAAGTAGCAGGCACTGTGACAATGGATTGCCGAGGTTTTCGGTTTTCTTCACAAAAAACACATTCCACAACATATTTAGAAATCATAATTTCATCCTTCCGGTTTGAATTTCTAAGAAGGGACTGCTCATGAAGTTGATGTAAACTTTCGGCATCTTTTTACTTATTTCCTCTTTTTTTTCAAAGGGGAAATAAAAAAGAAGGTGAATTTTAGTAGGGGAGGGATGTATATGGAGAGATGGATAGGTACGGCAGCTATTTGTATGAATGAAAGAAATGAAATTTTAATGGTATTGCAAGGAAAAGAAGGGGAAGAAAAAAGGTGGTCTGTCCCAAGTGGAGGACTTGAAAAGGGAGAAACACTAGAAGAATGTTGTATCAGGGAAGTTTGGGAGGAAACAGGCTACAATGTGGAGGTTGTAAATAAAATATACGAAAAAGAAGGTATTACATACGGGATTCCGGTGTATGTTCATTATTACTTTGTTAAAAAAATAGGCGGTAATATGAAAATCCAAGATCCGGATGAGTTAATACATGAGATTGATTGGAAAGGGATACATGAAGTTGGAAAATTATCATTAGCTTTTCCAGAGGATTACGAGCTAATATACCGATATGTAAATAAAAAAGCAAGTGTGTAAATACTTGCTTTTTTAGTGTATCCAAGATAAGAAAAGTGGAACGATAACTAAACTAGCTCCAGCTGTTAAAAGCATTGATAAACTTGCAATTGTACCTTCTACAGGACCGATTTCAAATGCTTTTGATGTTCCGGTCCCATTCGCGCTAGTACCTAGCATTATACCTTTTGCGAGCGCTGTTTTAATACGGCATATGCGTATGAGTGTAGGACCGAATAACGCTCCAGTTAAGGCAGTTAATACAACGAAAACTGCTGTTAATTGTGACATGCCGCCAATCATTTCTGAAATAGCCATTGCAATAGGTGTTGTTACAATGTGCGGTGCTAAACTTTGTTCTATTGTAGAGTCAATTTGAAAAAAATTAGCTAGTAGTGCGGAAGTAATAACAGATAGAAAAGAACCGACAATGACATTAATTAAAATAGCAGTGCCGTGTTTTTTTAATAGATCAAAATGTTTATAGATTGGCCATGCGAAAGCAACTGTTGCAGGTTTTAATAATTCTGTTAGCCAATGACTACCAGATTCGTAGGTTTCGTATGGTGTATCTAATCCAAGTAATAAAGCTATTAAAATGATTGGGCATACAAGAAGGGGAGAAAGCAGACTCCAATTCCAGCGTTGATACATTTTTTTAGATACCCAATATGTGAATAGTGTTAATAGTAAACAAAGAAAGCCGATCATTGTGTTGATCCTTTCCGCTTTAATAGCAATTCTGTTAAAAGTCCTGTTACGAAAGTAACACAAAGTGTACTAATCACGATAATTAAAATGAGATCGATTCCATATTGTGATAATGTATCTTTGTAACGAATGACAGCGACTGCAGAAGGGATGAAAAATAAAATAAGTTCTTTTAATAAAAAGTCTGCACCTTCTTGTATCCATTCTTTTTTCACTATATTAAATTTTAATGAGATTAATAATAAAAAAATACCGATTATACTTCCTGGAACTGGGAGGTGTGCCTGTTTTGCAATCCATTCACCTGTCCAAGCGAAACAAAATAATAATAAAATTTGTCCGCTTAACTTCCACCATTTCATACAGTAACCACCTCTTTGTTTTTTACATAAAAATTGTAAAAAAGAATTAACAATTTCTACTATACGTTCATTCGAAATATTTGTCTAATATATAAATTATATGTTATTAATATATTAGATGTATTAATCGAAAGTGAAAAGGGTGTCCAAAATGGAATTACGGCATTTGCAATATTTTGTTGTAGTGGCAGAGGAATTACACTTTGGACGAGCAGCTGCTCGTTTACAAATGACACAACCACCGCTTAGTCAACAAATTCAGCAATTAGAAAAAGAAATGGGAGTTATGTTATTTTCAAGAACGAAGAGAAAGGTTGAATTAACAGAAGCAGGAGAAATGTTTTTAAAAGAAGTAAAAAAAGCGTTTGAACAAATTGAAAAAGCAGTAGAAGTTGCACAAAGTGCTCAAAGGGGAGAAGTTGGATCACTTTCAATTGGTTTTGTAGGTGCGGCGATATATGATATTTTACCGTCAATCGTCAGAGAGTATAGAAAGAAATTTCCGAGAGTGTCTGTAGCATTACATGAATTGTCCACACCGGATCAGGTGCATGCACTTCATGATAATCGAATTGATATTGGATTTTTACGTCCGCCAATTCCAACGCAATTACTTGAGTTAGAACCAATTCAAAAACTTTCATGTACGTTATGTTTACCGAAGGCACATCCTCTTGCTGAAAAGGACGAAATACATATCGAAGATTTAAGGGATGAACCGTTCGTATTTATTACGAGACCAGTATGGCCAGCGTTATATGATACAATTTTATCGCTTTGCCGTGATGTAGGTTTTAGTCCGCACATTGTACAAGAAGCAACGGAGTATCAAACTGTTATGGGGCTTGTAGCGGCAGGTATTGGAATTACGGTAATACCTGTATCCGCAAATAAATTGTATAGAACAGAAGTTGTATATAAAGAGTTATGTGATTCTAATTTTGTTGCAGAAATGTCAGTGGCTTATAAAAAAATGAATAACAATCCAGAGTTGTTAGAGTTTTTGAAAATTGCAAGAGAGAAAAAAAGGATTGAAGTGGAAGATGCGAAGGCTGAATAGTTGATGAAGTTACAGGGTAGTCATGATAATTAAGTTATATAAAGATTCACCTCATTAAACAAAAAACGGAAATGTAACTAAAGTGCATTTCCGTTTTTTGTTTTTTATTCAATGCTAAGGAGATCAATATGCGTGGTTTCTAGGACTAAAGGCTTAGTAAAGATTCCGATTGAAGTGCGATGTTTAAAATGTCATATTTTTATACACTAGTAGTATAGAATGCGTATGTTATGAAGCAAGGTAGGGGGAAATTATGTCTTTATTTCGGTTAGCGAGAAAAAATATACAAACATTTGCTGCCCAAAGGTTAAAACAATTTATGTGGATTGCTATGAATACAATGCTTTGTTTTTTTATGATATCATTCCGATTCAATGAAGTTGTAATAAGTAAAGCGGAATATACACCTATATTTGTAAAGTGGTTTTATGCTATGTTTCTATTTATAGTTTTTGTGTGTATTTTCATTACATATAAAATGACAGCTTCTCTTTTACAGATAAGAAAAGAGGAGTTTACATCGAATGAAGTGATGCATATGACAGGAAAAGAAATGTTATGTTTATTATGTCAGGAGCAATTATTAACTTACGGAGGAGCTTTTGTTTTCGGATTAATTCATGGTATGTTATTTTTGAAATTATTTATTATTATTTTTATGAAAGCAGTAGGAATCCAAGGGATAACCAATGCACCGATTACGATGTATGCGGTAGTGATAACAGCAGTTGTTATGATAACCGTCATTATAATATCAATGTGGCAATGTTGTAGGTTTACACAAAGGTTAAAGGGTGAAAAGTCATATGAAACGAAGAGAAAGGCATGAGAAATCATGGCTTTTTCTTCATTTTACACATGTTATTAATCATGATACAGTGGGAAGAACTGAAAAAAAGAGTTAAGAAGAAAGGTTGTATGGAATGATAAATGAGCAAGCGATCGTAAAAGTTGATCGATTAACAAAGCGAATTGGTTCAAAGACGTTAGTAGAAAATATTAGTTTTGAAGTGAAAAAAGGTGAAGTAGTTGGCTTATTAGGACCAAATGGTGCTGGAAAAACGACATTAATGCGAATGATGGTCGGAATGATTCGTATGACAGAAGGAGAAGTATGGATTGATGGTCAATCTGTAAAACAGCAATTTGAAAAAACTGCTGCGAAAATTGGTGCTGTAATTGAGACACCAGAATTTTATCCTTTCTTAAGCGGCTATGAAAATTTAACATATTTCGGACGAATGAATGGGAATGTGACTGAAGAGCGTATCGATGAAGTAGTGCAATTGTTAGGAATGGGACAAGTAATTGACCGTAAAGTAAAAGCATATTCACTCGGTATGAGACAGCGTTTAGGAATTGCTCAGGCACTTATACATAATCCAGATGTATTAATACTAGACGAACCGACGAACGGATTAGATCCTAGTGGTATACATGAAATGCGGATGTACATAAAGAAAATTGCACATGAACAAGGAAAAGCTGTTCTTGTTTCTAGTCACTTACTCTCAGAAGTTGAATTAATGTGTGACAGGGTTATTATTATTCAGCATGGAGAATATGTCGCAACACAAAATATTCAAAGTGATAAAAAGGAAGAAAAAGAAGAAATACATATACGTGTAGATGATGCGAATAAAGCGGCAGAGGTTTTAGAATACGATGTTTTAGTAAAAGAAAACGAATTAATTATAAACGTGAAAGATGAAGAAGTTCCAAATATTCTTCGTACATTGATGGAGAAAAACATTCAAGTTTATCGTGTATATGAAGAAAGAAAAACGCTAGAAGAGCAGTTTTTAGAATTAACAGGAGGAAAAGATATTGTTTAATTTAGTTTATAACGAGCTGTATAAAATATTTAAGCGAAAGCGAACGATTATTCCTTTTGCAGTTATTGCGGTATTAATTATTGGATTAGGATGGGTTACGGTAAAATATTTAGAGCCAGAAACAAAAGGGTGGAAAGCGGATTATACAGAACGCACTGTAGAAATTGAGAAAAAGCTCGGCATGAAAAAAGAGGATATTTTAACAGAAAAGTCAGGAGACGAGCTTGTAAAGGAATACCAGCTTAAAATGAAGCATTTAGATACGAATACAGCGCCAGCAAGTAGTTCTCCGCTTTCATTTATGAGAGATACAGGTTTTATCGTATTTCCAATTTTACTTCCGTTTATTCTCGTATATGCGAGTACGATTTTTGCGAATGAATATAGCTGGGGAACATATAAATTTTTAACAATTCGTCCAGCGAGCCGATTTAAAATTTTAACATCTAAGTTTTTGGCAATCGTTATATTTGCGGCATTATTATTTATATTTAATATGATTTTTTCCGTATTATGCGGGTTGATTATTTATAAATTCCAACAACCAGCTTGGGCTGAATTTGTCGTTCAAAATGGAAATATAATAAAACAAAATATTTTCGTAGAAGCAAGTAAATATTATATTTTATCTTGGTTACCAACTCTTGTGTATGCTGCATTTGCCTTTATGATTTCCGTTTTAACGAGATCGAGCGGAGGTGCAATCGGGATTTCTTTATTTCTTGCATTATCAGGGGGAATAGCGCTAATTCCGGCAGCAAGATATGAATGGGCGAAATATTTATTACCAGCGAATACAGATTTATATGGGCTTTTAAAGGGTGGAAGCTTTATTGATGGAGTAACATTCCCATTTGCTTCTTGTATGCTTCTTCTATACTTAGCTGTATTTTTAGGGGTTTCCTATACTGTATTTATAAAACGAGATTTAACAGCATAAGCAAAAGCCGTTAAGGGTAACTTAACGGCTTTTTGTTTGTAATAATTGATGAATAGCTTCTTCGGCTAATAGGGCGAAATACTCTGCGCTAATAGGCAATGCTTTTTCATCTACTGTAAAAGCTGGATGATGCCATTCATGTGTACCACTTGTTCCCATAAAGACGAATGAACCTGGTATTTCTTGTTGGTAAAAAGAAAAGTCTTCTCCTGCCATTGATGGTGTAGGAGAGATAACGTTTAGATTCATTTTCTCTGCAATATGAATAGAAAAATCAGTGAGTACTTTATCGTTTTGAACAGCAGGAGGACCTGGATAAAATCGGAATTCTGTTTTTACACCTAATGCATCAGAAACGCCATTAATGATACGTTTCATTAATGCCGGAATCTTTTCACGTGTTTCAGCTTGGAATGTACGGACAGTTCCTTCTAATATTGCTTTTTCGGGAATAACGTTCCACGTATTCCCTGAATGAATGTTTGTTACACTTACGACAGCGTTATGAGAAGAACTAATATTTCGGCTTACAATCGTTTGAAGTGCCATAACGATTTGAGATGATGCAACGATAGGATCGACGCCGGCATCAGGCACAGCTGCATGTGTACCAACACCATGGATTTCAATTTCAAATCGATCAACTCCGGCCATTAGTGGTCCATCTTTAATACCGATTGTACCTACTGGTAAATCAGGTTTATTATGCATACCGAAAATAGCTTGCACGCCACGTAAATGCCCAGCTTCAATAACTTTGCAAGCACCATTACTACTTTCTTCAGCTGGCTGGAATATAAGGCGGACAATTCCATTAAGAGAAGCTTCTTTTTCTTTTAATAAGTAAGCCGCACCCAATACAGCAGCTGTATGAAAATCATGCCCACAAGCATGCATTTTACCTTGTATTTTTGAAGTGTATGGAAGGTCAGTTTCTTCTGGATAGGAAGGGCATCGATATCAGCACGAAGCGCTACAACCGGTCCGTTTTTATTACCAGAAATTTCAGCGATAACTCCTGTTTCTAAATTGGAATCAATAATAGTGATATTGGCCTCGTCTAACCAATTTTTTATCGCTTTTGTCGTTTCAAATTCTTCGTATGATAGTTCTGGATTTTCATGTAAATGCCGACGAATGGAAATAAGTTTTTCTGTTAATTGATCAGGAATAGATGCCACTTATTATGCCCTCTTTCTTAAGTGAAGTATTTGTATTAATTATACAATAATAAAAGAGAGGATTCTCAAATGAAAATCCTCTCTCGTTTTATGCTGCAACTTTTTTATGAGTATGCTGTTTTCGATAACGCCCACGCATTGCGTATGCAATTTGCGGGATTGCGATACCGATTAAAATAAGTGATACACCGAACCATTGTGAAGATAGTACAGCTTCTTTTAAAACGAATACAGACATAATAGTTGTAACTGGTAGTTCTGCTGCACCAAGAATAGTTGCTAATCCAGAACCGATTTTTGGAATGCCAATTGTAAAGGCAATGGACGGAATAACGATACTAAATATTCCTAATCCTAAGCCGTATTTCCAAAGGCCTTGAGAGATCGCCCCGTTAAAAATAAATGTTGGCGGGAATACGATCATGACTAAAGTTAAAGCGCCAGCCATTAAAAGGACACCACGTGGTAAAGAAGGTACTTCAACGGCAACTTTCCCGCTTACGAAAATGTATGTTGCAAATGTAATAGCAGATAATAAGCCTAAAATGATTCCAGTCGTATCGAAATCACCAGCTGATGTTTCTAATAACCCACTTGATAAAAATGTACCTGCAAGTAAGAAGATTACTGAAATAACTTTTTCTCTTGAAGGTAATGTTTTTGTTGCGACAGCTTCAATGATAATTCCAACCCAAACGAACTGGAATAAAAGTATAATTGCAATAGAAGCTGGTACAGTTTTTAAAGAAGCATAATAAAAAATTCCAGTAAAACTTGCAGACGTTCCTGCGACGAATAAAATTAACATTTGTTTTAGTGGAACACGATGTCTAGAAAATAGAAGTGTAATAGCAAGTAAAATAATCCAACCGAACAAATACTGGCTACCAATTACCTCTCCAAGTGAAAACCCTTCTGCATATGCAAGTTTAACAAAAATAGCTAAAACCCCATAACTACACGCTCCTAATAAAACTAAAAGAGAATAACGAAGCATGAAAAATTCCTCCCATCTATATGAAATTGTTCCGTAACGGACATATATAACTAGAGGGAAGTATACAAAATTAAAAATGAAGGGTCAAATGAAAGAAAAGTGCAAAATTTTATAGAATAATAATAAAAGTATGATATTTATGCATAATCTTGAAATTAATAATAATTAAAGTATTGTAAAATCAGCTTTATGTTGTATAAAGACAGCATTTGAAAAAATTTTTTAAGGCCAATAGGTGTGAAGTCAATTGTAATGTGCTAATCATTTGAGAAACTGTGGAACCTTTGTTATGTTAGTAACAATTAGAAAGAGTTTCATAATTCAATTGAGATTTTTCTATATAATAGAAGGGAATGAAAACGTTTTATTAGAAAATGTGTGAAAGGGTAGTTTTTCTTATTGTCATGTTGGAAAAGTGAATTCATGAAATGTCCATAGTATTTTCAATTGTTTTTGCTACAATATTGAAGAGGAGAGGAGTGGAATAATGCAAGATATTAGTATTTTTTTAGCGTTTGGAGCTGGGTTCTTATCATTTATATCCCCATGTTGCTTACCGCTTTATCCGGCATTTTTATCATACATAACAGGTATGTCGGTTTCTGAATTGAAAGAAGAAAATGCAATGCTTCGCAAAAGAAGTATGATACATACAGCGTTTTTCTTACTTGGTTTTTCAATTATTTTTATTGCAATTGGATTTGGTACAAGTTTTATTGGAGGCATCTTTACAAATTATAAAGATTTAATTAGACAGTTAGGCGGTATATTTATCATCGTGTTTGGTCTTATTATTGTCGGTGTGTTTAAACCGAAGTTTTTAATGCAAGACCGTAAATTTACGTTTAAAAATCGTCCGAGTGGTTATTTTGGTTCAGTTTTAATTGGATTGGCTTTTGCTGCTGGATGGACACCTTGTACTGGACCTATATTAGTGTCTGTAATTGGATTAGCTGCAACAAATCCAGAATCGGCAATGATTTATATGATTGCTTACATACTTGGATTTGCTATCCCGTTTTTCGTACTTTCATTCTTTATTACGAAAATGTCTTGGATTAAAAGAAATAGTATGAAATTCATGAAGATTGGAGGATACGTTATGATTGTCATGGGTATCTTCCTATATTTTAACTGGATGACGAAAATTATCGTATATTTCTCAAGTTTATTTGGTGGTTTTACCGGTTTTTAGTATTATTCTGTGAAAATGTTGGAAATACTAACGGAAAAGCATATAATAAAATTATATTTTGCATATAGCCACAAAAAAGGATGAGAAAATATGAACATAGTTCTGTTATCAAGTATCGTTGCTGTTTGTATGGCTGTCGGTGCGATGTTTATTCGTTTAAAAGCAGCTAAGAAACCTGCAACATTGAAAAAAATTATACTTCCCCCATTTTTTATGAGCACGGGAGCGTTGATGTTTGTTTTTCCTGAATTTCGATTAACTCCAGCAGAAATGTTAGAAGCAATTGGCGTCGGTTTGTTTTTCTCTATTTTTCTTATTAAAACATCTAAATTTGAAATTAGAGGACAAGAGATTTATTTGAAGCGTTCAAAAGCATTTGTTTTTATACTAATTGGATTACTTGTCGTGCGGATTGTATTTAAAACATACTTAAGCCAATCTCTTGATTTAGGACAACTTAGTGGCATGTTCTTCTTACTGGCGTTCGCGATGATTGTGTCATGGAGAATTGCAATGTACCGTTCCTTTACGAAATTACAGAAGGAAATGGAAAAAGAAGACGGTTTTTATAATGAAAAAGATATGAAGTTAACGTAAAGAGTGTTATATGTATAAAGAAACAACGTCTGATTAGACGTTGTTTTTTGTTAATCACTGAAAGGTAACTTCCTCAATTCTAGTTGTGATGTATAAATTGTCGACCATCGAAGAAGCAATTTAAGTTTGACGTTATGAATGGACCGATATAAGGAATACTATTTGGTTTGAAGTTTTATCACCGGTAATTGGTGGCTAAGTTAGATTAGGTTGGATCGTATAGGAGACGTTCCTTCATTAACAATTACTCCACTTGATGGTACTGATACAACATGAAAGTGGAATGTTAATGACGAAATTTCGCTTAGCTTAAGTGTCTTGAGCCGAATCTAATATTGCAAATATAAATGCAACAGGATGAATTGCTGCGAATACAACATATACCTCTGTAAATATTACAGGTACTGGTGATACGATTTATACGAGTGCTGTAGGGTTACAGATAGATTTAGCGAAAGCGAGATTAATTGCTACAAAATCAGTAACTGTAAGTTGAGCTTATAAAAAAGATTGCTATAAAATAGCAATCTTTTTTATAAGGAATAATGGGCTTACTTTGCAAGTAAAGTTTTATAGTTAGAATAATCAATCTCTTTTTCTTGTAGTTTCTTAATTAAAAATTTATGATCGCGCTTCGGTGTGGCAACGATATATCCTTGTATGATTAAATCTTGTGTAATTTTTGGAGCGTTTTCCTTTATTGCAAGTTCCCCAATTTTACCGGCAATTTTTGACTTAGCAACATCGCGAAATAATTCCGGAACGGGACTTACTAGTTCTTCTAACAATTGTTTTTGTTCGTCAGCCCATAAGTGTCTTGTTTTATTAATATAGTGATCTTCCCAATCCAAAATGGACATACCGTCTTCTTTTGGCAACCGTTTTAGGAATTTTCTGAACATGAAATATCCACCAATGGACATAAGCCCTAATAATACAACAGTCCAAACGACTATAAACCAACTAAACCATCCTTCAAGCAATTGTATGCCCTCCTTTAACGAAAGCAATATTTTGTATTTTATTTATATTATAAGCAATGAGATTCATAGAAAGCAAGAACGCTTGATCATTTTGACCAAGCGTTGTGATTTAAACGAAGTATAGTTGTTCAACACATAAAATATCATTGTCATTTTCTACATATTCAATGATGAGTGTGCCAACTTTACGATCTTTATCTTCAGTTGTGAAAATAGAGTAAGAAGTAAAACGTGTTGTTGATAGGCCGCTTATATGTGTAGGTAAAGGAATGTAGTCGTTATCGCGGAAGAATTCCATCAGTTCAATATCTTCAAATTCTTTTCGGTCAACTTGTTTGTTTGTATAGCGGCGTTGAAGTTGTTTTAAAGATGCATTCCAAGAAATTGCTTTTGTGTCGTATACCATTGTTCTATCTCCTTACTGTATGTAATTATTAAGAACATACGTTCTAATCTAGTATACTCTTTTTATAAGAAAAGGGAAAGCAAAAAATAATGTAAGCTTGGATTTCCAAGCTTACATTATTTTGCGTCCGTCATAATCTCTATTTTTTATTATAAGTTAGATAAGAATAAGAAACAAGATGATATATATCTTGTTGATAGTTTTTAAAATTCTGTTTATTATTTATGTAATACAGTACAAGGGAATGAGAGGGATGACATACGTAATTTCACTCCAAGGACCGATGGCAAGTGGGAAAACAACATTGGCAAAAAGGTTAGAGCAATATGAGCTTTCAATTATATACGAAAATCCATATCCAATTGTAGAAAAAAGAAAAGAATTACATTTAGATATGAACTCAAAAGAGGGGTTTATTACAAATCAAAAAATGTTTATTGAAGCAAAAATAAAAGAGTTTCAAAATGTGAAAAGCTCAGTCGTGATTTTTGATCGTGGACCAGAAGATATTGAATTTTATACACTCTTTTATCCGAAGATGATAGGGAAAGAGTGGGGTATAGAAACAGAATTAAAAGATGAATTGTATAAATTAAGAGAATGCCGTTCGGATGCAATTTTTTATTTAGATGTTTCGAAAGAGAGTTTGTATGATAGGAGAAATAATGATAGGACAAGAAATCGAAGTGCATTTGAGGAACAATTTAAATTAGTAGAAGTTGAAAAAGAATGGTATAAACAATTTCCCGTAACTTATGTGGACACTAATATATTATCAGTGGACGAATTAGAGGCATATTTTATAGGGTGGCTAAGGGAGAAAAGGCTATGAAAAAAATATTATTATTCGTATACCCGACATTTGCAGAGTTTGAAATAACGGTAGCAACAGCATTGCTGAAAAAGAAATATGAAATCATTACAGCGGGTTTAACAAAAGAAATGATTATAAGTGAAACAGGCTTACAAGTACAGCCGCATATAGAATTAAGTGAAGTGCGTGTAGAAGAATATGAGGGGATTATCATTCCGGGCGGAGATGAAATACATATGAAAGAGGCGAAACTGCTTTTTTCAGTTATTCGTCAATTTTCTGAGCAAGGAAAATTAGTGGCAGCGATTTGTGCTGGACCGTATGCGTTAGCAAGGGCAGGTTTACTAAAAGAAATCTCTTATACAGTGACCATAGATTATCAAAAATTAGATTGTTTTCCAGTAGAAAATTTTGTGTATACAGAAGTTGTACAGCACGCAAATATTATTACAGCACAAGGACATGCATTTGTGCCATTTGGACTAGCGATTGCCTCCTATTTTGGAGTAGTGAATGAACATAATACAAATTTTTATAGTGGAAAGGGCAATATAATGATGGAGAATCTTTTACCGGAAAACGTGTAAAAGCTAGCGAATGCTAGCTCTTTTCTTTTTTACATCGATAAATCACTAACGTTTTCGGATCGCGCCATATACCGTTATGAAATGATAAATCATTTTCTATTTCTTCTTTTAGCCATTCCTTCATTTCGGTGTGAAGGGACATATTATCAGGTATATTCAACGACGGGAACATGCTAGAAATATAGTTAACGATTGGAGTGGCATGATGAAAAACAAGTGCATTATGAATAATTGTTTCTTCAACAGTTGAAAAAACAGAGTGTAATAGATCTTTACCATTTTCTAAACAAAATGGAGCTACTGACGGTGATGTTTTTGGTAAATCAAATGTGACTAACATTTTGTTACACATTTCATCTATACGAGGTAATGAAACTTTAGAATTTGTTGTAGCTAAAAGGGCGCCGCCAGGACGAATTATCTTATGGAATCCTTGAATAGTTTTTTCGACATCTTTCATGTGGTATAACATATGCCTTGCGATTAGCAGGTCATAACAATTAGCTTCGAAAGGAAGTTTACTAGCGTCACCGAGTTTCCATTCAATCATATTATTCGTTATAGCAGCTTCAGAAAGCATAGTTTCGGATTGATCAAAACCAGTTAGATGTCCTTTATGACCATTAGTTTGCAAAAGGGAAAGAAATTTTCCGTTAGCACACCCGACCTCTAATATTTTTTCTTCCCCTTGGAGTTGTAAATGTTCAATGACGACTTCATCTACATTCACTTGTTCTTCTTCGTAATGTTTATGCGTATCGATACGTGTTTGTAAATGGTTACTTACGTTGTATTGGCGTTTTACATCATTCATTTTTTCACATTCCACCTTTATGCAAAATTGCTGAATCGCATGTGTTAATACATCTGTTTTATTTAAACCTTCGTAATGGAGTGCGTCTTCAAACCTTGTAAGTAATTTTTCTTCAATTCGAAAATGAATATCTTTTCGCTTCGCCACTGAAATTTCGCCCCTTTGCATCTGTTAGTGAGACTATAGCACGTCTGAAAAAAATCTGTAAATAAATTGTGTACACAAGTACAAGTATGAGAGGGATAAAAAATTGCTTGAATAATATTTTAAACTATTGACGATTTAACCGTTTTCATATATTCTTAAATTAAGTAATATTCAAATAATTCAAAAGAAATGAGAGAGTCACATGCTTCTTCAAGGAACACATCGAATTGGTCGTATGGCCATGCTGTTGGCACTTGCGGATGAGAATGAAAGTCCCGTATTATCTATTCCGAAAGGTTGGAAATATTGTACTGGGAAAGTTGGTTCTATGAATTCGCAAAAAGTAGTAGCAGCAATGGAAACAGCGGCTAAGAGCAACCGAGTTATTGAAACAGATGTTTACAGAGAAACACATGCACTTTATCATGCAATTATGGAAGCTTTGTACGGAGTGACGAGAGGTCAAATTCAGTTAGCAGACGTTCTTCGTACAGTAGGACTTCGCTTTGCGATTGTGCGCGGTACACCATACGACGGAAAAAAAGAAGGCGAATGGGTTGCTGTTGCACTTTATGGAACGATTGGTGCACCTGTAAAAGGATCTGAGCATGAGGCGATTGGTTTAGGAATTAATCACATATGATTTGCCCATAGTCTATTAGTTAGAAGGGGGCCTTATTTTTTAGGACAGAAGTCTGTCTTAAAAAGATAAGGTCCCCTTTTGCCTTTATAAGGAGGAAAAAGAATGATTACGTTAACAGGACACACATTGACAGTTGAAGAAATGAAGAGGTTGTTACTTGAAGGTGAAGGTGTAACAGCTTGCCCAACTAGTATGCAAAAAGTGGCAGAGTGCCGCGAAGTTGTCGAGAAAATTGTAGAGGACGGAAAAGTCGTTTACGGTATTACAACTGGATTTGGAAAGTTTAGTGATGTACTTATTCAAAAAGATGATGTAAAAGCACTTCAACACAACTTAATTCAGTCACATGCGTGCGGAATAGGCGATCCATTCCCTGAAGAAGTATCACGCGGTATGTTGATTTTACGAGCTAATACGATGTTAAAAGGAGTATCGGGTGTTAGACCACTTGTTGTAAACATGCTTCTTGAGTTTGTAAATCGTAAAATTCATCCAGTCGTTCCGCAACAAGGATCACTAGGAGCGAGCGGTGATTTAGCACCTTTATCTCATCTTGCTCTCGTTTTATTAGGTGAAGGTGAAGTGTTCTACAAAGGAAAACGAGTTCATGCGATGGTTGCTCTTACAGAAGAAGGACTTGAACCTATTGAACTTGAAGCAAAAGAAGGTCTTGCGTTAATCAATGGTACGCAGGCAATGACAGCGCAAGGGGTTCTTTCTTATATAGAAGCTGAAGCAAGTGCTTATCAATCAGAATTAATTGCATCGATGACAATGGAAGGATTACGCGGCATTATTGATGCATTCGATGAAAATGTTCATAAAGCGCGTGGTTATAAAGAGCAAGTCGAAGTGGCAAGCAGAATTCGTGATATTCTTCATGATAGTAAACTTGTGACAAAACAAGGAGAACTTCGTGTACAAGATGCATATTCACTTCGTTGTATCCCGCAAGTTCACGGTGCTTCTTGGCAAGTTTTAAATTATGTGAAAGAAAAATTAGAAATTGAAATGAATGCAGCAACAGATAATCCACTTATTTTTGATGGCGGTGAAAAAGTAATCTCTGGTGGTAATTTCCACGGACAACCAATTGCATTTGCAATGGACTTCTTAAAAGTAGGGATGGCGGAGCTTGCAAATATTTCAGAGCGCCGTATTGAACGCCTAGTAAATCCGCAATTAAATGACTTACCACCATTTTTAAGTCCAGAACCAGGACTTCAATCAGGTGCCATGATTATGCAATATGCAGCGGCTTCACTCGTTTCAGAAAATAAAACGTTAGCTCATCCAGCGAGTGTAGATTCAATTCCGTCTTCAGCTAACCAAGAAGATCACGTAAGTATGGGAACAATCGCTTCACGTCATGCGCATCAAATTATTCAAAATGCAAGACGTGTTCTTGCAATTGAGATGATCTGTGCGATGCAAGCAGCAGAATATCGCGGAATTGAAAACATGAGTACAGTTACAAAAACGTTCTATCATCAAGGTCGTCAGCAAGTGCCTTCTATTACAAATGACCGTATATTCTCAACGGATATTGAAAATATCGCGCATTGGTTAAAAACGAATTATTCAATAAAGGAAAGATTGGATGTAAATGCAGCACTATAAAACGAGAAAAGGGAGAGATTGAAATGGAAAAAGTACAACAAACAATTCGTGCGGCAAGAGGTACTGAGTTACAAACGAAAGGATGGGTTCAAGAAGCTGCACTTCGAATGTTAATGAACAATTTAGATCCTGAAGTAGCTGAAAAACCAGAAGAATTAGTTGTATATGGCGGAATTGGCCGTGCAGCTCGTAATTGGGAAAGCTACCATGCAATTGTTGATTCATTAAAAACGTTAGAAAACGATGAAACGTTACTTGTTCAATCAGGAAAACCGGTAGCAATTTTTAAATCACATGAAGATGCGCCTCGCGTTCTTTTAGCGAACTCAAACTTAGTACCGAAGTGGGCGAACTGGGATCACTTCCGTGAACTAGAGAAAAAAGGTCTTATGATGTACGGACAAATGACAGCGGGTAGCTGGATTTACATTGGGACACAAGGGATTTTACAAGGAACATATGAAACATTTGGTGAAGCGGCACGTCAACATTTCGATGGTTCATTAAAAGGTACTGTAACGATTACTGCTGGTTTAGGTGGCATGGGTGGCGCGCAACCGCTTGCTGTAACGATGAACGGCGGTGTTGTAATTGCTATTGATGTAGATAAGCGTAGTATCGATCGTCGTATTGAAAAGAGATATTGTGATAAGTATACAGAATCATTAGAAGAAGCATTGGCTATTGCAAACGAATATAAAGAGAAGAAAGAGCCTATTTCAATTGGATTATTAGGTAATGCAGCAGAAATTTTACCTGAGTTAGTAAACCGTAATATTATCCCTGACTTAGTTACGGATCAAACTTCTGCCCATGATCCATTAAACGGTTATATTCCAGTAGGTTACACAGTAGAAGAAGCAGCGAAGCTTCGTGAAGAAGATCCAGAACGTTACGTACAATTATCAAAAGAAAGTATGAAAAAACATGTAGAAGCAATGCTTGCAATGCAAGAAAAAGGCGCGATTACATTTGATTACGGAAATAACATTCGCCAAGTTGCTTTCGATGAAGGATTAAAAAATGCTTTCGATTTCCCGGGATTCGTTCCAGCATTTATCCGTCCATTATTCTGTGAAGGAAAAGGACCATTCCGCTGGGTAGCACTTTCTGGTGATCCAGAAGATATTTATAAAACAGACGAAGTTATTTTACGCGAGTTCGCGGATAATGAGCATTTATGTAATTGGATTCGTATGGCACGTCAGCAAGTTGAGTTCCAAGGTCTTCCATCACGTATTTGTTGGCTTGGTTATGGCGAGCGTGCGAAATTTGGCCGCATTATTAATGAAATGGTGGCTAATGGTGAATTATCAGCACCGATCGTTATCGGCCGTGACCATTTAGATTGTGGATCAGTAGCATCTCCAAACCGTGAAACAGAATCTATGAAAGACGGTAGTGATGCAGTAGCAGACTGGCCAATTTTAAATGCATTAATTAACAGTGTAAACGGTGCAAGCTGGGTGTCTGTTCATCACGGTGGTGGCGTTGGTATGGGTTATTCACTTCACGCTGGAATGGTTATCGTTGCAGATGGAACAGAAGCAGCGGCAAAACGTATTGAACGCGTATTAACTTCTGACCCTGGTATGGGTGTTGTTCGTCACGTTGATGCAGGCTATGACTTAGCGGTTCAAACTGCGAAAGAAAAAGGCGTTAACATTCCAATGATGAAATAAGGAGGAAGAAACATGCTGGACACTTTACTAATAAATATCGGTCAATTACTAACAATGGATCAAGAAGATGGCTTGTTAAGACGGGAAGCGATGAATACGCTTCCTGTTATTGAAAACGGTGCGGTTGGAATTGAAAATGGTGTAATTACTTTCGTTGGAACAGCGGAAGAAGCTAAAGGATTACAAGCGAAAGAGGTTATTGATTGCGGTGGGAAAATGGTTTCTCCTGGTCTTGTTGATCCGCATACTCATCTTGTATTTGGTGGATCTCGTGAAAATGAAATCGCGCTAAAACTACAAGGAGTTCCGTACTTGGAAATTTTAGAACAAGGTGGAGGTATTCTTTCAACTGTAAATGCAACGAAACAAGCGTCGAAAGAAGAACTTGTTCAAAAAGCTAAATTCCATTTAGACCGTATGCTATCTTTCGGAGTTACAACTGTAGAAGCGAAGAGTGGTTACGGATTGGATGATGAGACAGAATGGAAACAATTAGAGGCAACTGCACAATTACAAAAAGAGCATCCAATCGATTTAGTTTCAACATTTTTAGGTGCTCATGCAGTTCCGAAAGAGTACAAAGGAAAATCGAAAGAATTTTTACAATGGATGCTAGATCTATTGCCAGAAATGAAAGAGAAGCAATTAGCTGAGTTCGTTGATATTTTCTGTGAAACAGGTGTGTTCTCTGTAGAAGAATCAAAAGAATTTTTATTAAAAGCGAAAGAGCTTGGCTTTGATGTGAAAATTCATGCAGATGAAATCGACCCTCTTGGTGGTGCGGAAGCAGCGGCTGAAATTGGTGCAGCATCAGCGGACCATTTAGTTGGCGCTTCTGATAAAGGAATTGAAATGCTTGCGAATTCTAATACAGTAGCAACTTTATTACCAGGAACAACTTTCTATTTAAATAAAGAAAGCTTCGCACGCGGCCGCAAAATGATTGATGAAGGTGTTGCAGTTGCTTTAGCTACAGACTTTAACCCAGGTAGCTGTCCAACTGAAAACATTCAGCTTATTATGAGCATTGCGATGCTGAAACTGAAAATGACACCAGAAGAAGTTTGGAATGCGGTAACAGTGAACTCATCTTATGCCATTAATCGAGGCGATGTAGCTGGGAAAATTAGAGTTGGTCGTAAGGCGGATTTAGTTTTATGGGATGCTTATAATTACGCTTACGTACCGTACCATTACGGCGTAAGTCATGTAAATACAGTATGGAAGAATGGGAATATCGCATATACAAGAGGTGAACAATCGTGGAGCACGGCCACTATTTAAAGAAAAATGCAAAGTTTATCGATCGTGAAGTGACGAAGTGGAGCGAAATGATTAAAAATTGGGAGGAAGGTGTGGAAATATTCGGTGCTGCCTTAATTGGAGCGCCCCTTTCTAAACCATCTATTAGTCATTCAGGAGCATGTTTTGCACCAAAAACAATTCGTTCAATGTTGGATGCATATAGCACGTACGCAATTACAGAAGAACACGATATGAAAGAAAGTGTTCTTCATGATTGTGGTGATATTACGATGCATGTGACAGATATAAAAGAGAGTCATAACCGAATTGCGAAAACAGTTGGTCAATTAACGAAAGTAAATCCGAAAATGATACCAATCGTTCTTGGTGGTGACCACTCGATTAGTTTTCCGAGTATAACTGGTTTTGCAAATAGTAAAGGGAAGGTCGGTATTATTCAATTTGATGCCCATCATGATTTACGTAATTTAGATGATGGTGGTCCATCAAATGGTACACCGTTCCGTAGTTTGCTAGAAAATGATGTGATTACAGGAAAACAGCTCGTTCAAATTGGGATTCGTAATTTTTCAAATGCACGAGCGTACCATGAATATGCAAAAGAGCATGGCGTGACAGTGTATACAATGAAAGATGTAAGAGAGCGAAAAATAAAAGATCTTATTTCAGAAAGTATTGAAGTATTAAGAAAACAAGATGTGACTTCTATTTATATTTCTCTTGATATGGACGTACTAGACCAAGCGTTTGCGCCGGGCTGTCCAGCAATTGGCCCTGGTGGGATGGATAGTACAACTTTACTTGATGCAATTGAATTCCTTGGTAAAGAGCCACTCGTTCAAGGGATGGATATAGTAGAGATTGATCCAACTCTTGATTTTAGGGATATGACGAGTAGAGTAGCTGCGCAAGTGATTATGAGTTTTCTTTTAGCGCGAGAAACGATTAGTAAACAGGTTAGTATATAAGCGAAGGATCGTGTGTGAAGTTTTGAAGCAACCGTTTTTGTCATTATATAAAAATACATCGCTACTTATATGTAGTGATGTGTTTTTTTTTGTTTTACAAGGTATATAAAATTGGAGAAAATGGGTGTAGAAATGTAACAAAATCGCGGTTTTTTTAGTGTTTCTGTACAGCCTGAATTTTTATGTGTAAATAAATTGACATAGAAAATAATTTTGTGATATTATAAAAATTTTGCTAAAAAAATAAATGTGTGTTAAGATTGAGAAGGTTACCATATATGGAGGTGGATTATTTGTTTCAAATTGGCGATAACATCGTTTATCCAATGCACGGAGCAGGTATAATTAAAGCCATAGAAGAAAAGGAAATCTCAGGAGAAAAAAGACAGTATTATGTTATAAAAATGTCGGCTAGTAATATGGAAGTAATGATTCCTATGGGGAAAATATTGAGTTCAAATATACGACCAGTTACAGATATAAAGGCATTAACAAACATAATAGATATTTTTCAGCATGGGGAATCAGATAGATTACTTACGTGGAAACAAAGGTATAAATTGAACACTGATAAAATAAAAACGGGTAAAATACAAGAAGGTGCTGAAGTTGTACGTGATTTATTACGTATGCAGAAAGAAAAAGCACTTAATGCAAGCGAAAAGAAAATGTTAGATAACGCACATGAATTTTTGATTAGTGAGCTGGGATTAATTGAAGGTATCACAGAAAATCAAATAAAAAGCTTTTGTTAAGATTCATTGTAGATAATGTATTACATCCCAAAAAAGATCTTGAATTTTTTGGGAATATAATTATAGAAAATCAATCATTTCAAAGACATTCAACTCTTTCAAACCACTTTTAGAGCATTAACCTCTTTTGTTATTACTACAATTTAATCCATTTTTATTTTTTAATTTCTTTTACGAATGTTCGAAGTTTAATTAAATAACTCGATAAAATAGTTACTTGATTTTTGCAATCCTGATTCACACTGGCACGGACGAGGAGCCGTAAGGATGAAAGAGAGGTAGGGCTTTCATTGTTTTAGGTATATAAGTTATTATTTTTAGAAGAATACTGAACCACTCCCACTTCTATTGTTAAGAGATTTTCCATATGTGAGGAGATAATAATTGTTTATTTTCTTTATTTAAAAGAGATAAACGAATTGTTAGCCTTATATGGTCAACTAAAAAAGGTTTCCTACTTAGGAAACCTTTTTAATTTTATTTATTCCATTTCAGGATATTTTTGTTTTGTTAGTTATCGGGAAAAAGTAAACAAATGTTACTCCATTACGATAATAGGTTTAATCGTTTTTCCTGTTTTAGAATCTTCAAATGCTTGAGCAATTTCTTCAAAAGAATAGAATTGTACAAACTTATCGAATGGGAATAGTCCTTTTTGATAGAAATTAATTAATTTTGGAATGAATAGTTGTGGTACTGCATCACCTTCAACTACCCCTTTAATTGTAATAGCTTTTACGACAATTTCATTTGTTACGTTTAAAGTTAAATCCTTTTTACCAACAGCAACAGTTGCCATTGTACCTTTTACTCGTAAGCATTGAATGGATTGCAGTGTAACAATATTTACGCCAGTTGTTTCAAATGAGTAATTAGCTCCACCGTTTGTAATTTCTTTAATTTTGGCAACTGGATCTTCGTTTAAGCTATTAATCGTGTGTGTAGCCCCTAATTCCTTCGCTAATTCTAAACGACTATCATGAATATCAATGGCAATGATTGTAGTACATCCAGCAATTTTAGCTGCCATTAAGCCACTAAGGCCAACAGCACCGGTTCCAAATACAACTAGGCTACTACCTGGTTTTGGCTGTAATGAATTTAGGATCGTACCGCTACCAGTCATAATTCCACAACCAAGTGGTCCTAACAAACGTATATCAACATCTTTTGGTACTTTTACAGCATTATTCTCATTAACAACGGCATGGTATGCGAATGAAGATTGGCCGAAGAATTGAGAAATGTCATTATTGTTAAGATCGTGTATAGGTGTTACATGGCGTTTGTTTTTTCCAGAGAAGTTTAATTCAATCATATTTTCGCAAGCAGCAGCATTACCATCTAAGCAATTTTCACAATGACCACAGTAAGAAAATCCAAGTACAACATGGTCACCAGGTTTAAACGATGTTACATTACTTCCCACTTTTTCTACAATACCAGAACCTTCATGTCCTAAAACAACTGGTTTTGGTGTTGGCATTGTACCGTCTAAAACTGTTGCATCTGTATGACATATACCCGAAGCGATAATTTTTACTAATACTTCATCGTCTTTAATCTCGTCTAAGTATACTTCTTGCATATTAAAATCTTTTTCAGGTGTAGAAACGATAGCTTTTGTTTTCATTGTTATCCTTCTTTCTAAAAATTAAATAAGAAAAAATACTTTCAACTATCTAGGAGTCTTTTATTAGTTCCTAAAATTTCGTTGGTATAATTAAAAAACAAATGAATTATTGAAACCTCGTTAGTTTAAGTTTGAACATAGTACATTGGAAACAGGTTCTTTTTGGTTAGTGAATAGTTAAATAATTAATTACCAATATATTCTATAATAATAAAACTAGAAAAAAAGAAAACATCCACTTACTGGACATTAGAATAAACAGTAGATTCCTGAATTTCAGAACCCTTAAAGTTAAAAACGGTTAGTTTTATTATGCGAATATTCCTACGTAAGAGCGTATAAATTGACGTTACTATCTAAAAGTAAGTATGATGCGATTATAGTTAGATTTTTTTAGGGGGAAGAAAAATGACAAGTTCAAATAATAAAGCGGCAAGTATTTATGAAGGAACAAATATAAACGCTTGGGGGTCTTTTGAAAATATTGAAGAAACGAAGTTATTTCATCCGATTCAAATTGGATCTTGGTCTCTTCGTAATCGCATAGCGATGGCACCGATGACGAGATGTTTTGCAAATAATGAGACTGGGGTAGTTGGTACTGATGTAGTAGAGTATTATCAAAAACGTGCTGCTGATGGGATTGGATTAATTATTACAGAAGGAATTGTCATTAGCCCGAGAGCAAAAGGGAATCCGGGAGTACCAGGTATTTATACACAAGCGCAAATTGATTCTTGGAAACCTGTTACAGAGGCAGTACATATAGAAGGCGGAACGATTATTGCTCAAATATGGCATGTTGGACGTATGAGTCATCACGAAATAATTGGTGGTCAAATGCCGCAAGCACCTTCTGCTATTGCTGCGGAGGGGAATGTTCCGCGTTTTCGTAAACCGTTTGATACACCAGAAGCAATGACAATAGAAGAAATAAAAGAAGTTATCGGTCAATATGCACAAGCCGCAAAGAATGCGATAGAAGCTGGATTTGATGGTGTAGAAATTCACGGTGCACACGGATATTTAATTGACCAATTTACTTATGAATTTGCGAATAAGCGTACTGATAAATACGGCGGTGACTTAAAACAAAGGTTAACGTTTATGAAAGAAGTTGTTCAGGCTGTAATTGAAGCAGTTGGAGCTGATAAAACGCTTCTTCGCTTCTCTGCCTTTAAAGGTGATAATCCTACTTATATGTGGGAACATCCTGAACTTGCAATTGAAACGTTTGTAAATATGTTTAAAGAAGTTGGATTAACGATGATTCACCCTTCAACGATGAATTATACGCAAGTTATTGCTGACGGCAAGAATTTTCATCAATTAGTAAGAAAGTATTGGGATAGTACTATCGTAGGAGTAGGTAATTTGAATCCGAAAGAGGCAGAAGAAGCACTGCAAGAAGGAACAATTGATGTAGCGGCGTTCGGAAGACCATTAATCGCTAATCCAGATTTTGTTCAGCGAATTAAAAATGCTGAAAGTTTGGTTGAATATGACGCGAAAGAGCATCTTGCTACGTTAGTGTGAATAAGGATAAAAAGAGAACACATGGAGTGTTCTCTTTTTATTATGGAATTTCATATATAGGGGGAAGCGGAATGAGTGAAGCGCTACTCATTATTATTAGTATATTGCTCTTTTTGATGCTACTTTTAATTGTCTTTTTTATCATTACATTTTTTATTAAAAAACGGACGCATCATTCTATATTAAAACTGCATCCATACTTAGGTAGAATGCGCTATTTACTCGAAAAAATAGGCCCGGAATTTCGGCAATATTGGTTTGATCATGATACTGACGGAAAGCCCTTTTCGCGCTACGATTTTCAAAGTGTTATGTTTCTAGCAAAATACCGTTCTGAAATACTTGGTTTTGGATCAAAACGAGATTTTGAGGAATCTGGCTATTATATTGCTAATACATTATTCCCCACATTAACAGATGAATTAAGTGTGAATCTCACGCAAGAACGTGAGGGGAAAAAATATATGATTCATAAAGAAGGGTTATTTTCAAGAAGAGAAAAATTGACAGCGGATACAACAAACCTTTGGTTGTATGAAGAAGATGATGCAATTATAGTCGGAGAAAATCGTAAATATCCATGGAAACTGTATGGGATGTTTGGAGCGTCAGCGACATCTTACGGTGCGATTGGAGAAAATTATATTTTATCAGCTGGGTTTGGTGCAAAAATGGCAGGTGGTTCGTGGATTAATACTGGGGAAGGGGGCGTCATTCCAGAACATTTACATACGGGTGCAAATATCATTGCCCAAATCGGTCCGGGATTATTTGGATACCGTGACGAGGACGGGAATTTTTCGATGAAGGAATTTATGGAGAAGGCGAAAGAAAGTAATATTAAAGCGTTTGAATTGAAATTTGGGCAAGGAGCAAAAATACGTGGTGGTCATTTAGAAGGACAGAAGGTAAATGAGAAAATCGCTTCCGTTCGGAAAGTACGAGAAGGAGAAACGATTAATTCGCCAAATCGTTTTTCATTTATTAGTAGTGCCGCAGAGGCTTTATATTTTATTCAAGATTTGCAAGAAAACGGTGGTAAACCAGTGGGCATGAAAATTGTAATTGGTCAACAGAAGCCTTTGGAAGATTTATTAAAAGCAATGAAAGAATTAAACATCTATCCAGATTTTATTACAATCGACGGTTCAGAAGGTGGATCAGGGGCAACATATAAATCGATGGCAGATAGTATGGGGCTTCCGCTTATACCGGCATTACTTACATTTATTGATACAGCAAATCATTACGGTGTCAGGGATAAATTAAAGGTGTTTGCCTCCGGGAAATTAATCACGCCAGATAAAGTGGCGATTGCTTTAGCTATCGGTGCAGATGCCGTAAATTCAGCACGCGGATTTATGATGGCAAGCGGTTGTATTATGGCACTTCAATGTAATTCAGGGCAATGCCCATCGGGGGTTGCAACTACGAATCCACACTACCAAAAAGCATTAGATCCGTATGAGAAAAAATGGCGAGTAATGAACTATGTTATTAGTATGAGATATAGTTTGTTTTCATTAGCGGCAGCAGCAGGGGTAAAGAGCCCGCGCCATTTAACGAGAGAGCATATTGTGTTTAAAGATGAGATGGGGAAAGTAGTTCCACTTTCGGAATTGTTTCCTTCCGTAATTGGGAAGTAAATATGTAGCTGAACAAAAAATAATCAAAAAAGTCATACATTTGTATGGCTTTTTGGTTATGGGAAAAGTAGAAATTTATTACATGAATGTTCCCGCTTTTCGGTTGCTCTTTTTCAAATAAATTATTTGATGGAGGTGAGTTATCAGAATATTGTTTTTGATGAAAAAATGAAACGATATCTGCATTGACAATAAAAACTAATTAGACTATAATGAATCTCGAATTCAAGATATTTTTTGAAGGATAGTCAAAATCATAAAATCAATATTTAAAATATAATCATAAGAACTGTAGTTTTTTTGTGAATTATCTCGAATTCGAGATAATTTTTGAACTAAATGAAATATGTTAGTTTTTTAGAGAGATACCTCAATTTTGAAAAAGATAGTATTGCGGATTGAACTTTATCATATGGACAAAATGAATAATGAATTTTAGTGAATAAATGTTTTTTGTAATGAAATAAAAAAAGGGGTGGAGAAAGTGGAAAAGAAAACGATGGGAATTCATCACATTACAGCAATCGTAGGTCACCCACAAGAAAATGTAGATTTTTATGCAGGTGTATTAGGATTGCGTTTAGTAAAACAAACAGTGAATTTTGATGATCCAGGTACGTATCATCTTTATTTTGGTAATACAGGAGGAAAGCCTGGAACAATTATTACGTTTTTTCCATGGGCAGGTGCTCGTCAAGGTATTATTGGGGACGGTCAAGTAGGCATTACGTCTTATGTCGTACCAAAAGGTACAATGGAGTTTTGGGAAAATAGATTAGAAAAATTCGACGTACCGTATACAAAAATGACTCGGTTTGGAGAACAGTATATAGAATTGGATGATCCACATGGTTTGCATATAGAATTAGTTGAAAGAGAAGAGGGCGAATTAAATAATTGGACTTTTGGGGAAGTTACGCCAGAAGTAGCAATTAAAGGATTTGGCGGTGCTGTTCTTTTATCTGCACAACCTCAAAAAACTGCTGAATTGTTAGAGCATGTTATGGGTCTTGAGAAAGTAGGAGAAGAGGGAGAGTTTATGCGGTTCCGTTCTTCTGCTGATATTGGAAATATTATCGATTTGAGATTATCAACAATTGGACGTGGGCAAATGGGTGTTGGTACAGTTCATCATATTGCTTGGAGAGCGAGTGATGATGCTGATCAATTAGACTGGAAAGAGCATGTGTCTCGCTTTGGATATGGTGTAACCCCTGTACAAGACCGAAACTATTTTAACGCAATTTATTTTAGAGAACACGGCGAAATCTTATTTGAAATTGCAACAGACCCTCCTGGTTTTGCCCATGACGAATCTTTAGAGACGATGGGTGAGGAGTTAAAATTACCGGATCGATATGAACAACATAGAAAACAAATTGAACAGACACTCTTACCATTTGAAGTGAGAAATCTAGATTAAAGTGATTGAAAGGGGAAAAGGAATATGATGAAACATGTTTTTCAAAAAGGAAAAGATACGTCAAAACCAGTGTTGTTATTGCTTCATGGTACAGGAGGAAATGAATTAGATTTATTACCGCTTGCAGAAAGAATTGATCGGGAAGCTTCTGTATTAAGTGTTCGTGGAAATGTATTAGAAAATGGGATGCCTCGTTTCTTCCGCCGATTAGCAGAAGGTATTTTTGATGAAGAGGATCTTGTTTTCCGTACGAAGGAATTAAATGAATTTTTGAATGAAGCAGCAAAAACATATGAATTTGATAGAGATAGTATCGTAGCTGTTGGGTATTCAAATGGAGCAAATATTGCGGCGAGCTTATTATTCCATTACGAAAATGCATTAAAAGGTGCAGTCCTTCATCACCCAATGGTGCCTAGAAGAGGAATAGAATTACCTAATTTAGCAGAGAAATTCGTATTTATCGCTGCTGGAACAAATGATCCAATTTGTTCACCTTCTGAGTCAGAGGAATTGAAGATGCTATTAGAAAATGTAGATGCTAATGTAACAATGCATTGGGAAAATAGAGGACATCAATTAACGATGAATGAAGTAGAGAAGGCAACAGAATGGTATGAAAAAATATTTTCACATGCATAAATAGTAGACTAAATCGAGTGTAAAATCATAAAGATTTTATACTCGATTTTTTTGTTGCAATTTAAGGGGTTAAAAGAGAATAGGAAAGTTATGTTAAAATATAAAGAAAATGTAGAATAATGGAGGGGAACTATTAGATGTCAAACTACGAAAATGAAGAAATGCTAATGGGAGGGAGTGTCTCAAACGTATATCGTTCGGAAGATACTGTTCGACGAGAATTAAAGAAAGGCAGTACCCGAATTCATAAGCTATTAAACCATTTGGAAAACAAAGGTTTTAGTTATGCACCAAAGTTTTTAGGTATTGATGATAAAGATAGAGAGATATTATCATTTATTGAAGGAGAAGCTGGTAATTACCCTTTAAAAGAGTACATGTGGTCTAATGATGTTTTAAAAGAAATAGCGAAGATGCTCCGTCTTTATCATGATGCTGTGAGTGATTTCCCGTTATCAGATGATTGGAAACCGATGGATAATACTCCAAATAAAATAGAGGTTGTATGCCACAATGATTTTGCAATATACAACATTATTTTTAATAATGAAAAACCAGTAGGTATTATTGATTTTGATGTTGCGGGTCCTGGGCCAAGACTTTGGGACATAGCCTATACTCTTTACACTTGTGTCCCATTAAGTAGAGTTTATTATAAGGAAACAGGTGCGGCGGTTTATTATAATTCATTACAGCATGCAGACCGCATAAAGCAAAGAGTTAAATTGTTTTTTGAGTCCTATAAAAGTGATGGCATCGCCGAGGATTATTTGGAGATGGTACTTCTACGATTAGAAGGATTATGTAAATACATGAAAAGAAAAGCACTAGAAGGCGATATGAACTTCCAAAAGATGATAGATGAAGGGCATCTTGAACATTATGAAAATGATATTCAGTTTATTCGTAAACATGGAAAAGAGTGGATTTAATAAAATAAATCGTATACAAAAATAAAGCTCAGAGTCATATAGGGACTTTGAGCTTTTTAACGTATTAGTGTAGAGGTTTTCCACAATAACCCGACTACTTATAACAGATGTCTTTTACTATATTAATGTAGCATAGTTAAGAGTTTGTTACAGGCTGAGCTGTAGCAATTGGTAATTGGATATCGACAGTTGTTCCTATGTTTAATTCACTGGAAATGAATAATTTTCCGTGATGCTCTTGAATGATTTTATAGCACATCATTAAGCCAAGGCCAGTTCCTTTTTCTTTCAAGCTATAAAAAGGTTCGCCAAGACGAGCCATGCGCTCTTCAGGAATCCCACAACCTTCATCCATAATGCGTATTGAAACAAAATCATTTTCTAACGAAGCTGTTTGAATGAATATGTTACCACCATCAGGCATCGCCTCGATTGCATTTTTTAATATGTTAATCAAAACTTGTTTTAATTGATTACTGTCACATTGAATGTCAGAAATATAATCGAAATGATCCATGATGATATGAACGCTATGCATAACTGCTGTTGGTAAAATAAAAGTTACAACTTCTTCAATTAATGTTTGTACGTTGCATGTATGAATAGATAACACTTGTGGTTTAGACATCGCCATAAATTGGCTTGTTATAGATTCCATTTGTGAAATCTCACTCAACATAACGTCCACATACCATTTATTTTCCTCATTTATTTCTGGATGTAATAACGTTAAAAATCCTTTTAATGAAGTGAGCGGGTTTCTAATTTCATGGGCAATTCCAGCTGTCAGTTGTCCTACTACTGCAAGTTTTTCGGATTTCCGTAGTAACTTTTCGGTTTCTTTTAGTTCGGTAACGTCTCTTCCCATCACTATAAGACCTTTGCGTGAGCCATCAGGATGGAAGAGTGGGACTTTTGAAATGCTTAAAACTAAGTCGAAATCATTTCTATGTATAATAAATTCCTCTCCGTGAAGAATTTGTCCTTTTTGCCATGTTAGTTCATCGACTTCTTCACAATGCAAAAAAGATTCGCGGTATGCTTCGTTATATTGAATGAGTTCATTATCTTTTTTTCCATGATAAGGAACGTTATGGAAATTGAAACAAGAAAGCGCATAGTCATTCGCTTCAAGCCAGCGTCCTTCATGATCCTTAAAAATAACAAATGCAGGCATTGAATTCATTAATGTGCGTAATCGTTTCTCACTCTCTTGTAATACTTTCTCAATTCTTTCTGATTTTTCAAGGGGTTTCATAATGGCGTATACACCTGTTAAACGGTTTTTAACAAAAATAGGAACTAATTTTGTTACGACATCTAGTAAATATCCGTCTTTATGATAAATAGAGACGATATACTCTTTTTGATTGTCAGCTGCAGCATTTTTTATGTATTGTAGCACTTGATCAGAAATATGTGCTTCTAAAATAGAAGTGATTGTTTTTCGCTCTAATTCGTTAGAAGTATAACCTAATATTCTTTCCGCAGAGGGGTTAATATGTAAAATAACTCCTTCTAAATTCAATGAAATAATACTATCAGGGTTATGTTCAAAAAGAGATGCATACATTTCTGCTAAAGAACGATTTTGTATATGGTTTCGCAGGCGTCCAGATACGTTCGGATGACGCTTTTTTTGAGTAGATGAATATTTTTTACGACTCATAATATTTCCTCCGTACAATTAGCATCTAAAAAAGATGGATCTATTAATAACTATAATATAGGTGTGACGTTTATTTCTATAAAAAATGGAAATTACAGAATAAATTTTCTTTTTTTATTATTAGTGGAAGGTATAAAAGGTAGTAATAAGAGAATCTTATATTGCTTAATTAATTTTCTGTAAGTTACATGAATGTGTTTTCGTTATACGATTAGACTAGAAGAGGGGGAAGGAATATGAAAAATTATATTCAAGGAATTGATCATGTACAAGTAGCTGCGCCCGTAGGATGTGAAGAAGAAGCGCGAGAATTTTATGGTAATAAAATTGGAATGGAGGAAATTCCAAAGCCGGAGGAATTAAAGAAGCGTGGTGGGTGTTGGTTTAAGTGTGGAAATCAAGAGATTCATATCGGAGTTGAGCAAAACTTTAATCCAGCTAAAAAAGCGCATCCAGCTTTTTATGTTTTAAAAATTGATGAATTTAAACAAGAGTTAATAAAGCAAGATGTTGAAGTAATAGATGATCATGCGCGACCAGATATAATCAGATTTTACGTGTCAGATCCGTTTGGAAATCGAATTGAATTTATGGAAAATAAAAACTAGGTGAAGGTCCACCTAGTTTTTTACACTTTTCTAAACAATCCTAATACTTCAACAGTCTCCGTAATATTAACGAATGCATGAGGATCAATTTCCGAAATCGTTAGTTTCATACTTGCTAATTCTTCACGTGAAACGACTGTCATAAGTACACGTTTTTTCTCGTTTGAATAAGCACCTTCACCATCAAGTAACGTAATTCCACGTACTACAGTTGAAAGAAGCTTTTTTTTCATTTCTTCTGCTTGATTTGTTACAATCATAAGTGTAACTTTACGATGTTTCGTATGAACGGCATCAATTACTTTACCAGTTACATAAATTGAAAGTAAGCTTGTAAGGGCAACATCCCAAGTGAAGAAAAATCCTGCAATGACAACAACAACAGTATTTAATGCAATAAGGAATCCACCAAGTTTAATATCTCGCTTACGAGATAACAACATACCGATAATATCAAATCCACCAGTTGAACCATGGCAGTTAAAGACAAGACCAATACCAGCTCCGGCGATGACACCGCCAAATACAGATGATAAAAGTGGATCTGTTGCTACGACTTTTACTGGAACATAGTATAATGCAACAGATAATACAATTACAGAAACAACCGTGTTAAAAATCACTTTTTTTCCAAGACCTATGTATCCTAAAATAAGGATAGGTAAGTTCAATACAAAGTTAATAATACCTGTGTTTACAGGGGTTACAATCCCTAAAATAATAGCAATTCCGCCAATTCCACTACTTAAAATTTTATGGGGGATAAGGAAAAGATTAAAGGCAATTGCGATAATAATAGAACCAAAAATAACACCAAGAAATCTGACCATCTCTTTCCCGTCCTTCACTAAATAATCATATTATTTCAAGATTATATATGAAATTGAAAGTTTTTTGGGAAAACAGTTTATTTCGGAAAATTAGATTAATCTAAATAGTTCGAGTGTTTGATAAATTGGGAGGGGATACAGATATGAAGATAACGACGTATCAACAGAAGAGTCCTTTAAAACAAGAGTGTGAGGATTCATTTTTTTGTAATGAAGATAAAATGATTTACGGTGTATGCGATGGAGCAACACCGTTAGTTCCATTTTGTGATGAAGAAGGACATAATGGAGCATACATCGCTTCACATTTATTTGCAAGTCATTTTACTTCGCTACGAGAGATCAATAGTTTACAAGGTGAAGTTGCAAAGGCGAATGAATTATTGCAAAACAAGATGCTAGAGTACAAGGTTGATACGAGAAAAAAAGACCATCTGTGGTGTACATGTATTGCAGCAGTTCAAATAGAAGGCGATAAACTTGAATATGCACAATTAGGTGATTGTATGATCGTTGCAATACTTCAGGATGGAGCGATAAGAGTATTAACGAAAGATACAGTTAAGGGAATTAGTAAACGCGCAAAAAAGAAGAGGGAAGAGGATCGTAAAAAAGGATTACCAGTCCCGGAAGAACACGTTTTTCAAGATGTTCGGGAGCAGTTAAAATACAATCGCTATCTTGCAAATATGCCAAACGGCTATTCAGTTGCAAATGGGATGAAAGAAGCTATGGATTATTTACAATATGGTGAATTACAGGTAGCTGAAGTAAGTGGGATTTTTATTTGTTCAGACGGATTGTTTCACCCAGAATGGTCGTTAGAACAAACTGTAGCATATATAAGAAAGAATAGTATAAAAGAATATGTAGCAATCATTGAAAGGTTAGAAGGAAAAAATAGAATAAGACCAGATGATAAAACAGTTATTATGATCGATTTGTAAGAGGAGGATGTTCATATGGAAATTAAATGTGCAAATTTAACGTTTCAAAATGAGTTAGTTCCTTTAGAAAAAGTAAATAAACTGATTATCCACCATACGTCAGAAGATGGCTGGGATGTGTATAAAACTCACGAATTTCATCAAAAGGTAAGAGGATGGAGCGGGATTGGTTACAATTATTTTATTGAAGAAGATGGAACTGTAGTCGAAGGACGAGGTTTACATATTGGAGCACATGCGAAAGATAATAATAGTAATACAATTGGAATATGTATGACGGGAAATTTTGATAAATATGATCCAACTACTGCACAAATGAATTCATTATATTCTTTATGTAAAATGTTTATGAAGCAGTTTGCCATAGAGAAAGGGAATATACTCGGCCATAGGGAGTTAGAAGGGGTTACAAAAACTTGTCCAGGAAATCGCTTTTCTATGGTAGAGTTAAGAAAAGTATTATCTTAAATATAGAGGAGTAACTCATGATGATGAACATAAAAATACCGACTGATAAAAAAGAAGAGCTTGTAGCACAAATTCAGCAATTTTTCGTTGAAGAAGATTTAGATGAGATTGGACGTTTTCAAGCAGAGCGTTTAATAGAGGAAATGATTAAATTAGTAGGACCATTTGCATACAATCAAGCAATTGGAGATGCAAGAAAACTTGTAACTGAAAAGTTATCAAATATTGAAGAAGATTTATATGTGTTAGAGAAGAATGAAGGGAAATAAAAAAAGACTAGAAATTCTAGTCTTTTTTTTATTTGATTGGCAGCAAAAAAACATGGAGAAAACACGGAAAGGACATTGGAAGTACACCTTTTATTTTTAGAATATTCTTAGTTTTAAAATACTTCAGAAAGGAAGAGTGCAATGAGATTAACGCCAAGAGAAATTGATAAAATGCTGGTAGTTGTTGCGGCTGATTTAGCTTATCGACGAAAGGAGAGAGGGCTTAAGTTAAACTATCCAGAAAGTATCGCTATTATTACGTATGAAATTTTGGAAGGAGCAAGAGATGGTAAAAATGTAGCGGAATTAATGGAACTTGGAAAAAATATTTTAAGTGCTGAAGATGTTATGGATGGTATTGCAGACATGATATCAGATATTCAAGTTGAGGCAACTTTTCCTGATGGAACAAAATTAGTAACTATTCATCAACCAATTCATTAAAGGAAGTGAATGTTATGATTCCAGGGCAATATATCCTTGCGAAAGAAGACATAGTATGTAATGAAAATAAAAAAGAAACGAAAGTTAAGGTGTTAAATCAGGGAGATAGACCGATTCAAATTGGATCTCATTACCACTTTTATGAAGTGAATGAGGCGTTAAAGTTCAATCGTAGTGTAGCAATTGGACAACATTTAAATATTCCAGCGGGTACAGCGGTAAGATTCGAGCCTGGGGATGAAAAAACGATTGAATTAGTTCCATACTCAGGGAAGCAAGAAGTATATGGATTTAAAAATAAAGTGGATGGCGATATTCAATCTTACAAAAAAAGAGGGAGATAGCATGAGTTTTAAGATGTCACGTAAACAATATGCTGATTTATATGGTCCAACTACAGGAGATTCTATTCGTTTAGCGGATACACAATTATTCGCACATATTGATCGGAATTACACCGTATATGGTGATGAAGCTGTCTTTGGTGGAGGAAAATCAATTAGGGATGGTATGGGACAAAATTCGCAACTTACAAGGGAACAGGGTGTTGTGGATGTTGTTATTACCAATGCAATTATTATTGATTATACAGGAGTATATAAAGCGGATATTGGTATAAAAGATGGAAAGATTTCAGCAATTGGTAAGAGTGGTAATCCTTCAATTATGGATAATATTGATATCATCATTGGAACATCAACGGAAGTAATTTCTGGTGAGCGGAAAATCGTTACAGCTGGAGGTATTGATACACACGTGCATTTCATATCCCCACAACAAATTGATACAGCATTAGCTTCAGGTATAACAACTTTAATTGGTGGAGGAACAGGACCGGCAGAGGGTACTAAGGCAACTACGATAACACCTGGATCTTGGAATTTAAGAAAAATGCTAGAAGCAGCAGAAGCTTTTCCTATAAATCTTGGGTTTTTAGGGAAAGGAAATAGTTCAAGTTTACCTGCCCTGGAAGAACAAATATTTGCAGGGGCTATTGGATTAAAAATTCATGAAGATTGGGGAGCGACTTCTTCAGCAATTAATCACTCGTTACAGATTGCTGATAAATATGATATTCAAGTTGCTATTCATACTGATACGTTAAATGAATGTGGTTTTGTGGAAGAAACGATAAAGGCTATTGATGGTCGTGTTATTCATACGTACCACACTGAAGGGGCTGGTGGTGGGCATGCACCAGATATTATAAAGATTGCTGCACTGAATAATATTTTACCTTCTTCAACGAACCCGACCTTGCCATATACAGTGAATACGCTGGATGAACATTTAGATATGCTCATGGTATGTCATCATTTAAAAGCAAATATTCCAGAAGATGTAATGTTTGCGGATTCAAGGATTCGAAAAGAAACAATTGCGGCAGAGGATATTTTGCAAGATTTAGGGGTTTTCAGCATGATTAGCTCTGACTCACAGGCGATGGGAAGGGTTGGAGAGGTTATTATTCGCAATTGGCAAACCGCCGATAAAATGAAAAAGCAGATTGGTAGTTTAGAGGGAGATAAAGAATATAACGATAATAAAAGAATTCAACGTTATATAGCTAAGTATACGATTAATCCAGCTATTACACATGGGATTTCAGAATATGTCGGCTCTATTGAAGTAGGAAAGTATGCAGACCTTGTAATATGGGATCCCCAATTTTTCGGTGTTAAGCCAGATATGGTTTTGAAAAACGGGATGGTAGTGATGGCATTAATGGGAGACGAGAATGCTTCGATCCCTACACCACAACCATATTATGAAAAAAAGATGTTTGGTGCATATGGAAAAGCAGTACAGTCAAGTTCGATTACATTTGTATCCAAAGCAGCTTACGAGAATAATATTAAAGAAAAATTAGGTTTAAATAAAGTTGTATTACCTGTTAAAAATACGAGAGAGATTTCTAAGCAAGATATGAAGCTGAATAATGCAACACCCAAAATTGAAGTAGATCCGCAGACATATGAAGTTAAAGTTGATGGACAAGTTATTACGTGTGAAGCAGTAGATGTATTACCTATGGCTCAAAGATATTTTTTATTTTGATATAACGGGGGAGAAAAAATGATTATTGAAAAAATTAATAACAACGTATGCAATATGAATGATTTTTCAAATACAAAAAAGCATCTTGATAAAATATTGATTTCTAGTGAACTTTTATTGAAGAGGGTCCAGAAATTATTTTCAGAATCTGGTTTTGAAATTGGGGTGTCTTTAGATAATGGGGAAACATTAAAGAATGGTGATATTTTATATGAAGATGAACATCGTATTGTATATATTGAAGTGTTACCAGAAGAGGTAATTGTAATTACTCCAACGTCAATAAAAGAAATGGGAATTATTGCGCATAACTTAGGAAATAGACATTTGCCAGCACAATTCGATGAAGGGTGTATGATTTTGGCGAACGACTACTTAGTAGAAGATTTACTCAAAAAGGAAGGTGTTCCTTATCAAAAAGAAAATAGAGTATTACCAAAACCGTTCAAGCATGCTTCACACAAACATATTTAACCTACTTAACCTACTCCAAATTAGTGATTCGAACTTCCCGACAGGAAGTTTTAGTCACTCTTTTGGATTAGAAACATTTATTGAAGAGGGACAAGTTACAAATAAAGGCGAATTTTTCAAATGGATTAATCGATATGTAAAAGTGCAATTAACACACACGGACGGCTTAATTTGCAAATATACTTACGAAGCCATTAAGAATAATGATGATAAGAAAATTACATTTTTAGATGAATTAATAACGGCACAAACATTGCCCTTTGAATGTAGAAAAGCAAATAGAATGATTAGTAAAAGTACCTCTAAGTTGTGTTGTGAATTGTTTTCATTTGAAAATTTAAATGTGTACAAAGAAAATATTTTTTGTAATAGATTACAAGGACATCCTAGTATCGTATACGGAATATTAGGGGCGGAATTGAAAATGACAATAGAAGAAACGCTCTTAGTTTTCTTATATTCAAGTGTTGGAAGCATTATTCAAAATGGTGTGAGAGCCATTCCTCTTGGACAAACAGATGGTCAAAAACTATTACAAGAATGCCATGAATTGATCTGTGAATCTATTGATAGAATTCAAATGCTTTCATTAGAGGATTTTGGATTGAATGATCCTGAATTCGAAATAAATCAAATGCAACATGAAGATGTAAATATAAGAGTCTTCATGTCATAGGGAGGAAAAATAAAATGATAAAGCCTATTAAAATTGGTATTGGTGGCCCGGTAGGTGCTGGGAAAACAATGTTAGTTGAAAGGTTAACAAAATATTTAAATACAGATTATGAAATTGCAGCGATTACAAACGATATTTATACGAAAGAAGATGCAAAGATTTTATTGAAAACAGGTGTTTTGCCAGAAGATAGAATTATTGGTGTAGAGACAGGAGGGTGTCCACATACAGCAATTCGAGAGGATGCTTCTATGAATTTTGAAGCAATTGAAGAGCTCATGATTAGACATAGTAATTTAGATATTATTTTTATTGAAAGTGGGGGTGATAATTTAGCTGCCACATTTAGTCCAGAGCTAGTGGATTTTTCAATTTATATTATCGATGTGGCACAAGGAGAAAAGATTCCTCGTAAAGGTGGACAAGGAATGATCAAATCTGATGTATTTGTTATTAATAAAACGGATTTGGCACCTTATGTAGGGGCTGATCTTGGAGTTATGGAGCAGGATACGAAAAATTACCGACATAATAAACCATATTTTTTTACAAATTTGAAGGATGAGGAAGGCTTACAGGGATTAATAAATTGGATGCGACAAAACATCATGTTAGAAGGATTGAAAAAATGAAAGCCCCTACAGGTGTCTTAAACATTGATGTGATGGAAAAGAGACATAAAACAGTACCTATTAAGGTTTATCATAAAGATGCCTTAAAAGTAACGCAACCAATGTATTTGGACGATTATGGTAGAGCATATTACTATATCATGAATTCTGGTGGAGGTTATTTAAAAGGAGATTTCTATTCTATAAATATAAATGTTCATGAAGATGCGAAAACATATATAACAAGCCAATCAGCAACGAAAGTTTACAAGACTCCAAATAGTTATGCTTTGCAAGAATTGAATTTTTATATTGGTGAAAATGCTGTTATGGAGTATTTACCAGATCCGTTGATTATGTACAAGGATGCAGCATATAAGCAAAAAACAAATATATATATGCAAAATAATTCTACATTGATTTTATGCGATTCAGTTACGCCTGGTTGGTCTCCAAATATGGAGAAGTTCACATACCAGTATTTTGATTCGCTAACAAAAATATATATGGAAAACAAACTTGTAGTTTACGATCATCTATTGTTAAACCCTTTCAAAGAGTCGTTAGATCAAATGGGAATATTAAATCAATATTCCCATTATGGTACTTTCATAGTTATTAATGAGAACATTACAAATGATTTAATTGCAGCATTGAAAACTTCGCTTTCTAACACTAACAATATGAAGATTGGAATATCTTCTATGCCATGTAAAGGCTTTGTCATACGCATACTTAGTCATAATACAGAGGATATGGAATCTATATTTTTTCAGTGTCATCGTTTTGTTAGAGAGAATTGTCTGCATGAAGAATTAACATCCTATCGAAAATATTAAGTAGGAGAAGGGGATACTATGACTAATGTGGGATTATTATTTGTCGGTGCAGTTCTATTTATGAATGCACTAGCAGCTTTTAAACTCATTGATAGCAAAAGTGTAGGGTACTTCAATTTATTTGTAGGGGCATTACAAACTTTGACACCATTATATTTATTATTTACAGGAAGTCAATCTAATGAGTGGACTATCCTATCTAATGGAACTATTTTTTTATTTGGTTTTACTTATTTATATGTTGGCCTTACGAATATATTAGAACTTGATTCTTCAGGTGTAGGTTACTATTCTCTTTGGGTTGCTATTATTGCAACGGTTATGGGAATAGCGAATCAATTACATGAGAGTGGAAGTCTACAAAGTACAATAATTTGGTTCTTTTGGGCGTTCCTTTGGTTTTTATTTTTCCTGCAAGATGGGTTGAAAAAGAAGATTCATATTTATGTAGGGATTGTTTGCTTCATTGAATCTTGGATTACTGCAACGATACCAGCCCTGTTAACACTTACAAATCATACAGGCATGTTAAATGATTTTGTAATTATTTTAGTGACTATTATAACGATTGTAGTTTTTATTATGGCACTTTTCTTTTTCAAGAGTATTCAATCTAAAGTAGAAAGGGTTAGTAACTATGTGGAAAAGTGAACTGAAAAAAGCAACTAATTTTTTTGTTATTATTATATTTCTTCATGTGCTTGGAATTCTCTTATTATTACCTGCACTGTATAAAGGCAATAGCATAATTGGAATGGCTATTATTGCATATTCTTTAGGATTGCGTCATGCGTTTGATAGTGATCATATTGTCGCAATTGATAATACTGTTCGGAAATTAATTGAAAAAGGTAAAAACTCACAGGGGGTGGGGTTTTACTTCTCATTAGGACACTCTACTGTAGTATTTGTGATGATCGTATTAATTGCTTTAATTGGAAAAACAGCAAAACATGGAATGGAGAGTTTTTCTACTATAGGCGGTATTATCGGCACAATTGTTTCTAGTACATTTCTTATTATTATTGGGTTTACCAATCTGTTGTACCTTATTAAAGTGTTACGAAGCCAAGAGGATAAGCAACCAGAAAACTTAGGATTTATATATCGTTTCACGCAGCGCTTATTTAGGTTTATTGATAGTCAAAAGCAATTGTATATGATCGGTTTTTTATTTGGGCTTGGTTTTGATACAGCAAGTGAAATCGGATTAATTGCTCTTTCTACAGTAACTGCAACAAGTCAATCTATCCCGCTTGTAAGTATATTTGCTTTTCCCATTTTGTTTGCTGCAGGAATGTCGTTGATGGATACATTAGATAGTACATTCATGAATACGAATTATAAGTGGGCAATGGAAAATAGTCGAATTAGAAATTCATATAACGTATTAATTACCTCAATATCTGTTATAACGGCTTTTTTAATAGGGGGTTATCAACTATTATCTTTACTTATTGAAAGCTATAATTTACAGGGACCGTTTTGGAATCTCATTCAGGTAGTTAATTTTGATTATTTGGGTATATGTCTTGTTGTATTCTTTATTATTTCTCTTATTGTTTTTGCTGTATGGAATAGAAATGCATTTAAAGAACCACTTACAAAGAGTATAGAGAAATAAAAATATACCGTGTGATATTTGGTTAATTATGTATATAAACTGAAATAAAAAACACGTTAGATGAAAATGCATCTAACGTGTTTTTTTTATTATTTATGTTCCTTATATTCATGTGCTTTTTCTTTTATATTACCAACCGTATCTTTAGCAGTGCCTTTCATTTTATCCCATTTTCCCTCGGCTTGTAATTTTTTATTGTCCGTTACTTTCCCGACAACTTCCTTTACTTCACCTTTTACCTTATCAATAACACCTTCTACTTTTTCTTTTAAACCATGATCATGTTTAGTCATACATTTCTCCTCCTTGTAGTTTGAGTAGAATTCTCTTTTCATATTGCAAGTTGAATGATGTATCTAGTAATAGCGTAACAAATTTAGTTTGAATATTCAAATGAATAACAGGATAGAAAGGTAATTGTCATAAAATGTATACATTCGTAATGGAAAGAAAAAGAAAGTTAATTATATGTCTTTCGCAGTCCATATTGATTTTGTATAAGCAATTTTAATATGGGCACGTTCCATATTATTTTGACTGCCGCTACCGAATCTTGCTTGTCCAACTATTAAATTGCAATTGGATGCAAGAGCGGTCTCAATTCGTTTTTGAATTAATGCGGTATGACAACCTTTACGTTGAAATTCTGGCAAAGTAGCAGAAGCAGCTAATGAAGAAACACCTTTATTTATATAAAGTACCCCTATACTAGCAGGAGTGTTTTGAACTTCGGCTATGAAAAAATGCCATCCTGGTTTATTGTAAAGAATTTCATTATTTTGACGAACGCCATTTTTTGTAAAGGATGGCATGTTAAATCCACGTACATATATGTCTGCAAAAATATCAAATTCATTTTCTTTTAGTTGGCGTACTGAAATGTTAGAAGGCAGCAGCGATGAGTCTTCTCTTGGTAAACTATATAAAGCGGTATGGAAGCTAGATTGATAAAAACCTTTTTGAGATAAGTATTGAAATAATTCAGTTGTACCTTGAGCCGGTGTAATTTCAAAACGGCAAGGGATTTGTAGTGATTGATAATAAGCGATGATTTCATCTATCTCATCTGTATTTGTAAATGTAATGCCCTTTACTGTATTAAAAGCAGGACCAGCAATTATTTTTGATGAAAAGGCAGTGGCACTCTCGAACTTTTTCATTTGTACTTGCATTGGATTTCCGCTTATTTCTTGTAGTGCCTCTAATCTAGAAGAAAGCATATCTATTTCTGCGTTCTCAATTTCTTGTGCTGTATTGACTGTCATAATTGTACTCATACGATTCCTCCGTCAATAAATATATTTCATAGTACATATACGATGTTTGTTCTGAGATTCCTGTTGAAATGTAAGAGAATAAGAAGGTTTTTGGAAGGTAAATGGAAGTGAACTGTCGAAGGGAGTAGAAACAGATTAAAGGTGGTGCTCTCATGAAACAGGAAGACGTGCAGACATGCTCTCATTGCGGTTCTCAAAACATAGGAGAAGGTGAGTTTATCGGTTATGCACAGATACGGAAAAAGGAAACGATGTTCACATCTTCACCAGTGGATGCTTATATTTGTACAGATTGCGGGAATATCCTTTCATTAAAGGTACGGAATTATGAAAAGTTTAAGCAGAAGCCGCTATGATTGTTAAGAAGTGGTAATATAAAACGTCGTATACGAAAGATCTTACATTAAGTTAATTTAATATAAGTGACATTTTACATATATATGAGTACGCCTTAAAAAAAGAGATAAAAACATATACTGTATGAGATGCTCATCATTCATTACATGAAACAGAAAAATATATAGAAGAAAAAGTAGTCATCTTAGAATGGTTCATAACGAAAACTCCTTTAAATGAATAAAGGAGTTTTTTTATTTTTTATAACAATAATTCCCTTTAATTGTTATAATTGGTCATTGAGAGTAATTATTTTATTAACGCCATAATTATAGAAGAAAAACAGCTAAATCGTATACAAAACCGCTATATAACACAATCGCAACTGTAAGTTGACAAAGTGCAACCACAGGAAGATAGAGATAAGAGCAATGTTGACCTACAATTTAGTTAAGAAAACAAAGGGGGACACACATATGGAATTTGGTGAGAAGCTTTTTAAATTAAGAAAGGAAAAAGGCCTTTCTCAAGAAGCGTTAGCTGAGAAATTAAACACAACAAGACAAGCGGTTAGCAAATGGGAAAATGGTCAAGGTTTTCCTGAAACCGAAAAACTAATAATGATTGGAAATGTATTTGAAGTATCTCTTGATTACTTATTAAAAGAAACTGCTGAGCAAAGTAATGAAAAGGAAAATGGTTATTATGTAAGTAAGGAAATGGCGGAAGGGTATATAGTGTATGGGCAAAAAATTTCTAAATATATCGCATTAGGATTTAGCTTGCTTATTTTATCTACAATACCGTATTTATTATTTAAAGAAAATGCAACAATGTCTACATTCCTTGTCATTATCATTGCTGTCCTTGGAATTGGAGCAATGATGGTACCTGTAACTATAGAAGAGAGTCGATACAATGTATTAAAAAAAGAAAAATTACTATTTGATCCAAACTTTTTAAAAGAATTGACAAAAAGATATGCGACTATTAAAAAGAAGTATGCTGCAGTAGTAATTGTTGGACTTTGTTTCATAGCAGCAGGAGCGATACCATTTTTATTTGAGAAAAAACGAATTACTTCAGGAGAGCTCGTGCAGTATTATCCTTATTGTGTTGTACTTATTGCTATCGGGTTTTATCTTTTTGTTCGTGTTTTAGGAGTGTTAGAGACGTATCGGATTTTAGTAGAAAATAAAGAATATAGTAATCGTGTCATTTTTAAATTAAAAAAGAAAGTAAGAAAAAAGGTAGATAGTTTTTAAATAGGAGAGAACCATGTTTTGTATCGTATGTATTCAAAACATGGTTTTTATTTATTAGAATTATTTCCAAAGAAATAATTCAGAAAATACAGATAAATATCGTAATTATTTGTAGAAGTCTGTTATAATATACAGAAATGAAAACGCTTTAAAGGGGGATATAACCAATATGATGATGAATGTACCGCTAACAATTAGTTCTATGATGGAAAGAGCAGAAAAACTGTTTTCAAAGAAAGAAATTGTTTCACGGACACATGACACAGTTACGACATTAACGTATAAGCAGTTAGGTGAAAGGACGAGAAGGCTTTCTAGTGCGTTAAAAAAATTAGGAATTAAAGAAGGCGAGCGTATAGGAACGTTAGCGTGGAATCATCATCGACATGTGGAAGCGTATTTTGCTATTCCTGGTATTGCTTCCGTTTTACACACAATTAATATTCGTTTATCTCCTCAACATATTTCATACATTATTCAGCACGCAGAAGATCGAATTCTACTTATAGATGAAGATCTCGTACCACTTGTTGAAAATATTCAATCACAATTATCAACTGTACAAGCCTACATTATTATGACTGATAAAGATGAACTTCCCAATACTACGCTAGAACCTGTATATCATTATGAAAAGCTATTAGAAGAAGGCGATCCAACTTTCCAATTTGTAAAAGATATTGATGAAAATACACCTGCTGGTATGTGTTATACGTCAGCGACTACAGGAAACCCAAAAGGTGTTGTATATACGCATCGTAGTACTGTATTGCATTGTATGGCACTCGGTTTAGCGGATACAGCTGCTTTATCGGAAAGTGATGCGGCTATGGCAATTGTACCGATGTTCCATGTGAATGCTTGGGGGCTTCCTTTTGCAGCTACTTGGTTTGGAACTAAACAAGTTCTGCCAGGACCAATGTTTACTCCGAAAATTTTATTAGAGATGATTCAAACTGAAAAAGTAACGATAGCAGCAGGTGTGCCGACAATTTGGCTCGGTGTATTACAAGAGTTAGAAAATAATAGTTACGATTTATCTAGTATAACGAGAATATTATGCGGTGGTGCTGCTGCACCGAAAAGCGTTATTAAAGCATTTGAGCAAAAATATAATGTTCCTTTCGTACATGCATATGGTATGACTGAAACAAGCCCACTCGTAACACTTGCACGTTTAAAAAGTTATGAAACAGAATTATCATATGAAGAGCAATTAGAAATCCGCTCAAAACAAGGATATCTTGTCCCTGGTGTAGAGATGAAAGTAGTCGGTACAAACGGTGAAGTGAAGTGGGATGGTACTGAGATGGGAGAGTTATGTTTACGAGCACCTTGGATCGCTGAAAGCTATTATAACGATGATCGTACTGTCGAAGGATTCCGAGACGGTTGGTTATATACTGGTGATGTTGTTACAGTTGATGAGGAAGGCTGCGTGAAAATTGTTGATCGTACGAAAGATGTTATTAAAAGCGGGGGAGAATGGATTTCTTCAGTGGATCTTGAAAATGCTTTAATGGCACATGATGCTATATTTGAAGCGGCTGTCGTTGCAATTCCTCATCCGCAGTGGCAAGAACGCCCAGTTGCCTGCGTTGTTCAAAAGAAAAATAGTACGGTTACGAAAGAAGAAATATATGAGTTTTTAAAACCGCAGTTTGCGAAGTGGTGGTTACCAGATGATATTGTATTTATGGAAGAAATACCGAAAACATCTGTTGGGAAGTTTTTAAAACAGGCACTTCGAAAAGAACTTGAGCATTTGCATAAAGAGAAATAACCAAACTTTTATTTGTAAACTTATTTTTAATTACGGTTGACAAACGTCGAAGGGAAAGATAATATAACTCCTATAATATGTTATCTAAAATCCATTTCAAGTTTACAAATAGGAGAAGCAAATATGAATACAAAAAACTTAGTTTTCGTCGCTTTATTTAGTTCTATTATGGGAGTGTTAGGGTTAATACCTCCAATTGCTCTTGCTATTACACCAGTTCCAATTACATTACAATCACTCGGTGTTATGCTTGCTGGTGGGTTGTTAGGCTCACGTCTTGGTGCGTTAAGTCAGCTTATTTTTTTACTTATAGTTGGAGTTGGAGCACCATTACTTGCTGGTGGGCGCGGGGGACCAGGTGTATTTGTTGGGCCAAGTGCAGGATATTTACTTGGTTATATCGTTGGAGCGTTTGTCATTGGATATTTAATTGAGCGTTTACGTGAAGTTTCTATTATAAAAGTACTATGTATTAATATAATTGGTGGTATTTTCGTAGTTTATGTATTTGGTATCATTGTCCAAGCTTTCGTAATGGATATTTCCGTATGGGAAACGATGAAAGTAAGTGTCGCATTTTTACCAGGTGATTGCATAAAGGCGACTATAGCAGCGATTCTTGTGACAAGATTACATCGCTCATTGAAACATATTATTACGCCTGCTTTGAAGAATAAAAAAATTACAAATGCAGGGTAAGAAAAAGGAGAAACACGTTACTTGCGTGTTTCTTTTTATTATTTTGTAAAGAAAGGACGTCTCATATGGGGATTACAAAAGAATATAAAAAGTATGCCTCTTTACAACCAAATAAAATAGCGATTAAAGAAAATGATAGAGTATTAACATATAAAGAATGGTTTGAGTCAGTGTGTAAAGTAGCAAACTGGTTGAATGAAAAAGAATCGCAGAATAAAACGATAGCAATTTTATTAGAGAATAGTATGGAATTTTTACAACTATTTGCGGGTTCCGCTATGGCTGGATGGGTTTGTGTGCCACTAGATATAAAATGGAAACGAGATGAACTTAAAGAAAGAATAGCGATTAGTAAACCGGATATTATTGTGGCGGAGCAGTATAGGCTTAGTGATATATCGTGCGAAGAAGGAAGGATTATTGAGATTGAAGAATGGAAAGAAATGATTGAGAACTATCTTCCTGCATATCATTCTGTAGAAAATGTACAAAACGCTCCTTTTTATATGGGATTTACATCAGGATCGACTGGAAAAGCAAAAGCGTTTTTACGTGCTCAACAGTCGTGGGTACATAGTTTTGATTGTAATGTACATGACTTTCATATGAAAAAGGAAAATTCTATTTTAATAGCTGGGACGCTTGTTCATTCTCTTTTCTTATACGGGGCAATAAGTGCATTGTTTTTAGGGCAAACGGTACACATAATGAGAAAGTTTGTACCAGTTCAAGTGCTATCTAGTATAAGGATAGAGAATATTTCTGTAATGTATACAGTTCCTACAATGCTTGAGTCTTTGTATAAAGAAAATAAAGTAATTGAAAGTGAAATGAAAATTATTTCGTCAGGAGCCAAATGGGAAGCTGAAGCAAAAGAGAAGATGAAGAATGTGTTTCCTTATGCAAAAAGATATGAGTTTTATGGTGCGTCTGAGCTAAGCTTTGTAACGGCATTGGTTGATGAAGAGAGTGAAAGAAAACCGAATTCAGTAGGGAAACCTTGTCATAATGTACAAGTTCGAATATGTAATGAAGCAGGAGAAGAAGTACAGACAGGTGAGATAGGAACTGTGTATGTGAAAAGTGATCAATTTTTTATGGGCTATGTATCGGATGGAGCTATAATCCCGCAATTGTCCGAAGGTGGCTGGATGACAGTGCAGGATGTGGGCTACCAAGATGAAGAAGGCTTTATATATATTGTTGGTAGAGAGAAGAATATGATTTTATTTGGAGGAATCAATATTTTCCCAGAAGAAATAGAAAGGGTATTACAGACACATCCAGCTGTTGAAGAAATAGTTGTGGTTGGTGTAGAAGATAGTTACTGGGGTGAAAAGCCTGTCGCTATCGTAAAAGGAAGTGCTACAAAGCAACAATTAAAAAGTTTTTGCTTACAACGATTATCATCTTTTAAAATACCGAAAGAATGGTACTTTGTTGATGAAATACCTTATACAAATAGCGGGAAAATAGCTCGCAATGCAGCAAAAAGTATGATTGAAAACCGGGAGAAGATATATGAATAGGGCGGTTATTGTAGAAGCGAAAAGAACACCTATTGGTAAAAAAAACGGGATGTTGAAAGATTATGAAGTTCAGCAATTAGCAGCACCACTTCTTACGTTTTTAAGTAAAGGAATTGAGAGAGAAATAGACGATGTTATATTAGGGAATGTTGTTGGACCGGGAGGTAATGTTGCAAGATTATCTGCTTTAGAAGCTGGGCTTGGTTATCATATACCTGGTGTAACGATTGACCGGCAATGCGGAGCTGGATTGGAAGCAATTCGTACTGCGTGTCATTTTATTCAAGGGGATGCAGGTAATTGTTATATTGCTGGGGGCGTAGAGAGTACAAGTACGTCACCTTTTCAAAATAGAGCGCGGTTTTCACCTGAAACAATTGGGGATCCAGATATGGGATTGGCGGCTGAGTATGTTGCAGGGCAATATAACATAACAAAAGAGATACAAGATGAATATGCTTGTCTTAGCTATAAAAGAACGCTGCAAGCATTAGAAAAAGGATATATACAAGAAGAGATATTACCTCATTATTTTAATGGATTATTAGATGAATCTATAAAGCGGGAAATGAATTATGAAAGAATGATTAAGAGAACGAAACCTGTATTTTTACAAAATGGAACGGTAACAGCAGGTAATTCGTGCGGTGTAAATGATGGAGCATGTGCTGTTCTTGTAATGGAAGAGGGGCAAGCACAGAAATTAGGGTACAAGCCAGTTCTTCGTTTCGTTCGTAGTGCTGTAGTTGGCGTGGATCCAAATCTTCCAGGGACTGGTCCGATATTTGCGGTGAACAAATTATTAAACGAAATGAATATGAAAGTAGAGGACATCGATTATTTTGAAATAAATGAAGCATTTGCTTCAAAAATTGTTGCTTGTGCAAAGGAGTTACAAATTCCTTTTGAAAAATTAAATGTAAATGGTGGAGCAATTGCGCTCGGTCATCCGTACGGTGCATCTGGAGCTATGCTTGTGACACGTTTGTTTTATCAAGCACAAAGAGAGCATATGAAATATGGAATTACGACGTTAGGAATTGGTGGTGGAATAGGGCTTGCGCTATTATTTGAGAAAGTAGAAAACTAGAAAGGGACTAGTTTTCTACTTTTTGAGGAACATAAGCATTACTACCAGGTTTTGCTTTTATTTCATTCCAAGCAGCGATAGCATCAGCTTTTGATTTCCCTTTGTTATTTGGATCTTCGAAAAAGTCGCGAGTGAAACGATTGTATTCAAACTGCGCGCTGATAGTTGTTTTGTATGTAGGATCTTTTTTTCGTTCGTTTTCTTCATACCAAAACGTTATCGCGTCTTCATATGTTTTTCCAACATTCTCTTTAAAAAATTTTTGAAGAGCTACTGTAAAGCGGAAGTTTGCTCCGATTTTTTCTTTGAAAAAAGCACGAACATCTTCGTTACAGCGGTGATTGTTAGTAATAATCGTTTGAAGAGAAAGTTCTTTATAAGAGAGGGAAGCTTTACTCACCTTTTGACTAGAGCTGTTTTTTAATATTTTACCAGTATGTAAATAATGTGAGATACGCTCGGTTATTTCAATCTTAGAGCCACTAGCTGACAAACCATGCTCACGACAAAATGTTTGGAGTTCTGCTTTTAACCAATAAAAGTTTTGGAAATCTTCAAGTGATATAGACTTTGTTAAAGGTGGACGCATAGATGTAACAACTTCTTTCTTCCATAATTTCCTTTAATTATAAAACATATGTTCTTTTTTGTGGAAGGATTAATTTGTAAATATAACGGGAAGAGGAGATTACATATGGAAAGTGTAATGCAAGTTCGTGTTACGGGAATTTTAATTGAAGATGAAAAAGTATTGCTAGTAAAGCAAAAAGTTGCTAATCGCAATTGGTCTTTACCTGGGGGAAGGGTAGAGAATGGTGAAACGTTAGAAGAAGCGATGATTCGAGAAATGAGAGAAGAAACAGGATTAGAAGTTAAAATTAAGAAGCTACTCTATGTTTGTGATAAACCAGATGCTAGTCCATCTTTATTACATATTACGTTTCTGCTTGAAAGGATTGAAGGTGAAATTACGCTACCTTCTAATGAATTTGATCTTAATCCAATTCATGATGTACAAATGGTAGTGATTAAAGACTTAAGTCATTATGGTTTTTCGGAAACTTTTATAACTCTTATAAGTGAAGGTTTTGCAAGTGCAGGGAGTTATCAAGGCTTGAAACAAAATATAGGCCTGTAAATAATTGAAGGATAGCCGTTAGCTACCCTTCATAAACATGTTTTACACTGCTGACTGTAAAGAAGAAACAAGTTGATTTAAAAACTCATCTCTACTCATAATTGCTTTCCCACCGCCACGAGCACTCTTTTTATTTCCTCCGCCTTTTCCTTCAATAGAAGGGAGGGCATCTTTTAAAAGAGCATTCATATCGAGTGTCACTGCTTTACCACAAGCAAGAATACATTGTAATTTGTCCTCATTTTCAATAACGAAGTATGTAATTGCGTGTTCTTGTTGTTCTGTAATAATGGCAGCTAGTTTTGCGACTTCTTGCATAGAGCGATTTGTAAATGCTCGAGAGATAAGTGTTCCAGCATGTATTTCTTCCGATTGTTGTAATAGTTCATTTGCTTCTACAAATAATAGTTTTTCATTCATTGCTTGTATTGCCTTTTCGTTTTCTTTTTGAGAGGTAAGAAGTTGTGCTACTTTTGCTGGAATATCAGTTTCGCTACTGTTCAATTGCTTAGAAACATCGGTTAATATTTGTTGATGTTGTCCCATTAATTTAAGAGAACGCCAACCAGCTATAAATGTTAAGCGTATACCACCTTTATTGCGCTCCCATCCTAGTACTTGAATAGGACCTACTTCACCAGTGTGTTTCGGATGCGTTCCGCCACAGCCGTTGTAATCATAATTTGCGATAATAACAACGCGTATATTTTCTGTCATAGTTGGTTCTTTGCGAAGGGGTAATGCTTTGGCCTCTTCTAAGTTCATCCATTTAATACGAATAGGGTGGTTTTCAAAAACAATTTGATTAGCAATTTGTGCGGCCTTCTCAACAGTTTCTGTAGAAAGATTGGCAGTTTCTAAATCAATGGTTATAGTTTCTTTTCCAAGATGGAACCCGATCGTCGGTATGTTAAAGTGATCCCAAAAAGCAGCGGATAAAATGTGCTGAGCCGTATGTTGTTGCATATGGTCAAAACGGCGCTCCCAATCTATTTTACCCTCTACTTCTTCTGTATGTAATTGTTCTATTATGAAATGACGAATTTCTCCATTTACTTCTTCAACGTTACTTACCGGAATACCATTTAAAGTTCCAGTGTCATGTGGTTGTCCGCCGCCTGTTGGATAAAATGCAGTTTCATTTAAGACAACATATAAGTTTCCTTCTGTATCATGCTCTTGTTTTATAACTTTAGTAGTAAAGTCTTTCTTATAAGCGTCGATGTAATATAATTTTTTCTCCAATTTTCTTTCCCCTTTCGTGTTAGCTAGTTTCATTGTAAAGCAATTGAAATTAGTTTCCTAATATTTCAGAAGAAAGAAACTTTTTTTAGAATTTTCTTGCTATAATAAGAAGAAAATGCGGGGGGGAATGAAAATGCCATATGAAAACGGCGTAGATAAGTTGCTTAGTTTAAGCAGAAATATTTCCGAATTATATCGAGAATTAAATGAGATGACCCGGATTTTAACGGATTGTAATCGAGAAAGTGTGAAATTTGATCGGTTATATGTAAAGGAGTTACTTTGGAAAAAAGAAGATGTCATAGAGAAGTATGAACAATTACTCGTCCAGCTTTGTATTAATGAATGCTTTGATTTAAAAAGTGTAATTACTGGCGAATATAAGTATACATATGAAGAAGTAGAAAGCATTGTTTTAGAATTTAATGAAAAGTATAATGTAGCTATTTTGATTAAAGATGTTTGTAAAGAACTACAGTTTACATACGGAATTGATATGGAAATAACGAGAACAGCTCGGGTATAAACATCTCAAGTATAGAAAAAGGAAAAAGAAAGCAGATCCTTTGCTTTCTTTTTTTATGTAAGAAAAGGGAGAGTAGGTTTAAAGATGAAGGGGAAGTTACAAAATATTCATCCACTTGGAATGAGTATCATTATAGGGACATTATTTGCTAGGTTTGCAACTTCAATGAGCATTCCTTTTTTAGCGATTTATTTAACGACTGTTAAAGACGTATCGGCTGGAATGACCGGTGCTATCATTGGAACGAGTGCGCTTGTTGGAGTGTTAGCTAGTTTTATTGGAGGCAATTTATCGGATCGATTTGGTCGAAAGATGATTATAATATGGTCCATGATTGTTTGGGTGTTTGTATTTATAGGATTTTCAGTTGCAGATCATGTTTTGAGTTTCTTTCTATTAAACGCTTTGAATGGATTATGTCGTTCTTTTTTTGAACCGACATCAAGAGCTTTATTATCAGATTTAACGAAACCAGAGTATCGTTTACTCGTATATAATTTGCGTTACGGTGCAATAAATGTTGGAGTAGCGATGGGTCCACTTGTTGGATTACAGATTGGAAGTGCAAAATCAACGATTCCTTTTTTAGTAGCCGCTGGAGTGTACATTTTATATACAGTTATATTAGCGTTTCAATTTAAGAAATATCCACTTGATAATAAGAAAGTAACTACAGAAAATCCGGTCACAATGTTAAGTGCGGTTCGGATTTTGCGAAAAGACATAGTATTTTTAGTTGCTTTAGTCGGAATCATTTTGAGTAATAGTGGTTTTTCACATTTAACGACGACACTATCTCAATATTTTGCAAACGCGCATATATTTCAAGATGGAGTAAAGTTGTTCTCATATATGCTAACTTTAAATGCGGTTACAGTAGTATTTATTCAATACCCTGTTATTCAAATGTGTAAAAAGTATACGCCGTTAGCATCTGTTATGGTTGGAACGTTATTTGTGAGCGGGGGATTGTTTGGATTTGGACTAGTAGAATCTATGTTAGGGGCTGCTATATGTACAATTATTTTTACATTCGGAGAAGTATTAATGTTTTCAATGACAGATGTATTTATTGATGAGATAGCTGTTTCGCATTTGAAAGGGACATATTTTGGAGCTATGGGCTTTTCGGGAATTGGAGTAGTAATTGGTCCTTGGTTTGGCGGGATACTTCTCGATCATTATGGATATCAAAATGGCTTTATTGTATTTTTTATATTAGCTGTTTTTTCAACCACTGCATTTCCAGTCCTATTAGTTACAAAAAGCTTAATGAAAAAAAGATATATTAGAAATTCTAAAATAGAAATACATGCGAAATAACATAAGCCCCAGCAAACTAAAAGGTTGCTGGGGCTTATGTTTGTATTTATATTAATCGTTAATTCGAAAAAAGACTTTCTCTTCATGCGTGTTGGCAACTTCATTTTTGGAAATATGAATGGCTAAATATCCATTCTCTAAGCAGGCTAGCATCTTCTTATAAATAATATTAGCAGGTAAAGGAATTATCCGCTGTAAAGAATTATTTTTATGAAGTATGCAAATGTTTAGGCCTGTCTCCATCTTTTTAATGAGTACATCTTGTTCAGTTACATTTAGTACATCTGTTTCCAAAATGTATTCTTGTTCTGTTTCACAAAGGTCAATATGAATTTGATTTGGAAAACTAAAGTTACTATAAGAATCGGAACAAAATTGATCCATCCATTCTTCGAAACCATCAACATGAAAAAGACAATCCTTCTTTTTCTTGCCCATGAAAGACACCCTCCGTAAAATCTCAATTCATACTATGTTATGCATGAATGAAATAGAGGTGAAGAACAAATAGAAAAATATAAACATTTTATGTGAAAGATACAGTGTGTGTGAATACTTTTGCTTTACATATCATGATGTGCATGATTTTTTTGACGTGAATGATTACGGTTTTTAACTTTATGAGATCCACTTAAAGGCTCGGGCTGTCCAGAAGATTGCCCTTTTTTCTCGTTTTGACGATTAGATTGATTCTTGTTTTTACCCATTGTATTTTACACCTCCTCTCCCTATTTAGAATGAGAGAAGTTTGCGAATTTATACGAGAATGTTTTTTGAGAAATGGGTAAAGATAAGTAGGACTAACTCATATAGGAAGGGGAAAGTGTTATGCCATATCATAAAGATAAGCAACAGGCTTTTCAGGCCGCGCAGCAAGGGGTTGTTCAAGCGGAAAATATATTCAATAATATTGTGAAAAATGACCCGAATTACGGCCATGATTTAAAAGAGTTACGCCAAGAAGTACAAGAGGCGTACGAACAGATTCAAAATGCACTTGAAGTAGCATCAGAAACGCAGCGTCCACAACTTGAGCAATATGAAAGTAATCTCCAAAATATTATGCGAAATGTAGATCAAATAGAAAAGTGAAAAAGGTTGTTGTGAATTCAACAACCTCATTACTTTTAGTGCTACTATGCTGAAACGAAAAATTATTCTATCAATTTTTTCTTTAATTTGTGCAGTACATATATTTCAAGTGGACAAAGTGGAAGCTAAAATGTTGTTAAGAAAAGAGCTAGAGCCAACTGGCTATGTAACATGGGAAGTGCCAAATAATGAAAAAATTATCGCAATTACATTTGATGATGGACCGGACCCAACTTATACACCGCAAGTATTAGAGTTATTACGTCAATATAAAGCGGAAGCGACTTTTTTTATGATTGGCTTTCGAGTTCAGCGTAATCCGTACTTAGTAAAGCAAGTGTTGAAAGAAGGGCATGAAATCGGAAATCATACGATGAATCATTTGTATGCGAGTAATTCATCAGATGAAAAATTAGAACATGATATTTTAAATGGAAAGAAATATTTTGAAAAATGGGTGAAAGAACCTTTATTGTTCCGTCCGCCAGGTGGATATATTAATGATGCTGTATTTACTACGGCAAAAAAAGCTGGGTATCAAATTGTTCTATGGTCATGGCATCAAGACCCTCGTGATTGGGCGAATCCGGGTACAGAATCCATAGTAAATCATGTTGTGAAAAATGCTAAAAGTGGAGATATTGTACTGTTGCACGATGGAGGAAGTGATCGTAGTCAAACAGTGGCGGCATTAGCAAAAATTTTACCTGAACTGAAAAAGCAGGGTTATCGATTTGTAACAGTTTCGGAGTTGTTACGTTATAAACATTAGAGAAAATCCCAAAAGGTATACCTTTTGGGATTTTTCGTTACTGATTCTTTTTTCGTTTCTTATTATTTTGTCGCTCTGCCGGAGTTAAAGGTTCATTTGCGAACTCTTCATTATAGCCAGTTCCTTGCCCTTGGGCGGATGCAGCATTCATTCCTGAAATAATATGATTGGCTTTTCTTTTACCCATTTTTCTCACCTCTATAATGTTTTTTATAGACGAACCATGAGTCGTTCATAGCATATATGAACGTAAAGTAAAACACTGAAAGAGTGCTTTACTTTATAGTAATAGTATTAATAAAGAGCATGGACACTATTCAAATTTAGAAAGATAAAGAAAACTTATGATAATCCATAAGTTTCTTATTATTTACTTATTTAGAAAGTTGTAATAAGATATTATCGTAAGGTATTGAAAAGTTTGTCTACATTTTATATTCAGACAAATTAGTCACGTTTAACAGGGGGGAAACATAATGGTCAAACATAATCCATTTCAATCACGTGCAACTTTTGAACTAGATGGAAAGACGTATCATTATTATCAATTGAAAGCGCTTGAAAACGCAGGGGTTGGCAACGTATCTCAATTACCATATTCCGTGAAAGTTTTACTTGAATCTGTACTTCGTCAAGTAGACGGACGCGTAATTACAGAAGAACATGTTACAAATTTAGCGAAATGGGGAACGAAAGATGTTCAAGATATCGATGTTCCGTTTAAACCATCTCGCGTAATCTTACAAGACTTCACAGGTGTTCCAGCTGTTGTAGATTTGGCTTCGCTTCGTAAAGCAATGGCAGATATGGGCGGAGATCCTGATAAAATTAATCCAGAAATTACTGTAGACCTTGTAATTGACCACTCTGTACAGGTTGATAGAGCGGGTACAGCGGACTCGCTTGCATTCAACATGGACTTAGAGTTTAAACGTAATGAAGAACGTTATAAATTTTTAAGCTGGGCACAGAAATCATTTGATAACTACCGTGCAGTTCCACCAGCAACAGGTATTGTACACCAAGTAAATCTTGAATATTTAGCACCGGTTGTTCATGCGGTGAAAAATGCTGAAGGTGACTTAGTTGCATACCCAGATTCATTAGTTGGAACTGACTCACATACAACAATGATTAATGGTATTGGTGTTCTTGGATGGGGCGTTGGTGGTATTGAAGCAGAAGCAGGAATGCTTGGACAGCCTTCATATTTCCCAGTACCTGAAGTAATCGGTGTGAAATTAACTGGTACACTTCCAAGTGGTACAACAGCAACTGACGTTGCATTAAAAGTAACACAAGTGTTACGTCAAAAAGGTGTAGTTGGTAAATTTGTTGAGTTCTTCGGTAATGGACTAAAGAGCATGCCTTTAGCTGACCGTGCAACAATTTCAAATATGGCACCAGAATACGGTGCAACTTGTGGATTCTTCCCAATCGACGATATTTCATTAGAATACTTACGTTTAACAGGTAGAGATGAAGAGCAAATTCGCGTTGTTGAAGAATATTGTAAAGCAAATGGCTTATTCTATACAGCAGACAGTAAAGATCCAATTTATACTGATCTTGTTGAAATTGATTTAAATACAATCGAATCTAATCTTTCTGGACCGAAACGTCCGCAAGATTTAATCCCACTTTCAAATATGAAAGAGGAGTTCCATAAAGCTGTTGTAGCACCAGTTGGAACACAAGGGCTTGGATTCAATGAGCAAGAGTTTGATAAAGAAGTGAAAGTTACATTGAAAGATCAAGAAGTAACGATGAAAACAGGTGGAATTGCAATCGCTGCAATTACAAGCTGTACAAATACGTCAAATCCGTACGTGTTAATTGGAGCAGGGTTAGTTGCGAAGAAAGCAATTGAAAAAGGACTTAAAGTACCTGGTTACGTAAAAACATCGTTAGCACCAGGATCTAAAGTTGTTACAGAGTACTTAGATAAGTCTGGTTTAACAACGTATTTAGATCAATTAGGTTTCCAAACAGTTGGTTACGGCTGTACGACTTGTATCGGTAACTCTGGTCCATTAGCAGAGGAATTAGAAGAAGCAATCGCAGCAAATGATTTATTAGTAACATCTGTTTTATCTGGTAACCGTAACTTTGAAGGTCGTATTCACCCACTTGTAAAGGCAAACTACTTAGCATCACCACCACTTGTTGTGGCATATGCACTTGCAGGTACTGTTGATATTGACCTGAAAAATGATGAAATCGGTAAAGATGTAAATGGTAATGCTGTTTACTTTAATGATATTTGGCCATCAGCTAAAGAAATTGAAGATGTAGTTCAAAGTGTTGTTACATCTGAATTGTTCAAAAAAGAATATGCACAAGTATTTAACAGCAATGAGCGCTGGAATGAAATCCAAACTTCAAATGAAGCTTTATATACTTGGGATAATGATTCAACATACATTCAAAACCCACCGTTCTTCGAAGGATTATCTAAAGAGCCAGGTGAAGTTGAAACGTTATCAGGTTTACGCATAGTTGGTAAATTTGGTGATTCTGTAACGACAGACCACATTTCACCAGCAGGTTCAATTGGTAAGCACACGCCAGCTGGACGTTATTTACTAGAAAACGGCGTACAACCAGTCGACTTTAACTCTTACGGTTCTCGTCGTGGTAACCATGAAGTTATGATGCGTGGTACATTTGCAAACATCCGTATTAAAAACCAAATCGCACCAGGAACAGAAGGCGGATATACAACATATTGGCCAACTGGTGAAGTAACATCTATCTATGATGCTGCGATGAAATATAAAGAAGATGGCACAGGCCTTCTAGTTGTTGCTGGTAAAGACTACGGTATGGGAAGTTCTCGTGACTGGGCTGCGAAAGGTACAAACTTATTAGGTATTAAAGCAGTAATCGCAGAAAGCTTCGAGCGTATTCACCGCAGTAACTTAGTATTAATGGGCGTATTACCATTACAATTTAAAGATGGCGACAGTGCTGAAACATTAGGTCTTGTTGGTGACGAGTCATTTGAAATTCAAATTGACAAAACGGTTAGACCACGCGATCTTGTAAAAGTAGTTGCAATCGATGCAGAAGGAAAAGAGAAGCAATTTGAAGTAGTAGCTCGTTTCGATAGTGAAGTTGAAATTGACTACTACCGTCACGGTGGTATCTTGCAAATGGTTCTTCGTTCGAAAATCGAAGAGTCTAAAGTGTCAAACTAAATAATTGAAATGAATGATAAGGAAGCTAACATTTGTTAGCTTCCTTACTTTATGTACAGAGGGAAAGGGATGAAACCATTTGGTTTCATCCCTTTCCTTTTATTATGCAAAATTGGGGGAATGACAATGAATGAGTATAGAAGAATAATGTTGCCGCTGTTGCAAGAAAAGCTATTGCTAATTAGTGCGATTTGTAGCGGAATAGTAGCTGCCATTTTAAATTTATCCCGTCCGCTATTTATGGGGCTAATTGTAGATAACATTATTCAGCGGGAGTTAAAAGGTACGTATGTATATATTGCTTTGTTTGCAGGGAGTCGATTTTTGATGTGGGTGAACAATCTGTTATTTGATTATGTAAGCTCAAAAGTAAGTCAGCGAATATTACGAGAGAAGCGTATAGATGTATTACGTCATTTTTTCTTATTACCGTTTGAAGAAAGTGAGAAGGTAAAACAAGGGGAGTTAGAAACATTAGTCGTTTCTAATATTCCGAATTGGGTAAGGTTATATGGATCTATATTAATAGAATACATCCACGCCATTGCACAATTTATTGGTGCGTTCATAGCTCTACAACATATCGATGTACAGTTCATATGGTGGATAACCCCGTTTTTATTTTTAAGTGCAATTGTTCCAATGCTTATGGGGGGAAAAGTAAGAAATATTGCAAGTATTGCTCAAAAAAATCAATCAAGTGTTGTAGAGATGATGTCACAGTTTGTAAAAGGTATACAAGATTTACGTAGCTTACAAAAAGAAAAATGGGCAATTCATTTGTTTAAAGGAGTGACGGCACAATCTTATAAAACAGAAGTAAGGAAGACGATGATACAACATTGTATTGGGATAGTTGGAACGGTAATAGAAACAGGAGCATATATAGTTGTTCTTATTATAGGAGCAAAAAAAATAATAAAAGGGGATATGGAAGCCGGTTCGCTTGTGGCGGTATTAGCTACAATTGAGATGTTATTTTTTCCTGTTCGTTATGCAAGTGATTTATTAATGATGACACAAGTTGCTATTGCTTCGGCAAATCGAGTTTTTTGTTTTTTAAATATAGGAGCTGAATACAGAAATGTAGAGAGAGCGATGGGAATGAGATTAACAAATGTTTCATTTCAAGAGAACGTCGAAGAGAGATGTAGAATTAAAAATATTCATTTGCAAATTAATCCTGGTGAACTCGTCATTATTGTAGGAGAAAGTGGTGCAGGAAAAACAACGCTTTTAAAATTAATAACGGGTGTGTATAAACCATCTAACGGTAGCATTGTTTATTATGGTAATGGGGCTCGTATGACTACAGTGTGGCAAGAACCTCGTTTCTTTCGGACGACAATAAAAGAGAATATGTATTTCGGTGAAGAGTATTTAGAAAACCAGTTAGCAAAAAATATTGAACTTGTAAATGTGAAGCCGATTATTAGGGATTTACCTGAAGGGATTCAAACTGTACTACATAAAAGCGGTGAAGAGTTTTCGGGAGGAGAGAGAAAACGTCTTGCGTTATTGCGAGCGATTGTATCAAATCCGAATCTTATTATTTTAGATGAACCGACTGCGGGATTAGATCCGAGCAATCAAGAAGTGGTTTGGAATATGCTTAAAGGGCTAGGGGGGAATGTAACGAGAATTGTGACGACACATGATGTAGAGAATGCGATGATAGCGGATCGGGTGGTTGTTATGAATAATGGGAGTATTGTGGAATGTGGGGATCCTAGAGAATTATTAAATTGTAAGTCATTGTTTAAAGAGATGCTAATAAAAAGATAAGAGCTACATAGCGCTCTTATCTTTATTCACTCTTATTAAGTTGATACGTATAAGACTCAGTATCGTTAGTACTAAACTCTTTTACTAGAGTAAGTTGATTTGTATCCGGATTATACTTGAAAATCTTGACTATACGTTCGCTACTTAGTGATGGATTATATTCTTGAATAGCAAATGTATTTTCAGCAATCTGTGTCATATTACTGGTGGAAATATTTTCTATGGAATCATGATTTGTAGAAATTTCAACGACTCGTTCACCGTTGAAAAATAAAAGAACGATTACTAAAATAACTAAACATATGCGTATATAGCGAAGTTCTTTACTAATAGGGTGTTCTCCCAAAACGATCATCTTTTCTGTAACTATTGTATAGTAGTGGTGGTAGTCATCGTGAAGAAACTAAGAATACCGAGACCAGCTAAAAGGATAAATGAGATTAAAGCGATATAGAGACAAATACGTCCCACTTGCTTTTTTTCAGGATCTTTACTGAAGAGCGAGATGATCCAAGTGATAATCCCGATTGGTGAAAATATAAAACTAAGAATATATAATAGTATTTTTTCAAATAAATTCATAAAAATCCCCCTTTTTGAAAGCTCTACATGTGCAGTTTTCTTCGTATTAGCGCTGCTGTTATGTAGGAAAGTACAGAATAAACAGCACTATAAACAATCCAAGCGTCTAAGTTTTGTAAAGCTAGGTGTATATTAAATTTAGAGACGATAATGAAAAATATAAGTGGAACAGTAAAAGAAATAATAATTGCAGCCCATTTGAATTTGTATAGTAAGGTGCTAAAAAAAATACAAAGTAATGGTAAAGTGAAAAAAACAAAAGTGAAAGGGTTGATAAGTAATTGTAAAATACATATCACCTCGCAAGTTTTGTATTTATTTCTAATTATATGATAAAAAGGGAAATATTTCATCCGGACTATAAATATTCTAACTATTTCGACTGTGAATATTTCCAAGCTTGTCCGTATAAGCTAAAATAAGGTATATAGTATTTTGGTGATTATGTAATAAGAAGATAAACACGTAAGGGTGATATAATATGTGGCGGAAGCTTACCATTATTGTAGTGTTACTTTGTTTAGCGGGATATGCAGCTTATGAACAGTTTGGTAAAGAGGATCAAGTAATGCAAGAAAAGCCTGCCAAAAGTGAAGCTGCTATGAAAGAGATTTTCGCAAGGAACGGTATTGAAATTGGAAAGAGCGCACCAGATTTTGAATTAGCAAAGATAGATGGAACGAATGTAAAGTTATCCAATTTAAAAGGAAAGAAAGTTATTTTAAACTTTTGGGCAACGTGGTGTGGGCCTTGTCAGCAAGAAATGCCTGATATGGAGGCCTTTTATAAAGAACATAAAGAAAACGTAGAAATTTTAGCTATAAACTATACTCCTTCAGAAAAAGGAGGGGGAGAAGAAAAGGTAAGGAACTTCGCTAAAGAAAAAGGAATTACTTTTCCTATTTTATTGGACAAGAACATTGATGTGACAACAGCGTATAAAGTAATTACCATTCCAACTTCTTATTTTATTGATACAGAAGGTGTCATTCAAGATAAGTTCATTGGACCGATGACGCAAAAAGAGATGGAGAAACGGATTGCTAAATTAAAATAACGGTGAAAAGGTAGAGGTGGAAAGTTACCATTTCTGCCTTTTCTTTTTCACGTAGTGATAGCAGCATGTTATGATAAAAGAAATATAAACGTTTAGAGGTAAAGGAGTGTTTGGAGTGGGGAATATATCCTTACCGTTAGATTATGTTGTAATTGATTTTGAAACAACAGGATTTAACCCTTATAATGATAAAATTATTCAAGTCGCAGCAGTGAAATATCATAATCATGAACTAGTAGATCAATTTGTTTCCTATGTGAATCCAGAGCTTTCAATTCCGGACCGAATAACGAGTTTAACAGGTATTACAAATTATCGTGTTTCAGATGCACCGACGATTGAAGAAGTATTACCTTTATTTTTAGCATTTTTACATACAAATGTTATTGTCGCTCATAATGCATCTTTTGATATGCGTTTTTTAAAAAGTAATGTAAATATGCTTGGACTACCTGAGCCTAAAAATAACGTTATTGATACTGTGTTTTTAGCGAAAAAATATATGAAGCATGCGCCTAATCATAAACTTGAAACGTTAAAACGAATGCTTGGAATTCGATTAAGTTCTCATAATGCATTTGACGACTGTATTACGTGTGCGGCTGTTTATCAAAAATGTGCAGCGGTTGAAGAAGAAGGAAAAAGAAAAGCGAATAAGGAAGTACTTGATGAAACAGCGGTATTTGAAGCAGTAAAAGAAATGCTTGTACGAAATAAACGTGATATTGAGTGGATTCGTTGTATGAATGTTGGGAGTTATTTAGATATAAAAGCCTTTTACCCAATTATAAGGTTAAAGGTCAAAGGGCGAAAGAAATATGTGTTAACAGAAAAAATGGAAGACGATGTAAGAGAAATTTGTACGAGCTTAACACACGAGGCAGCATTGAAAAGTGAGATTGGCAACACGAGAATTATGATTGACAGTGTAGAGGACATTTTGAAGCTAGAGAGCTACATTGTAGCAGAATACGATTCTGTATTACGAGCGCTGGATGAATATAGAGCAAATAAAGTAAATGCGGATGAAGAAATTAAAAAATATTTAAATACGATGGTGTAAAAAATCCCATGTGCAATATATGCGCATGGGATTTTTTATCAAAACATAAAATTTTCTTACAAATCTGATTAAAGAGTTTTTCATTTGCTCATACTATGTAATAAGAAAGCGTAGAAGAAAGGGTGAGCAACATGAGAAGAAGTCGCCGTAGATCGTTTGAAGAACTTGTAAATGAAAATAAACAACAATTATTAAGCGATCGTGATGCAATGGATCGAATTGAAAAACGAATTGAAAAACGTTATGAAATGAAACTTTTTAAGCAGGCTGAATAATTCTTAACACTAGTACGATACTAGTGTTAAGGAGGCGATAGTAATGGGTAATCCGAAAAAGAATTCAAAAGACTTTGCACCAAATCAAATTGGAACACAATCGAAAAAAGCTGGTGGCAACAAAGGAAAGCAAATGCAAGACCAAACTGGCAAACAACCAATTGTTGATAACGGTTAAAAAAAGGAGAATGTCATCATTCTCCTTTTTGTGTGTTTGGATAATATTATAAAAATATTTAAAAAGCTGACTTTCGTCAGCCTTTTTTCGTAATTGTAAAGTTTTCAACGAGTAAACGCCAATTTTGTGGGAATGGTAGACCGATCTTCCAGTAACTAATACCGCCAATGCCTTGTTCTTTCATTAAATTGAATTTACTTTGAATAGACCTCGAATCTTCAAACCAAACCTCGTGTTGTACGCCGTTTTCATCAAAGTAATTAAAATGTGGAGCTTGGGCTGTGAAATCATAGCGGATAGGAACATTGTATTTACGAGCAAGTGCAACAGCTGCGACAGAGCTAACTGCTTTTGCGGGTGGGTTCCCTTGTTTGAAAGGGAGTTTCCAATCAAATCCATATAAATTTTGCCCCATCATAATTTTTTGTGGGGGCATTTGAGATTTTGCATATTGAAGTACTTCTTTTACAGGACCAATAGGGGAAATCGCCATCGGTGGTCCACCTTGCCAACCCCAGTCGTATGTCATAATGACGACGAAATCAACAATTTGTCCTTGTGCTTTATAATCGTGAGCCTCAAAAAATTTCCCTTTTTGATTTGAGCTCGTTTTCGGTACAAGTGTTGTACTTAATGTGTACCCGCTAGGTAATCGTGTTTTCACATTTCGTAAAAAACGATTATACGCTTCGCGATCTTCAGGTGCCACACTCTCGAAATCGAAATGAATGTCTCGCATGCCATATTTTTCAGCTGTTTGCAAAATGTTAGTAATAAACTTGTTTTGAATTGTTGCATCGCGTAAAATAACCGAGGTCAGATCGGCACTGAAATTTCCATTTTCAATATTTGTAATAACGAGCATAGGGATGGTGTTACCTTGCGTTGCAATATTAGCGATTTTCGCTGTTTCCGTCGGTTCTTTTAAAGTGCCGTCTCTTTTTGCTTCAAAGCTGAAGTAGGCTAAATATGTTAAAAATGGATTAATAGCACGTGTAGCATTTACTAAACTTTCTTTTATCGGTATTGTTGAAGGCTGTAAATAAGCAATGGATTCTACTGCTCGTTTTGTTCCTTTCGGTATATATAATTGCTGTCCGACATGGAGAATAGATTTTAATGAAAGGTTATTAACTTTAGCTAAACTGGCGAGAGGGACGTTATACGTTTGAGAAATTCGATAAAGGCTGTCACCTGGCTGTACATAATAATTATTGCCTTTTGTATTAACGATAAGTGCCTGACCAACAACGAGTGTTTCAGCTGGATTTAGTCCATTGTCTTTTACAATTTCTTCAGGTGTAGATCCGTACTTTGATGCTAAACCATAAACACTATCACCGCTACGAACAGTTACAATTTGGATCATGTGCTTGCCCCTTTCGGTAAAAGATTCACTGTTTTTATTTTATTTTTGATTCCTCTGTATTATGATTAAATGTATGCAAGGTAGCAGAAGTGAAAGAAGGCGAATAGAAATGTTTGTAGCAGAACATGAAGTTGAAATCCGCTATGCGGAAACAGACCAGATGGGTGTTGTTTACCATTCAAACTATTTAGTGTGGCTAGAACTTGGGCGCACTAAACTTATACAAGAATTAGGATTTTCATATGTTGAAATGGAGAAAGAGGGAATTATTTCTCCTGTATTAGACTTGCAAATTTCATATCGTAAAGCGATGCGTTACGGAGAAAAAGCTATTGTGAAAACGTGGGTTGATACTGTGAGCCCGCTCCGCGTTGTATATGGATATGAAATTTATAATGGTGATGGCGAACTTTGTATTACTGCAAGCACGACGAATATTTGTGCGAAAAAAGAAGGGTTCCGCCCTGTATCATTTAAAAAATTATATCCTGAGTGGTATGCGAAATATGAGGAAATTAAAAAGAAATAAAGTGAAACTTTAATCAGTGGGGGTCTTACTACCCGCAAATAGCGGGATAAAAAAAGCGTGGCAGAAGCCACGCTTTTTTATTTTTCATAATTAAATTGAGGGAAATCATCACCGTCGTTAAGTGTAACTAATAAATTATGTCCATCGAAGAACCACTCATCATCGCCTTCAATAAAGAAGTTAATACCTTCTTCTTGAGTTTGAACAGCAGGGTGCGCAGGGTCATCTTTACGAATACCTAAAGAAAGTCCTTTTTGCACAGTACTGCAACCGCCGTATTGTACGAAAAGGCGGATTGTTTCACCCGATTGTAAGTTTAATTCGTTTTTATACCATTGTGCTGCTTCTTTTGTTACGGAAAGATTCATGTATAGTTCCTCCAAATTATGTTGCTTTTTCTTTTAGTATAAAAAATAACGCAAAAAGACGCTATTAATATGCTTCACGTTTTCTTTTTGCGTTATGTGGGTTACGATCTTATTTTTGCTTTTTTGAAAAGTTTGCTTTTGGTTCAGTTTTATTTATAATTCGTCCGATATTTGCACGGTGTTTATAAATAACCATACCTGCTAATAAACACATCGCAATAATGAAGATTTTATCCCCGCTAACAATGGATGCAATAACAGCAACGACAGCTGTTATCATAGAAGAAAGTGATACGTATCTTGTTGTAAATAAAAGGCTGAAAAAGACAACAGCTAATATTGCAAAAACAACTGGTGAATAGCATAATAGCACCCCAGCAGAAGTTGCAACTGCTTTCCCCCCGCGGAATTTTGCGAAGATCGGATAGACATGTCCAAGAACAGCGGCTAATCCAAACCATAGTGGGTGAATATCTGACCCGAAAATAATCGGTAGACCTGTTGCTAATGTACCTTTTAAAATGTCAGCAATTGTTACGATAAAACCTGCTTTTTTCCCTAATGTACGGAATGTATTTGTTCCGCCTAGATTACCGCTTCCATGCTCACGAATGTCGATTCCATAACCAATTTTTCCAACGACTAATGCAAATGGAATCGAACCGAGTAGATAGGCAACGATAAATAAAAGATATGTAATAACCATGAGTTCAGTCTCCTTTATACAAATGTGTTGATAAAGGGTAAAAAGAGTTTTTCCCATTTATTGTACCATACATTTGTAAAGAGCACATTTCTTTTTTATAAATGAAAAAGTCATTAATTTTTAAAAAAACTTTCACAGGAATGTTACATTTTTCACAGGAACAGAAGAACTATATGTTGTATGATTTTAATCAAAAGACAACAACATGTTGGTGGAGGGTTATGAATGTTGAAACAAAATTTACGTGGAGAAGAATTAATGAAAGTATTTGAGACAATTATCCACGGTAATGAACAAGATTTAATGCAGGAAAATGCAAATGTAGATGGTCGATCTCCAATGGGAGTAATGGGAACGTTCGCATCTGAGAGCGCAAAATATTATGCAGTAGAAAAATTATTATCAGATCAAGTGAAAAAAGCGATAGATCAAAATATATTATATCCACATGATTTAGATTTTTATGCAACAGGAACGACGACTTGTTCGCAAATTCCGTTAGCGCAAATGCTAGCTAACGGTTTTCATACTGGACATGGACATATGAGACAACCGCAAGACATTAAAAGTGCGTTGGCGCTTTCTTCAATTATTTTTCAGGCGAATCAAAATATGCAGCACGGTGGTCAATCGTTTGCACTCTTTGATATTGATTTAGCTCCATATGTGAGAAAAACAGTAAAGAGACATAAAAAACGACTACAGTCATATCCGCTTACGAAAGAACAAATAGAGGAATTTGCATGGAAAGAGACAGAAAATGATACGTATCAGGCGTGTGAGGCTTTCGTTCATAATTCAAATAGTATGCATAGTAGGGGCGGGGGACAAGTACCATTTATTTCTATTAACTACGGAACAGACACATCGAAAGAGGGAAGACTTTTAATTAAGCAACTTTTAAAAGCGACGCAAGCTGGACTTGGTAAAGGGGAAACACCGATTTTTCCTATTCAAATTTTCAAAATGAAAAAAGGCGTGAACTTTGAAGAGTGTGATCCGAACTATGATTTATTTGAATTAGCGTTAGAAACGACCGCTGAGCGATTATTCCCTAACTTTTCGTTTTTAGATGCTCCGTTTAATGCTGTGCATTATGATGGTCGACCTGAAAGTGAAGTATGTTATATGGGGTGCCGTACTCGTGTTATGTCTAATATACATGGGGAAGAAACAGCAATTGGAAGAGGGAATTTATCGTTTACTTCTATTAATTTAGTGAAATTAGCGCTAATTAGTGGTTCAAAAGAAGCGTTTTTTGAAGCGCTAAGTTATTATTTAGATTTAGGCGTTAAGCAATTATTAGAGAGATTTGCTTATCAATGTACAAAGAGAGCAAGAGATTTTCAGTTCTTATATTCACAAGGTGTATGGCGTGGTGGAGAGACGTTACAACCTGAAGATGCTGTGGCACCGATTTTAAAACAAGGGACGTTAAGTCTTGGTTTTATCGGTCTTGCAGAATGTTTAGTAGCGTTAACTGGAAAGCATCATGGAGAAAATGAAGAATCGTGGAAGCTTGGATATGAAATTATTTCCTTTATGAGAGAGAGAATGGATAAGGCGATGGAAGAACATCAACTCAATTTCTCTGTAATTGCAACGCCAGCAGAAGGGTTATCAGGAAAGTTTGTGAAAAAAGATAGAGAAGAATTTGGTGTAATTAGCGGTGTGACAAATCATAATTATTATACAAATTCGTTCCATGTACCGGTGTATTACAATATTCAAGCGATAGATAAAATTCGATTAGAAGGACCGTTCCACGCTCTTTGTAATGGCGGACATATTACGTACATTGAACTAGATGGTGCAGCTGTGCATAATCAAAAAGCGTTAAAGCAAATTGTACAAGCGATGGCGCAGTACGGAGTGGGGTACGGTTCAATTAACCATCCTGTTGATCGTTGTAAGTGCTGTAGTTATCATGGCATTATCGGGAATGAATGTCCGAGTTGCGGGAATGAAGATGAGAATGAAATAGAAAGAATTCGCCGCATAACAGGATATCTTGTTGGAGATATGTCAAAGTGGAATAGCGCGAAACGTAGTGAAGAGATGGATCGGGTGAAGCATAAATGAAAGTTATGAATATCATTCATGATAGTGTAGTAGATGGAGAAGGATTGCGGACAGTCGTGTTTTTTGCGGGCTGTCCGCATCGTTGTATCGGTTGCCATAATCCGCAATCATGGAATGTTTGCAATGGAACTGAAATGACGGTAGAAGAAATTGTGAAAGAGATTGAAAAAAATTCATTAACCGATGTAACATTTTCAGGCGGAGATCCATTTTTTCAAGCTGCTGAAGTGAAAAAAGTAGCAAAAGCAGTGAAGGATTTGAGAAAAAATCTATGGATTTATACAGGTTACAGGTTAGAAGAGATACAGAGTGCTCAAAATAATGATATGATAGAATTGTTACATTATGGGGATGTTTTGGTCGATGGAAGATTTGAACTTGATAAAAAAGATTTAACACTTCCATTTCGCGGAAGCTCCAATCAACGTATAATTCGATTGAAAGAGTAAAAAGGCGGGATAGGTTATATGAATAAAACAGTATTACTTGTTGAAGATGAAAGAAGATTACGTGAAATTGTTAGTGATTATTTTCGTAATGAAGGCTTTGAAGTAATCGAAGCGGAAGATGGAAAAAAAGCGCTAGAATTATTTGCTGAACATACAATTGATTTAATTATGTTAGATATTATGTTACCAGAAATAGATGGTTGGTCTGTTTGTAGACGAATTAGAAAAGAGTCAGCGGTACCAATTATTATGCTGACAGCACGTTCTGATGAGGATGATACATTACTAGGCTTTGAACTAGGTGCAGATGAGTATGTAACAAAACCTTTTAGTCCGAAAGTGTTAGTAGCTCGTGCAAAGACGTTATTGAAACGTGCGGATGGAGCGGTAGGAGTATCAGAAGAAAATACTATGTCTTTAGCTGGAATAGAAGTAAATCGACTATCTAGAACAGTTTTAGTAGATGGTGAAGAAATTATATTGACACATAAGGAGTTTGAACTTCTTGTTTATTTAATGGAGAACAAAGGAATTGTGTTGTCACGTCAACATTTATTAGATCAGTTATGGGGATATGATTACTACGGTGATGACCGAACGGTTGATACACATATTAAAAAACTGCGAAATAAGCTAGGAGATAAGGCGAGGCATATCGGCACTGTTATTCGAGTAGGTTACAAATTCGAAGAATAACCTTTAAGTTACTATGCATCCCGGCTTTGGGATATAGCAAATTTACACTCTCCTTTGTAGGTGGAATGTACAAAAAATACTTTTCTTGTCTACAATGGTAGATAGGAGTATTTTTTTAATTGGATTTCACGATGAGTTCACAAGAAGGACACAAAATGTGACTATACTGAAAGTACGAATTCACCAGGGAGGGGAAATAAAACATGGGATATTACGACGGACCGAATTTGAATGAAGAGCATAGTGAAACGAGAGAAGTGAAAAAATCAGGTAGTAAAAAAGGATATTTTTTCACAGGTTTAGTTGGAGCTGTAGTCGGGGCGGTTTCGATTAGTTTTGCAGCACCGTACATGCCATGGGTGCAAAATAATGATGCAGCTGTTTCGTCATTCAATTCTAATAAACAAGTAGAAGGAACTGTAGTTCCAGTTGTAAATAAAGCGAAAAATGAAACTGATTTACCGGGAATGATCGAAGGCGCGAAGGATGTTGTTGTAGGTGTTATTAATATGCAACAAAGTGTTGATCCATTTGCAATGCAACCGACAGGCCAAGAGCAACAAGCTGGCTCAGGATCAGGTGTTATTTATAAAAAAGCAGGAAATAAAGCGTATATTGTAACGAACAACCATGTAGTAGATGGAGCAAATAAACTTGCTGTAAAACTAAGTGATGGTAAAAAGGTAGATGCAAAGCTTGTAGGGAAAGACCCTTGGTTAGATTTAGCGGTTGTAGAAATTGATGGATCTAATGTAAATAAAGTTGCCACTTTAGGTGATTCAAGTAAACTTCGTGCGGGTGAAAAAGCGATTGCAATCGGTAACCCACTAGGGTTTGATGGAAGTGTAACAGAAGGTATTATTAGTAGCAAAGAACGTGAAATTCCAGTAGATATTGATGGCGATAAGCGTGCAGATTGGAATGCTCAAGTTATTCAAACAGATGCAGCGATTAACCCAGGTAATAGTGGTGGTGCGTTATTTAACCAAAACGGTGAAATAATTGGGATTAATTCAAGTAAAATTGCACAACAAGAAGTTGAAGGAATTGGATTTGCTATTCCAATTAATATTGCAAAGCCAGTTATTGAATCCCTTGAAAAAGACGGAGTAGTGAAGCGTCCAGCTCTTGGAGTAGGTGTCGTTTCATTAGAAGATGTGCAAGCTTATGCAGTAAATCAATTAAAGGTGCCAAAAGAAGTAACAAATGGAGTTGTATTAGGTAAAATCTATCCAATATCACCAGCGGAAAAAGCTGGTTTAGAGCAATATGATATAGTAGTAGCGTTAGATGATCAAAAAGTAGAGAATTCACTTCAATTCCGTAAATATTTATATGAAAAGAAAAAAGTAGGCGAGAAAGTAGAAGTTACATTCTACCGAAACGGTCAAAAAATGACGAAAACAGCTACATTAGCAGATAATTCAGCTACAAAAAATCAATAAAGGTAAACTTTAATCAGTGGAGAGTTCTCTTCCTTCTGCTTATTAGCGTACATCAATCGGAATAAAAGAAAGTCTCTTTCATGTTGAAAGAGACTTTCTTTATCGGATATACTAAAGGAATAGGAGGGATTAATTATGACAATTGAAAACCCAACTCGTACGGAAATTGGTGAAGTATTGAAGAAAAGTAAAACGATTGCGGTTGTTGGATTATCAGATAAACCAGAACGTACATCGTATATGGTTTCAAAAGCAATGCAAGATGCAGGGTACCGCATTATACCGGTAAATCCAACAGTTGATGAAGTCCTTGGAGAAAAGGCAGTTCCTTCACTGGCGGATATTAAAGAACATGTTGATATCGTAAACGTATTTCGCCGTTCAGAATTTTTAATGGGTGTTGCGAAAGAGTTTGTAGAGATTGATGCAGATCTTTTTTGGGCACAACTAGGAGTACAAGATGAAGATACATATAAACTTTTAAAAGAAAAAGACTATACTGTAATAATGGACCGTTGTATTAAAGTAGAACATGCGATGACAAAATAGTATAGATTTTAAAGATAGAAAGATTGATTCAGCCCTCGTTATAGATAAGTAGGGCCGATGAACGAGGTGTTCATCATGAGATTTTTTAAAGGCTGTTTTTGGGGATTGTTACTTGTTATCCCGTTTTGGATATTGATCATTTGGATCATGATAAAGGTTTGGAATGTGTAATCTTGGAATACATATCCATTTCTCGTTGACAAACGATTATTTTTCTGAAATAGTAGCCTAGAGGAATCCTTGTGAAAAAACAAGGATTTTTCTATTGAAAATGGTATATAAAAGAGATAAGATAACTTGCCAAAACTATAGTCGAGGCGTTATTCTATAATAGAAACATATGTTCTGATTTGATTAGGAAAGGGGCAAGGAGTTTGGCGAAGCATCAGTTCCAATATAATGAAGATGCAATTCAAGTGTTAGAAGGACTTGAAGCCGTTCGAAAACGCCCGGGTATGTATATCGGGAGTACGGATAGCCGTGGATTGCATCATTTAGTATATGAAATAGTAGATAACTCCGTTGATGAAGCATTAGCGGGATTTGGCGACGAAATTTCTGTCGTAATACATAAAGATAATAGTATTAGCGTAATTGATAAAGGGCGAGGAATGCCTACGGGAATGCATAAGCTTGGAAAGCCGACACCTGAAGTTATTTTAACTGTACTTCATGCTGGTGGTAAGTTTGGCCAAGGAGGCTATAAAACGAGTGGTGGTTTACACGGTGTTGGGGCATCAGTTGTAAACGCCTTATCAGAATGGCTAGTAGTAACGATTAAGCGAGATGGTAGCATTTATGAACAACGCTTTGAAAATGGTGGTACTCCTGCAACGACGTTAGAGAAAATCGGGAAAACGAAAGAGTCTGGTACAACGATGCACTTCAAACCAGATACAACTATTTTCAGCACAACAAATTATAATTATGAAACATTATGTGAGAGATTACGTGAATCTGCATTCTTATTAAAAGGAATGAAAATCTCGATAAAAGATGAACGTAATGATTTAGAAGATGTGTTTCATTATGAAACAGGAATTGAGGCTTTCGTTTCATACTTAAACGAAGAAAAAGATTCGATTCATCCAGTTGTATATTTCTCGGGTGAGCAAAATGGAATTGAAGCAGAGTTAGCGTTTCAGTTTAATGATGGTTACTCAGAAAACATTCTTTCGTTTGTAAATAATGTACGTACAAAAGACGGTGGTACACACGAAGCTGGATTTAAAACAGCAATGACACGTGTGTTCAATGAGTATGCTCGTAAAGTTTCTTTATTAAAAGAAAAAGACAAAAATTTAGAGGGTACAGATATTCGAGAAGGATTAGCTTCGATTGTTTCTGTACGTGTACCAGAAGACGTACTCCAGTTTGAAGGGCAAACGAAAGGGAAACTAGGTACAAGTGAAGCTCGTTCTTCAATTGATGCAATTGTATCTGAGCATTTAGCTTACTTTTTAGAAGAAAACCCGGATGTAGCTACACTTCTTGTGAGAAAGGCAATTAAAGCAGCACAAGCACGTGAGGCTGCTCGTAAAGCGAGAGAAGAAGCGCGTACTGGTAAGAAGAAGAAAAAATCAGAAGGTACTTTAAGCGGGAAGTTAACACCTGCACAATCACGTAATCCTCAGAAAAACGAATTGTATTTAGTAGAGGGTGACTCGGCTGGTGGTTCAGCAAAGCAAGGGCGAGATCGTCGTTTCCAAGCGGTACTACCATTACGTGGTAAAGTAATTAACACGGAAAAAGCAAAGCTTGCTGATATTTTTAAGAACGAAGAGATCAATACGATTATTTACGCAATTGGCGGAGGCGTAGGGAATGAGTTCGCTGTTGAAGATATTAACTACGATAAAGTTGTTATTATGACCGATGCAGATACGGATGGAGCACATATTCAAGTGTTACTACTGACGTTCTTCTACCGTTATATGAAACCACTTATTGAAGCTGGTAAAGTATTTATCGCACTTCCACCTTTATATAAAGTAAGTAAAGGAAAAGGGAAAAGTGAAGTAATTGAATATGCATGGTCTGATGAAGAATTAGGTGATGTAACGAAAAAGGTCGGTAAAGGCTACATGTTGCAGCGCTATAAAGGACTTGGCGAAATGAATGCCGATCAATTATGGGAAACAACGATGAACCCTGAAACACGTACGTTAATCCGTGTGAAAATTGACGATGCATCAAGAGCTGAGCGCCGAGTTACGACATTGATGGGGGATAAAGTAGAACCTCGCCGTAAATGGATTGAGCGTAATGTACAATTTGGTATGCAAGAAGAAGGAAATATTTTAGAAAATGAAATGATTATGGAGATGGAGGTGGAATAACATGCAGGCAGAGAAGTTTCATGACCTCCCGCTTGAAGACGTGTTAGGTGACCGCTTTGCACGTTATAGTAAATATATTATTCAAGACCGCGCGCTTCCAGATGCGCGTGACGGTTTAAAACCGGTACAAAGACGTATTTTATATTCTATGTATGTAGAAGGAAACGTACATGATAAAGCGTTTCGTAAATCAGCTAAAACAGTAGGTAATGTTATCGGTAATTATCATCCACATGGTGATTCCTCTGTATATGAGGCGATGGTCCGTTTAAGTCAAACTTGGAAAGTACGTAATGTTTTAGTTGAAATGCACGGAAATAACGGTAGTGTTGATGGGGATCCAGCAGCGGCAATGCGTTATACGGAAGCACGTTTATCACCAATCGCATCTGAGTTATTACGTGATCTTGATAAAGAAACAGTAGAATTCGTGTCAAACTTTGATGATACGAGTGAAGAACCTATTGTATTACCGGCAATGTTCCCGAACTTATTAGTGAACGGATCTACAGGGATTTCCGCTGGTTATGCAACAGAAATTCCACCGCATCATCTTGGAGAAGTAATTGATGCTACAATTATGCGTATCGATCAACCGAATAGTTCTGTGGAGGACTTGTTAACAGTTATTAAAGGACCAGATTTCCCTACAGGTGGTATTATACAAGGGATAGATGGCATTAAAAAAGCGTATGAAACAGGTAAAGGTAAAATTATTATTCGCGGAAAAGCAGAGGTTGAAACGATTCGTGGCGGGAAGCAACAAATCGTTATTACAGAAATTCCGTACGAAGTAAATAAAGCGAATCTTGTTAAGAAAATGGATGAATTACGTATAGATAAAAAGCTAGATGGAATTGCTGAAGTACGTGATGAGACAGATCGTACAGGTCTTCGTATCGTTGTAGAATTAAAAAAAGAAGCGAATGCTGAAGGTATTTTAAATTATTTATATAAAAATACAGATTTACAAATTCCATACAACTTTAATATGGTAGCGATAAATAATCGTCGTCCGACACTTATGACATTACCTAAGATTTTGGATGCATATATTGGACATCAGAAAGAAGTTGTTACAAGACGCTCACAATATGAATTAAGAAAAGCAGAAAATCGTCAGCATATTGTAGAAGGTTTAAAGAAAGCATTATCAATTTTAGATGAAGTGATTGAAACGATCCGTGGGTCTAAAGATAAGCGTAATGCGAAAGATAATTTAAGTGCGAAATTTGGATTTACAGAGGCGCAGTCAGAAGCAATTGTTTCACTGCAATTATATCGTTTAACAAATACAGATATTACAGCGCTAGAGCAAGAAGCAGCGGAACTTAGTAAGAAAATTATAGAGTTACAGTCAATTTTACAAAGTGAAAAAAGACTTTTTCAAGTTATTAAAACAGATTTGAAGAGAGTAAAGAAAACATATAGTGATAATCGCCGTGCGATAATTGAAGAGGAAATTGAAGAAATTAAAATCGATGTGGAAGTTATGATTCCGCAAGAAGATGTCATCGTTACTGTAACGAAAGAAGGCTATGTGAAACGAACAGGTTGGCGTTCGCATAATGCATCGAACGGGAAATACTTCGGTATGAAAGAGGGTGACATCTTACTTGAGCGTTTCGATACAAACACGACAGAAACCGTTCTTTTATTTACGAACAAAGGAAATTATATTTATCTTCCTGTGTATGAAATGCCAGAAATTCGTTGGAAAGATTTAGGTCAACACGTTGCGAATCTTGTTTCACTCGAGCGAGATGAATCGTTAATTTGGGCAACAGTCGTACCGAATTTTGAAGAAGAAAAACGATTTATCGTATTTGTTACACGAAACGGTATGATTAAGAAAACAGAATTAAACCAATATAAAGTGCAGCGTTATTCACGGGCATTCGTTGCTGTAAACTTGAAAAAAGATGATGAAGTTGTTGATATATTTGCGACAGATGGGACAAGTGATATTGTTCTTGCAACACATGGTGCATATGCACTTGTATTCAATGAAGAAGAAGTAAGTCCAGTTGGTGTCAGAGCAGCTGGTGTGAAAGCAATTAATTTAAAAGAAGATGACTATGTTGCTTCTGGTAAACCGTTAAATGGTGAAAAAGATCAACTTATTCTCGTTACGCAGCGAGGTGCTGTGAAACGTATAAAGGCATCGGAAATTGAGAAATCAACGAGGGCGAAGCGAGGCCTTGTAATTTTTAAAGAGTTAAAACGTAATCCGTACCGCATTGTCGGTATTGAAATTGTTCGAGATGATGAATTAGTTTACATGAAGACAGAGAAACACATTGTAGAAGAAATTGATCCGAAAGCGTTTCGAAATAAAGACCGGTATAGTAATGGTAGTTTAGTACTAGATGTTAATGATACTGGTGAAGTAATTGAAACGTGGACAAAGAAAAGAACGGAATAAAGTGAAACTTTAATCAGTGGTTTTTTTTCCATCCCCCACTGATTATTAGCCTTCACCAATCGGGCTTTTACGGGCAGTTGGTCTCCCGCCTAACTTCCCTCGCATTCGCCTTATTTTGAGGTGGGAGTCTTACTGCGCGTTAATGCGGGATAAAGGGAGCATCTTGCTATGAATGATAGCAAGATGCTTTTTTCTAAGCAAATCATTATGTATATAAAAATAATCTTGTTATAATAATGAAATGAAATCGTTCTCATAAAGTGAAACTTTAATCAGTGGGAATTTTCTTTATCCCCACTGATTATTAGTTGAACCAATCGGGCTTTTACGAGCAGTTGATTCCTCACCTAATTTCTTTGCTTTCGCTGAATTTTGAGTTAGGAATCTTACTGCCCGTTAAAGCGGGACAAATGGAGGGGCAACATGAAAAAAATAGGTGTAGGGATTGTAGGATTTGGATTTTCTAGTACAACATTTCACATCCCGTTATTACAAACGATAGAAGAATACGATATTCGTGCTATTTTATCATCAAAAGAAGAAGTAGTGAAACAAGCATTACCAAATGCTGAAGTTGTTGGTACAATTGATGAATTAGTAAATCGAGCTGATATTGACTTAGTGGTCATTACTTCGCCGAATACAACCCATTTTCCATATGTAAAAGAAGCAATTGTACACGGTAAGCATGTTGTTGTGGAAAAACCATTCGTTGTTTCAATTGAAGAAGGAGAAGAACTTATTTCATTAGCGAACCGACATAATGTCGTTTTAAGTGTGTATCATAATCGTCGTTTGGATAATGATTTCTTAACGATAAAGAAATTATTACAAGAAAAAAGAATAGGGAATGTATACGCATATGAAGCGCATTTCGATCGTTTCCGCCCACATGTACGCGATCGCTGGAGAGAAAAGAACTTACCAGGATCAGGTATATTATATGATTTAGGATCGCATTTAATTGACCAAGCATTATCATTATTTGGGAAACCAGATGCGATAAGCGCAGATGTAATAAAGCAACGACCAGGTGCAGCAGTGGATGATTACTTCCATGTTGTACTTCACTATGGAGTGAAGCGCGTTATTTTACATAGTAGCAGTTACGTAAAGCAAGCTGGACCACATTTTACACTGCATGGAGATAAAGGCTCTATCGTGAAGTATGGTATGGATTCACAGGAAGAACAATTAAAGACTGGAATGAAGCCAGGGGATAATGGTTATGGAGCAGACTCTGAAGAGAATTTTGCTACTTTAGAAACAGAAGAAAGCTTAGAGCGTATTCCAACAGAAGTCGGCTGCTATGACATGTATTATAAAGGCGTGCGAGATAGCATATTAAATGGTGAAAAGCTACCTGTAACTGCTCAAGAAGGTTTAGACGTTATTAAATTGATTCAATTGGCGACTGAGAGTAGTGAAACGGGTAGAGTCATTGCGGTAAAATAAAAAAGACACGAATTTCGTGTCTTTTTTATTAGGAACATATGAATATGACTCATTATTTAGTTTAATCGTTTATCATACATTAACTGGATTTGTATGCCGAAAGGATCTTCAATAATACCATATGCTTCACTAAATATATTTTTTTCTAATGGAGAGATTATTTTCACATGCTTATCGGAAATTAAATTATTATAAAATCTTTGTATTTCTTCTAAATTAGCACTTTGAATGCAAAGTGACATGTTATTTCCAACGCTATAACGTTCAGTAGGGTTCATTGTATCTTCGGCTATCATTAGCTTTGTATTCCCAATTTGTAAAACAGAGTGGGCAATATGATCTTTATTTTCATTTGTAATTTCAAAAGAACTATCTCTTTTGGCCAGTTCTTCATACGTAACAATCATTAACTTCTCGGCTTCTAAATTACGTGTATAAAAATTAATTGCCTCCTTTGCTTGCCCATCCATTGAAAGAAAAATAGCTATTTCTAATGTCATAAATATATAACTCCTTTATTAGTTAATAATTATAATATAGACTAAAAAGGTTTCAATACATGACACCTTTTATGGAGGGAAATATGAAAAAAACTGAACGAATAAATGATATGCTTATTTTCTTAAATAATAAAAGATATTTTAATTTAAAAGATTTAATGGTTAGATATGATATTTCTAAAAGTACCGCTCTACGAGATATTCAATCATTAGAAGAAATAGGTGTACCAATATATTCTGAACTAGGTAGAAATGGAAGTTATAAAATTATAGAAAATAGTGTGTTATCACCAATATATTTTAGTGTGGATGAAATGTATGCGTTATACTTTTCGATTCTTACATTAAATGGATACAAAACAAAGCCATTTAATATAGAAAGTATTGCGCTTGAAAATAAATTTAAACATGTATTACCTGATAATGTGAGTAAAAATATTTCAATCATGGAACGAACGCTTTCCTTTGAAGTAACAAATCATAGTAACTTTAGTCCGTTCTTAAAAGAACTTTTACAGGGGATTTTTGCTGAACGGGTTTATCGTTTAACATATTTGAAAAAAGATGAGGAGAAAGCATTGGTCGCCCAATTTATTCGAATAGAATCTAAATTTGGACAGTGGTATGCTAAAATTTTTAATTTTGAGACAAGTAATGCTCAAATAATTAGATGTGATAAAATTCTCTCTATTATGGAAACAAGCAATACTAATCCAAAAAAGCTCGAAGAACTATTAAGTTATCTTACTACTTTTCACAGAAAGCCTGATGCAATTGATTTTATTGTCATTGTTAATCAAGAAGGAAAAGACATTTTTGATAAAGAGAATTATCCTTCCATGAGGATACAAAAAGAAAAAGAAAATTACATTATAACAGGCTATTTTAACAAGAAAGAAATTGATTTTATTTCAAGTTATTTTTTGAATTTCGGAAAAACGATTATCTCAATTCAGCCTGTCGTGCTGAAAGATTTAATCTATAATAAGGTAGTATCTATAAAACATCATTTAACTTCTTTGAGATAAAGTTAGTTTTAATAATTCTTTTCGACATGAAAAAGCCCTTGAGATTTAAATATCCAAAGGGCTTTTTTATGATTTTGTTTGTTCTTTAGAAAAAATTATTTTTCTGGGACGGAAAGTCCATAAAAAAACATCGTAACTACATCTTGTATATGTTTTTCTCGATCTCCTTCAAGAAGCTGTGCCCCGAAATCATCACCTAATTTAGTGAACATTTGAATGTAAAGTAACATCATTTCTTTTGAAAGGTGTGGATTAATTTCATTTTTGCGCTGTGCTTGTTCTAATATTTCTAAATACCAAGGCAAGATTTTTTCGTTTTGATAACTATAAATAAATTCTCGGAGCGCTTCGTCTCTTTGCATCATTTGTAGTAACATATCAGGCTGAAATAACCCCCCAGTATTCATTTTTCTTACAATCATTTTTTGCATCATATCATGAAAAGGTAATTTTTCTTCTGCAAGCTCTTTATAATATTGAAATTCAGATATTATAAATTCTTGTATAAGTTCCCTAAATAACGCATCTTTACTTCCGAAATGATTATAAATTGTCACTTGAGAAACGTTTGCTTTTTTTGCAATATGTTCTATTTTCACTTCATTAAATCCACGTTCTGAAAATAATTTAAAGGCCGCATCCTTAATGGCACGTTTTTTCTTTTCTTTCACTTTTTCAAAGCCGTTCAATACAATCACCTCATTTAAAATATACAAGAAAAAATAATTGAAAACAATATTTTTGAAATATGGACGTATAAATATTTCAAAAAGTTGTTGCGAATATGAAAGATGAGGAGTACAATAATTTTGAAATATCACATGTTAAATATTTCAAAAAATGAGGTGGGTTTATGATTTCAGTTCAAAATGTCACAAAACAGTTTTCAAATGGAAAAGGCTTGTTTGATATTACATTTGAAGTGAAAGAAGGAGAAGTTTTTGGCTACTTAGGACCAAATGGTGCTGGGAAATCAACAACGATTCGTAATTTAATGGGATTTATAAAACCGACGGCTGGTAAAGCGACAATTTTCGGATTAGATTGTTGGGAAGATGCTGCGAAAATTCAAAGAGAAGTTGGCTATTTACCAGGAGAGATTTCTTTTATTGAAGGAATGAATGGATTAGAGTTTTTAAATTTGATGCAAGGAATGCGTGGGTTAAAAAATATAAAAAGACGAGATGAATTGATAGAACGTTTGCAGTTCGATGTGAAAACACCAATTCGAAAAATGTCTAAAGGAATGAAACAAAAAGTAGGTATAGTTGCGGCATTTATGCATGATCCAGAAGTGTTAATTTTAGATGAACCGACATCAGGACTCGATCCACTTATGCAGCAAGTATTTATAGATTTAATATTAGAAGAAAAGCAAAGAGGAAAAACAATCCTTATGTCATCGCACATTTTTACTGAGATTGAGAGAACTTGTGACAGAGTGGCTATAATTAAAGATGGTCGCCTTGTAACGGTTGAAAATATTCATGATTTACAAAGCTTGAGACGACAGGTAATAGATGTAACCGTATCATCTCAAGAAGAAATCGAGTCTCTTACACAATGTAATTTGCAATTTGAAGCGGTGAAAGGTAGAGAAGCATCGATTATTGTGCAAGGAAACTATCAAACTGTTTTACAAACACTTTCAAACTATAATGTAACGGCGCTTCAAACGAGAGCAATGGATTTAGAACATTTATTTATGCATTATTACGATAAGGAAGAAGGGGTAAAGCATGAATAAGCAATTGTTTTTAGCTAGTTTGAAAGAAACGAAAAAAAGTATATTCAGCTATGCTACTGGTGCAGCTCTTTATTTATGGTTATTAATTTGGATATTCCCATCGATGGTTTCAGCCAAAGGTTTAAATGAATTAATAAGTGCCATGCCTGGTAGTGTGAAAAAAATTGTTGGAATGGAAAGTCCGATTCAAAATGTAATGGATTTTTTAGCTGGTGAATATTATAGTCTATTGTTTATTATCATTTTAACAATTTTTTGTGTCACGGTTGCAACGCATTTAATTGCTCGTCATGTAGATAAAGGGGCGATGGCATATTTATTAGCAACACCTGTATCAAGGATGCAAATTGCAATTACACAAGCTGCTGTTCTCATATTGGGGCTACTAATAATTGTAATTGTTACTTATGTAGCTGGTATATTAGGTGCAGAATGGTTTTTAAAAGATAATAACTTAAATCGAGAATTATTTTTGAAAATAAACATAGTCGGAGGGCTTATATTTTTAGTAGTTAGTGCCTATTCATTTTTCTTTTCTTGTATATGTAATGATGAAAGAAAGGCACTTAGCTACTCAGCCAGTTTAACAATCTTATTTTTCGTATTAGATATGGTAGGGAAATTAAGTGATAAGTTAGAGTGGATGAGAAATATATCTTTATTTACATTGTTTCGTCCGAAAGAAATTGCTGAAGGAACATATAATATATGGCCAGTAAGTATAGGCTTAACTGCTGGAGCGCTTTGTATCTTCATAGTAGCAATTGTAGTGTTTAGGAAGAGGGATTTACCGTTGTAAATTAGAAAGTCCACTGAGAAAGTGGGCTTTTTTCGTTTTTGTAGGAAAAAGATTTCTAAAATATACATTATTTATTAACGATAATCTACAGTCTGTTTATTAGAAAACATAATTAACACTATTAAATTAGTGTATATGTAACGATAAAAAACGATGTTAAAAAACTATATGGAATTTTTATGAATATTACTGTAAGAAAATAATTTTTTAAAAATTTTTAATAATAATACTTTACAAATTTTAAAAAATTAGTAGAATAAGAAGTAGTAAGAATCGTCTGATAAGTATATAAAGAAAAAGAGAATTATCAGAAAATTCTTAAATAGATATCGTTTAGAATTAGGGAGGGTACAGAAAATGAAAAAGAAAAAAATGAAAAAACTAACAGCAGTTGTAGTACCGGTTTTAGCAATGAGCATGGCACTAACAGCATGTTCTACATCAGGCGGAGATAAAAAGACAAGCACAAACTCAAGTGGAGATAGCAAGTCAGAGGGGAAATTAGCGGCAAAACAAGTGTTAAATCGAACAGAAACAAATGAAATTCCAACGATGGATACTTCGAAAAATACGGATACACTTGGTTCGCAAATTTTAGGAAATACAATGGAAGGTTTGTATCGCCTAGATAAAGATAATAAGCCAACTCCAGCTGCCGCGGAATCTAGTACGAAAAGTGAAGATGGTAAAAAATATACATTTAAACTACGTAAAGATGCAAAATGGTCAAATGGTGATCCAGTAACTGCGAAAGATTTCGTATATGCATGGCAACGTCTATTAGATCCGAAAACAGCTGCTGAGTATGCGTTTATCGCATTCCCACTAAAAAATGCAGAAGCGGTTAATAAAGGAGAAAAACCTGTAACTGAATTAGGAGCGAAAGCGTTGGATGATTATACGCTTGAAGTTGAATTAGAGCAAGCGGTACCGTACTTCTTAAACTTAGTAGCATTTCCATCGTATTATCCACTAAATGAAAAATTTGTAAAAGAAAAAGGGGATAAATACGGTTTAGAATCTGATACAGTAGTTTATAATGGACCGTTCGTTCTTACTGACTGGAAACATGAGCAAGGTTGGAAGTTGAAGAAAAATGATCAATATTGGGATAAAAAGACTGTAAAATTAGATGAAATTAACTATAGCGTTGTAAAAGAGCAAGCAACTCGTGTGAATTTATATGATAGCGGTCAAGTTGACTTTGCTTTATTAAATGGTGAGTTTGTCGATAAATATAGAAATAAGAAAGATGAGTTTGGAACATATTCACAAGTGAGTACGTATTTCATCCGTCTGAATCAAAAACGTGGTGGACAAGATACACCGTTAAAGAGCAAAAAATTACGTGAAGCAATTGCGTTATCAATTGATAAAAAGAATTTAGCAACTGTTATTTTAAATGATGGCTCACAACCTGCTGATTTCTTAGTACCAAAAGGTTTAGCAACTGGACCGGATGGTAAAGATTTCCAAGAGACATTTAAAAATGGTCTGAAACAAGACTCCAAAAAGGCAGCTGCAGCATGGGAAGAAGCGAAAAAAGAGCTTGGCAAAGATCAAGTTACGATTGAATTTTTAAACTACGATACTGGTAATGCGAAAAAAGTTGGAGAATATATAAAAGATCAAATTGAGAAAAATTTAAAAGGTGTAACAGTAAATATTAAACTTCAGCCATTCAAGCAAAAACTAAAATTAGAAACTGAGCAAGAGTATGATATTTCGTTTGCTGGCTGGGGACCTGACTATGCAGATCCAATGACATTCTTAGATATGTTTGATTCTAAGCATTCTCATAACCAAATGAGCTTCTCTGATCCGAAATATGATGAAATGATCAAAAAAGCGGGCGGTGAATTAACGAATGATGCTAAAAAACGTTGGGAAGAACTAGGAAAAGCAGAGAAATTATTACTTGAAGAGGATGTAGCGCTTGTACCTATATATCAACGTGGAGATGCTTACGTTTTACAACCGAATATAAAAGGCATTGTTCACCATAATATTAGTCCAGAGTATAGCTTTAAATGGGCTTATGTAACTGAGAAAGACGGAAAATAATAGCTTTTAAAAAAGCATTCCAAAAGTAGCTAATCTACTTTTGGAATGCTTTTTTTATTGTAATTAAATAGAGAAGAATAAGGGGTATAGTATGTAAATACAGTAGATGAGGGATAAATCATACTAAATCACGAAGAAAAAATCTGAATATTTAAAATAAAACTATTTACAAACGCGGAAAATAGAGTAGAATAATATTAGTTATAATTTTCTGAAAAGTAAATCCTTAGCAAGGGGTCTCTCAAGGGTTGGTATTGTACATATAATTGGGGAGGGTATAAAAATGAAGAGAAAAAAGATGAAAAAGTTAACAGCAGTTGTAGTACCAGTTTTAGCGATGAGCGTTGCATTGACAGCGTGCTCTGGGTCAGGTGGAGAGAAGAAAACGACTACTACATCTAATAGTGGGGAAGAAAAAAAATCTGATATTAAATATGCAGCGAAGCAAGTATTAAATCGTACGGAAAACCAAGAAATTCCGACGATGGACACTTCTAAATCTACTGATACGTTAGGGGCACAAATTTTAGGGAACACAATGGAAGGGTTATATCGTCTTGATAAAGATAATAAGCCTATTCCAGCTGCTGCAGAATCAAGTACGAAAAGCGAAGATGGTAAAAAATATACGTTTAAACTGCGTAAAGATGCGAAATGGTCAAATGGAGATCCTGTAACAGCGAAAGATTTCGTATACGGATGGCAGCGCTTACTTGATAAAAACACAGCGGCGGAATATGCGTTTATTGCCTACTATATTAAAAATGCAGAAGCGATTAATAAAGGTGAAAAACCTGGAACTGAATTAGGAGCGAAGGCGGTAGATGATTACACGCTAGAAGTAGAATTAGAAAAACCGGTACCGTACTTCTTAAATTTATTAGCATTCCCGTCATACTATCCATTAAATGAAAAGTTTGTAAAAGAAAAAGGAGATAAGTTTGGTTTAGAAGCAGATACAACGGTGTATAATGGGCCATTCGTTATGTCTTCATGGAAACATGAACAAGGATGGCAGTTGAAGAAAAATGATAAATATTGGGATAATAAGACTGTGAAATTAGAAGAAATTAATTATAGTGTAGTAAAAGAAGTTGCTACGAAAGTAAATTTATATGATACAGGATCAATTGATTTCACACTACTATCAGGAGAGTTTGTAGATAAATATAAATCGAATAAAGATGAATACGGTGAGTATGCAGAATCAAGTACATTCTTCTTACGTTTAAATCAAAAGCGTAACGGACAAGATACACCGTTAAAGAGTAAAAAACTTCGTGAAGCAATTGCATTATCAGTTGATAAAAAAGGTTTAGCAAATGTTATTTTAAATAATGGATCAAAAGCAACAGATCAATTGGTTCCAAAAGGGCTTGCGACAGGACCTGACGGTAAAGATTATCAAGATACGTTTAAAAATGGTCTGAAACAAGATACGAAAAAAGCAGCAGCTGCATGGGAAGAAGCGAAAAAGGAACTTGGAAAAGATCAAGTTACAATTGAATTACTAAGCTATGATGATGGAACTGCGAAAAAGATTGCTGATTATGTTAAAGATCAAATTGAGAAAAATTTAAAAGGTGTAACGATTAATACGAAAATTCAGCCGTTCAAACAAAAATTAAAATTAGAATCAGCGCAAGATTATGAAATCTCTTATGCAGGTTGGAGTCCAGACTATGCGGATCCGATGACATTTATTGATATGTTTGAATCGAAGAGCCCATATAACCAAATGAGTTATTCAAACCCGAAATACGATGAAATGGTACAAAAAGCAGGTAATGAATTACTGTCTGATCCGAAGAAACGTTGGGAAGCGTTAGGGAAAGCAGAAAAATTATTCCTTGAAGAAGATGCTGGATTAGTACCTTTATATCAAACAGGAAGATCATATGTAATGAAACCGAATGTAAAAGGAATTGTGAAACACAACATCAGTCCAGAATATAGCTTTAAGTGGGCGTATGTAACTGAGGATGGCGGAAAGAAATAACATGAAAGCATTTCAAAAGTGGCTAATATGCTTTTGAAATGCTTTTTTTTGTATGAATAGGAGAATAAGGCACATGGAAATTTTGAGGTTACTTTTAAAATTCTACTGTAGGAAATTAGAAAAGAGTTCAACAATTGGATAGATAAATGATAGCAGAGATTTCATATTGATGAGAAAAATATAGAATTTAGTAATAGAGAAGAATAAGAGGAGGTATGTTTACATATAGTAGATGGGGGATAATTCATATAATAGTAAAATAACAAGTTACTATCATAAAAAAATAAACTTTTAGAAAATTCTTAAAAATACTTTACAAAACCGAAAAAAATAGTAGAATATTAATTAATAAGAATTTTCTGATAAATAAAGTTGGTAGAAATCTCTAAAAGTTAGTAGCATACATATAATTGGGGAGGGTACAAGAATGAAGAAAAAGATGAAGAAGTTCACGGCGGTTGTAGCGCCAGTATTAGCAATGAGCATGGCGTTAACAGCATGTTCAGGATCTGGTGGGGAGAAGAAGACGACTACTACAACGTCTAATAGTGGGGAAGGGAAAAACTCTGATATTAAATACGCAGCAAAGCAAGTATTAAATCGTACAGAAACGAATGAAATTCCGACGATGGATACTTCGAAAAATACAGATACGTTAGGTTCTCAAATTTTAGGAAACACGATGGAAGGGTTATATCGTCTAGATAAAGATAATAAGCCAATTCCAGCTGCGGCAGAATCTAGTACGACAAGCGAGGATGGCAAAAAATATACATTCAAATTACGGAAAGATGCAAAATGGTCAAACGGTGATCCTGTAACAGCGAAAGATTTCGTATTTGCATGGCAACGTCTAGTAGATCCAAAAACAGCTGCTGAGTATGCATTTATTGCATATTATCTTAAAAATGCAGAGGCAATAAATCAAGGGAAAGCAGAAGTTTCTACATTAGGTGTAAAAGCGGTAGATGATTATACACTTGAAGTTGAACTAGAAAGACCAGTACCGTATTTCTTGAATTTAATGGCATTCGCGTCTTACTATCCATTAAATGAAAAATTCGTAAAAGAAAAAGGAGATAAATACGGTTTAGAGTCTGATACGACAGTTTATAATGGACCGTTTGTGCTTACCGATTGGAAACATGAGCAAGGATGGAAATTAAAGAAAAATGATCAGTATTGGGATAAAAAGACAGTGAAGCTGGATGAAATTAATTATAGTGTAGTAAAAGAAGGGGCTACTAGAGTAAATTTATATGATACAGGTGCAATTGATTTCGCACTTTTATCAGGTGAATTTGTTGATAAGTATAGAAACAATAAAGAGGAGTTTGGAGCATATTCAGAAACAAGCACGTTTTACTTACGTTTAAATCAAAAACGAGGTGGGCAAGATACACCGTTAAAGAGCAAAAAATTACGTGAAGCAATTGCATCATCAATTGACAAGAAAGGTTTAACGAATGTAATTCTAAATGACGGTTCAAAACCAGTGGATTACTTAGTACCAAAAGGTTTAGCAAGTGGTCCAGACGGTAAAGATTTTGCAGAAACATTTAAGAATGGTTTAAACCAAGACTCGAAAAAGGCAGCAGCAGCTTGGGAAGAAGCGAAAAAAGAACTTGGAAAAGATCAAGTGACAATAGAGCTATTAAATTATGATACTGGTAATGCGAAAAAAGTTGGGGAGTATGTAAAAGATCAAATTGAAAAGAATTTAAAAGGTGTAACAGTAAATATTAAACTTCAGCCATTTAAGCAAAAACTAAAATTAGAATCAGAACAAGATTATGATTTCTCATATGGCGGCTGGAATCCAGATTATGCGGATCCAATGACATATCTTGATATGTTTGAAACGAAAAATTCGCAGAACCAGATGAGCTATTCAAATTCAAAATATGATGACATTATTAATAAAAGTAAGACGGAATGGATGGCTGATGCAAAAAAACGTTGGACAGAGTTAGGGAAAGCAGAAAAATTGTTACTTGAAGAAGATGTAGCGCTCGTACCTTTATATCAAAGTGGTAGATCATATGTTATGAAACCAAATGTAAAGGGAATTGTGAAACATAATATTAGTCCGGAATATAGTTTCAAATGGGCGTATGTAGAAGAGAAATAATAAAAGAAAAAAGCATTTTCAAGTTGCGGTATTATAGCACTTGAAAATGCTTTTTTTTCTGTGCACTATTTTTTTATGGATGAATATATGTATTATAGAAAACTCAAAGGAGAATCTCATGAAACGAAACACATACATCGATTTTCTAGCTTACTACGGAATAGGGAGTGCTCATCCTGGTGGTTTTACGTTAACAAAACAATTATTATCTCAATTGCCACTTAGACATGGGGCTAGTGTCCTTGAGATAGGTTGCGGCACGGGGAAAACAGCGGCGTATATGACAAAAGAATTGGGTTATAAAGTGACAGCGGTTGAAAAGAATGAAATTATGATTCAAAAAGCGAAAGATAGATGGTTGTTTGATGGTTTAAATATACAATTGATTCAAGGAGATGTAGAAGGATTACCGTGTTTAAATGATTCATTTGAGCTTGTACTTGGAGAATCTATCCTCGCTTTTACAAATAAAGAAAAGGTTATTTCGGAATGTTATCGTGTATTACAAAAGGATGGAAAGCTTGTTGTCATTGAAATGATTACCGAAAAACATATTGAGAAGAAAGAGGAGGAAAAGATTGGACAGTTATACGGTATGAAAGAATTATTAACTGAGAATGAGTGGATTCATTTATTTCAAGCAGCAAATTTTAAAAGAATTACAATTGCGGGTGGCGGAACTATTGCAGAAACAGTTGCAGGACATATGGAAGAGCCAGAGTGGAATGTATCACCGTTTATTCCGGAAGAATTGTATGAGGCGTGGGTGCAACACGAACAAGTACTGCTTATGTATCAACATATTTTAGGGCATCGCATTTTTATATGTGAGAAATAGAGAAAAAGAGTTGGCTAAAGATAGTCAACTCTTTACTATGTTAGATGAAAAATAATGCAGCCAAAGTAATTCCAAAAATAAAGCCAAATCCGAGTTCAAATCCCCAGCCGCCACCAAAGCCACAACCGCCGCAACCACGACGGCCACATCCGCAGCCACCGAATCCACCACTGAATCCACCATCGAATCCACCACCACATCCAAATCCACAGTTATCACATCTGCTAAGACCGCCGCAAATATCACATCCGCCGTTTGAATATGCGCCATGGTATCCAAATCCTGTATCAAAAGATGAACGCTGCTGTACTGGCTCAATCCAAACAGAATCATTTGTCACGTCTATTATTTTTCCTAAATGGATATGACCATCACGATCTTCAATTCGAACAACTTTTCCGAAATAACGTTGGCATGTATTATAACATTTTTGTCTATGCATGTTCTTTCCTCCTTCCCCCATTACAGTAATACGATATGTAAGGGGGACAAGTGCGGCTTGTACGAATGACCTATCTATCATAATTGTTATAGGAAAGGGGAAATATACGAACAGGATATATAGTGAGGAGGAAATGAAATGAAATCTACAGATCAATTTCAGACGTACGAAGTTCCTTGGGAAGAATTTATAGAAGCATTGCGAGGTGAAATGAAGAAGCAAGTAGGAGCGGATATTATAGATACAGTAGTTTGTAATTTGGAAGATGGTTTTGAAGTGTATACATATGTGCAGGGTGATTTGGATTTCGAGTATACAGAAGCTCTTGAACGAAAATATGGGAGTGATGCGAAAATACCGAATTTGTTAACAGTTATGCTGGTAGCTAGCATTTATAATACGGGTGAAGAGAATATACGTTTACATGCAGATAATAAAGATAATCCAATTGTTGAGGTATATGTGAAGCAATGAAACACGCTGTGAAAGGCGTGTTTTTTATTTATATGATAAAATGTTAGAAAATTAAGAAAGAAGGTGAGTGAATTGAAAATTAATCATCTTAATTTAACAGTTACAGATGTAACAGCTGCTAGAGAATTTTTAGAAAAGTATTTTGGTTTAACTTGTGGTGGAACAACGGGAAATGGCTTCGCAGTTATGCGTGATAATGATGGGTTTATATTAACCTTAATGAAGGGAAAAGAAGTTCATTATCCAAAAACATTTCATGTAGGATTTCCACAAAAAAATGAAGAACAAGTTAATAAAATTAATCAAAGATTGAAGAAAGACGGATTTTCAGTCGAACCGCCTAAACATGCACATGCGTATACGTTTTATGTCGAAGCACCTGGAGGATATACAATTGAAGTGATGTGCTGATTAAAAATCAAACTTTTTGTTAAGAGTTTTCAATTTTAAAAGTAGGAAAAGTCTGTTTTAAGGGTGGAGCTTAAACAGGCTTTTTTACCTATATAATTGGATAGAAAATGCTAGAAGGAATATTACCAAGTTATATATATGTTTACATAATAAAGTTAAGGTGCGTTCGTTGTCCTAAAATACAAGTCATATATCTTGTTTCCTCTCATAAATTTAAACATAGGAATTTGTCTACAAAGGTGGCGAAGCCTCATCATGAAAATTCGAATTTGTGCCACGTTCATGCTGTTTCTATTTATATGTTTACCTTTTTCAGTTTTTGCAAAAGGAGAGGAGGCAAAGGAAAGGGTCGTTTCACTTGTATATGATGATTCGGGCAGCATGAGAAATAACGATCGCTGGAAGTATGCCAATTACGCCTTGCAAAGTTTAGTTGCGCTATTAGATGAGAAAGATAAATTTTCTTACGTTCCAATGAGTAAGCCGGATGCTCCATTAAACATTTCATTAACAAAGGATCAAAGGCAAACAGAAATTGAGGGGATTGGGGCGTGGAAAACATATTTAAATACTCCATTTAGCGCAGTAGAAACGGCGATGCAATCTATAAAAAAGGAAGCAGATATAGATGGGAAACGTGAATTTTGGCTTATTGTATTAACTGACGGGGCATTTAATGATTTGGAGAAAGATAAGATTGGCGGAAAAGAACAAATTACACAGAAGTTAGCGCAGTTTAAGAAAGAAATGGATTCGAAAAAGATCTCTTTACATCCAGTTTTAATCACGATGGAAGAGGATTTAGGGCAGCAAGAGAAGCTGCAGTTAAATACGTTTAAAGAGATTTGGAAAAAAGAAATGAATGGAGTTGTCATGCCGTCTAGCGGTGAGGATGGTATTGTACAAAGTGTGAATCAAGTGGCAGCATTAGTTGCAAATCGTGATCCATTTTCTTCTGTTGAGTCGATTGTCAAAACGAAAATAGTAGGGAAAAAAGTAGAGATTACAACACCGTTTCCATTAAAGCGTATGACGCTTGTACGACAATCACCTTCTTTGTCTAATTATAAAGTTATGCAACTTTCCAAACCGTTACAATTGCAGTCTTCTTTTTCTATACATGCACCAGGAGAAGCTAAATTATTCGGAAATATAGTGCATGTAAGTACAGCGAACCAGGAAGTGATTAAGCCAGGGACATATACGATAGAAGTGGATCAGGACATTGAGAAAGAGGGATTACAAGTACTTGTTGAACCAGCGCTTAATTATACTGTTTCTACGTACGACAAAGATGATAAAGATAGAAAAAATGTTGAGAAAATGTATGAAGGTGTGACAGCTGTTATTGAAGCGAAACCTACTGAATTACCAATTCAAACTTCTTATTTCGAAGCAGAAGTAGAAATAGATGGAAAGCAGTATCCGATGAAGTGGGATGATAAAAGACATGTGTTTTATTACGAGACACAGGTTGGTAAAGCGTTAGTACGCGGGAAAGTCCATATGAATATAAAGGGATTTTATAGACAGACGAAAGAATTCAAGATTGAACCAGCTGAAAAACCAAAATTAACACTTCAAGCTGTTACGAAAGATTATGAAGAAAAGGTAACAAATTTAGAAAATAGTAAACCATTTATTTTACAGCCCCAGTTAAATGGTAAACCGATGACAGAAGAGGCTGTAAAGAAACTATTAAAATCTACTGGTGTCACATCGAATCAATCGATCAACTATGAATTAAAACAGCATGGTAGTCAAGTTTATGTTTATCCTCGACCTTATTACTCCGACACATTCAATTTTACAGATACCGGCACCGTAGAGGCTACCATCACGATCAATGATTCAACATTACAAGAAGTAAAGGAAAAGATCGTACTGCACATTGAAAATGCGCCGTTTTTTGAGAAGTATGCGCTCATTTTTAAATTTGTAATTCCTATCACTTTATTACTTTTAATAGTAGGAATTATTATTTTAGGATGGATTGTTCGTCCGAGATTTCATAGGAAAGCATTACTATATTACGAATGGGATCAAGAAGTAGCGAAAGATTGGCTTTATCAATCTGAACCAGAGTTACTTAAAAATAAATGGTGGAAGCACTATTTTGGCATTCCATTCCGAGCAGAAAGAAAGACTGTGCAATCTGTAACATTAATAGCGAAAAAAGGATCGAAATCTATATTTGTAGCGAAAGAATCGCAAGTGGTTGGGATGATTATTGATGGGATGTTTATAACAGAGGAAGAGGTAGGAATGGAGCATAAGACGTTGTATCCAAATGAACTTTTAGTAATTGATAGAGGATATGGTAAGGAGATTTACCGGTACGAATGTGAATAGTAGATAGGGTGTAAGAGGGGCGGAGGAGGCCCGGCTCTCTTTATTCTTCTTTTCAAACAAGCAAGAATAGGAAGGTGGTTCACATGACATTACAAGTTCCAACAATTTTAATTGGCTTAGGTGGAATCGGTAGTACTGTCACACATCAAATATATGAAAGATTACCTGAGGAGCGTCGTAAAAAGGTAGCGATGCATGTATTTGATACAGATGTGAATACATTGAGTAAATTTGATCATATTCGGAAGTTTAAGACGCAAACGAGCTCGAGTAAAACACCGAGAGAGTATATTGCGGGAGATCCAACGATTCCAGAGTGGTTTCCGATGGACCCGACTATACTTGATAAACCGTTAACAGAAGGGGCTGGACAGTTACGCGTCATTTCACGGTTAGCGTTACGTGCTGCGATGAAAGAAGATAAACTCACATCGTTTTGGCAAGAAATCGAGAAGATTTTTCCAGTTACAAGTGATCAGACGGAATATGGTGTACGTGTCATTATTGTAACATCACTAGCCGGCGGAACAGGCTCAGGGATGTTTTTACAAATCGCATTATATTTGCGTGAGATGCTCCGGAAGAAATTGCAGCATCATAACATTTTAATTCGCGGTGCGTTTTTAATGCCAGATGTTTTAGTTAAGACGAGAACGGTTAGTGCGAAAGAGTTTGAAACTGTGCAAGCGAATGGTTATGCATCGTTAAAAGAGTTGCACGCTATTACGCTTGGATCGACTGGTGAATTATCAAAACGAGGCGGCGTAACGATTGAATTAGAATATCGTCCTGATCAAGTGGATGAGGACGGAAGAACAAACCATACGATAAAGCAGCATCATTTACCGTACAATTATTGTTTCTTATATGATTATGAAAATTTACATGGGCACCATTTGCACAATTTATCGGATTATATGGAGCAAATGGCAAATACGATTTATTTACAGTTATTTAGTCCAATGTCTGCAAATCATTTTGCACAAGAAGATAATCAAATTCAGCAATTGGCAGAATCGAGTGGGAAAGGGAGATATTGCGGAGCAGGAACGGCAAAACTTATTTATCCGTATGAGCACGTTTTGAAATACTGTGCTTTAAAATGGGCGGTGCAAGGTTTAGATGAATCTTGGCTTCATTTAGATCAACTGTTTCAAGAAAAAAAGCAAAGATACGACCAAGATGTCAAACGTGGTATGCAGCGTGAAAAGCCAGAGCGCGGGAAAAGTTATTTAGAAGACTTAGAGCATCTTGCTACTCGGCCAGAACAAGCTCATATTTTTTATAGACAAATGTACCATGAAACACGTGAGGGGGCAGAGGGTGGTAAGCTCGGTGTTGCAAAATCAAAATTGTTTTTAGATGCTGTAGAGAGTTACGTACACCGTACAGTGCAAAAAGATGAGGAATTAAACCGCCTGCAGCATGAGTGCAAAATATCGGCTGCGAAGCTTAAAATGATGGAACAAATGAAGGGGGAAGTAGCGAGAGTTGATCATGCGGTTCGTTTATATGCTTATGCCATTCCGAGCCGTGTACATGAGCATGTTACTACCCTTTTATATGACATGATCGAATCAGACCGCTTTACACCGAGTGGCTCAGAAGGACAGTCTTACCAATTAAATACATGGTTTTTAAAGAAAACGGATCCAGTTCATCCAGTTGCAGCACGTTTTATGCTGTATGAAATTCGTAAGCAGTTAGTAGAGAAGATGAATCGACTACATGAAAATAATGAACAAAAGCGTAATTTAATTCAAAACTACGATAAGAAATTTAATGTGAGTAATATTGATGGAACTGTAACGGCTGTTCGCCGCGTTGAAATTGCGCAGCAACAAGGCTGGTTTGGAAAAATGATTAATAATCAGCAGCGTTTGTTTAAAAAAGAATTTGAAGATATTGTAACGCAGTACGTACACAAATTAAGTGAGTATCGTAAAGAAATGTTGTTAGAACTCGTGTATCAATCGCTATACCAAGCAGTTGATAAAATGATTCAATATTGGGAAAGATTCTTTGATAATTTATACGAAACACGTGAAAATTTATTGTTTGAAATCCAAAAGCGAAGCAAGGAATTTGAGGGGAAAACGAACCCGACGAATGTATACGTATTAGCTGAAGAGAAATTGCAAGAAAAGATTTGGCAAGATATGCAGCAACATTTAAATTTAGGTGTATTACCGAAAGATATATCGTCCGAAATTTATATGAGCTTGTACGGGGAATATTGTCGTGATGCGAAAGCCGAAGAAATTCAGTCGAAAAAGGTGGAAGACTTCTATCGTGAACATATATTGAGTTATTGTTATGACGAACTTCAAGTGCGCTATCGTGACAAATTAGAGCTTAATATCGTTGAAGCATTGCGAAAAGAAGCAGATTTCAAGAAGCGTGATCGTGATGAATACGTTCGTGAAAAAATTGAAGATCTTTTCCATTTAGCAAGTCCGTTCGTTCCGAAAGTTTCTCATCATAGAGAATTACAATATTGGGGCGTACATCCATCTTTAAAACAAGAATTGCAAGAAGAGTTATTGCAAGAAATGTTTAAAGAAAAAGATACGGTAAACGAGGCGTTTTCACCATTTGAAGTGATTTGTTATCGTGCTCATTACGGATTATCGCTACAAGATTTTCCTAAGCTTTCATCTGGACATATTGCGAATGGTTTTATGAACGATAAAGGTGATTATTTTCAATCGTATTATCGCCGCGTGAACAAATTAAATAGTAAAAAATCTAGTTTGACGCCGCATTTAGATAAATATTGGCACTTACCAGCCTTTATGCCAGACTTGAATGCAACGCAAACGAAGTTAGATTACGACAAATGTAATCGTGCTCTTCTATACGCGTATATGTATCGCTGGATTAGCTTAGTTGCTGTTGATGGACAATTCGTGTATCAATATAATGGTGTTGGCCGTAGCTTTTTAATTCAGTCGATGGGGAAAAATATTTCAAGTGAAAGTTATAAGTTGCACAGAGCATTGCTTCATAATCCGTTTATTTATGAAAACATCTTGTCACGATTTGAAGAAGAACAAGAAAAGGCAATGATACAAGGTGGACATTTATATACACATGCATTTGTATTAGGCGCTCAAGATATAAGATGGCTCCGTAAAGAGCATGTTCATAATATTTTAGATATGATTTTAATGTATGACCGTGAGGCAAAATATGACCCGACGTTAGAAGAAACATCTGACGATTTGTTAAGGCTATTCCTTGATGAAATTGAGCTGTATTTCCAAAACTATTACGGAACAGGTGCAGATATGGTTGCGAAGAAAGAGAAAGAGATGTTTATGAAACAATTGTGGGATCGTTCGTATGCGAAAGGGTATGTGGATCCAAATAGTGCGCCTTATAAAAAATGGCAAAATATATTACATGTTCCCGATGAAGAAGAAGTGCCAAAAACGAATGTATAATGAGTGAAAAGGGAATCCTTAAGAATGACAATACAACTTTAGAAATGAGGGATTCCGATGCCATTTTTAGGAAGCGTATATCAAATATTTGGATTATATCCAGAAATTTATTATGGAATGATTTCAGCAGAGCTGCAAGAAGAAGCTCAAAAGGAACATATCGATAATAATAGTACAGAAATTGAAGCGGAAGAATAAAGCGCAGATGAACATCTGCGCTTTTTTTATTGTCTTAAGTGAAAATACTGTTTGTAATTTGCAGGAAAGTTAATTGCTCTAATAAGATGGATAGTTATTTCTGTATAACAAATCGACTGATTTTATCATGTTTGCATACGGGGATTACATTGAGTTAAATGTATAAAAATGAATTTTGGAATAATGAAAATTGTATTAAAATGGGAATCAGCAGTGTTCGTGAGTGGTATCGTATATTTTGGAATGCTATTTTATTTATAATTATTCAATTCGGGTGAATTAATTATATTGTTGACAATATAATTAATCCTGTGATAAATTCAATCAATCTTCTAAAAACAAGCCTGTTAACAAGCTTGTTTTTAGAAGATTGATTTTTCTGATTTTAAATTATGTAATTTGTGGAGTCTATATAGGGAGTGAAAGTAAAGCATGAATATTATTAATGTGTAATAGCAACAGTAATAAAGATTGTAATGAGTAAGGGATAATTTTGAAAAAGAGGTTTCTACGAATGAGTTTATTTATAAAGAAAGCAATGAATGAAGAAAAGAAAAAAGTGTTAAAGCAAACTTTAGGAGCAATTGATTTAACGCTTTTAGGAATTGGAGCAATTATTGGTACAGGTATTTTCGTATTAACAGGTATTGTAGCTGCGAAACATGCTGGTCCAGCAATTGTATTATCTTTTATGTTAGCTGCAATTGTATGTGCTTGTGTAGCCTTTTGTTATGCTGAATTTGCATCTACAGTCCCGGTCTCAGGAAGTGTGTATTCGTATACGTATATGACATTAGGTGAGATTTTTGCTTTTATAGTTGGCTGGTGTGTCATGTTAGAGTACTTATTAGCTACTTCTGCGGTGGCGGCGGGATGGTCAGCCTATTTTCAGTCATTGCTACTAGGGTTTAATATTCATATTCCGGCAATCATTGCTTCTGCACCAGGGATGGGGAATGGCGGGATTATCGACTTGCCAGCGGTTATTATTATTTTAATTGTTACATTTTTACTAAGTCGTGGTGTGAAAGAAAGTGCACGTATAAATAATATAATGGTTATTATTAAACTGGCTGTTATTTTAGTATTTATTATTGTAGGAGCAAACTATGTAAAGCCAGAGAATTGGCAGCCGTTTCTTCCTTTTGGATACCATGGTGTTATTGGAGGAGCTGCTACTGTATTTTTTGCCTTTTTAGGTTTCGATGCAGTTGCAACAGCAGCAGAGGAAGTGAAACGCCCACAACGTAACGTTCCAATTGGATTACTTGTCTCTTTATGCATTTGTACAATTCTTTATGTTGGTGTTTCATTCGTGTTAACTGGAATGGTTCCATTTACGGATCTGAATGTAGCTGATCCAGTTGCATATGCACTGCGTATTGTAGGAGAGGATAGAATTGCTGGTCTATTATCAGTTGGAGCGATAGCTGGTTTAACAACAGTTCTGTTAGTTGCTATGTTCGCATTTGTTCGAGTATCATACTCGATGAGCCGAGATGGATTGTTACCAAAAAGATTTTCGAGTGTTCATAAACGTTATCAAACACCATTTTTTAATACATGGATTACGGGTATTCTTGCGGCTGTATTAGCAGGTTTATTGGACTTGAATTTGTTGGCAAATTTAGTGAATGTGGGAACGATAACAGCTTTCATATTTGTATCTATAGCTGTAATTGTATTAAGGAAGACACATCCTAATTTGAAAAGACCGTTCCGTGCTCCGTTAGTTCCATTCTTACCTATACTTGCGATAGTAAGTTGTTTATATTTAGCATTAAATCTTTCTAAAACCACTTTAATCAGTTTTGCAATTTGGGTTATTGTAGGTATTTTTATTTATTTTATATACGCGAAAAAACATAGTAAGATTAGAAATAGAGTATAAGGTATTACAATTATGGCTGTAGGCTAAAGTTTTTTTACCTATAGCCATTTTTATTTGTGCGCACCTTATTTTCGTGTTAACATAAAGCGGATTTTTTAAGGGAGAGAAAGAGATGAAATGGATTTATTTTATTATTATCAACGTTATAGCATTTAGTATGATGGGGCTTGATAAGCGAAAAGCAAAGAAAAAGCAGTGGAGAACGCCAGAAAGTACGTTGTTTTTATCAGCTGCAGCTGGAGGAGCGGTTGGAGCTTGGATTGGTATGTATATGTTTCATCATAAGACACATAAAAGTAAATTTGTCTTCGGTATTCCAGTGCTCGTTATTATAACAGTAGGAGTGTTTTTATACATATAAAGGATTTGCAAGAGGAATGTCGAAAGAAATGCAGATTGAATATTGGTAAAGTAAGCATGTGAGACTTTATAATGAAGAAAAAAAGAGAAGAGGAGAAAAAGGAAGATGGGGAGTCAAACAGCAGAGCAAAAGCAGGGGATTATATATGCAGCAGGTGCGTATACGATGTGGGGAGTCCTTCCGATTTATTGGAAATGGGTGGAGGAAGTACCGGCAGATGAAATATTAGCGCATCGCATCGTTTGGGCATTTGTTTTTATGTTGTTAGTTTTAGGAGTAACGAAGAGGTTTCGTCAGTTTGGTGGGGAGTTAGTGGCCCTTTTTAAACGACCTAAATTATTAATGTCATTAACAATTGCTTCGGTACTTATTAGTGGAAACTGGTTTGTATACATATGGGCCGTAAATCATAACCATGTAATCGAAGCAAGTCTTGGGTATTATATTAATCCACTTATAAGTATTTTACTTGGTACAGTTGTTTTAAAAGAGAAGCTTAATTTTTGGCAATATGTTGCGGTTGGTTTAGCTGGATTGGGCGTTGTTATTTTAACGATACGTTTCGGATCAATTCCATGGGTTTCTCTTTCACTTGCTTTTTCATTTGGATTATATGGATTAACAAAAAAATTATTAAATTATGATGCAACAATTGGGCTTACGATGGAAACGATGTTAGTGACGCCATTTGCACTTATATATTTGTTTATGACAGGAGTTCATGGCTTTGGTTCGTTCGGTTCTATTTCGGCAATATCAACGTTTCTTTTAATAGGGGCAGGTATTGTTACAGCGTTACCACTCTTTTATTTTGCTAAAGGAGCACAACTTATTCCGCTCTATATGATAGGATTTTTACAATACATCGCGCCGACTATTAGTTTAATTTTAGGTGTGTTCGTTTTTGGTGAACATTTCACATCTACTCATATGATTGCGTTTTTCTGTATATGGATTGCTTTATTTGTCTTTTCAATGGCGAAAACAAAGTTTCTACTACAGAAGCAACCAAAATTTATTAAAAATAAATCAGCAAAAGTATCATAATGCGTAGTATTTTCTACGCATTTTTCTTTATACTTATATTATATAGAAATTCCATTATAGTCAGTGAGGAGCTGAAAAACATGGAAACAATTTTACATAACGATCCACTTATAGCAGCTATAATTTCTTGGTTTTTAGCACAGTTAACGAAAGTCGTTTTTAAATTAATAAAAACAGGCGAGTTTGATTTTGCTAAGTTCTTTGCTTCAGGTGGAATGCCAAGTTCGCATGCTTCGACTGTTACTGCACTTGCTACAGGTGTCGGAGTGGTGGAAGGTGTGGAGAGTCCAATATTTGCGGTTGCCGCTATTTTTGCCATTATTGTTATGTACGATGCTTCAGGAGTAAGGCTTGCGGTAAGTAAGCAAGCGAAAATATTGAATGATTTTTTTCATGGTAGACAAACAGAATATAAAAAGTTAAATGAGCTCGTTGGACATACACCGTATCAAGTTGTTGTTGGTGCACTATTAGGAATTGTTGTCGGGGTTGGGTATTGTTTGTAAGCAGAATGTGTGTAATGCACGTTCTGCTTTTCTTTGTTTTCATACATATTAAGATGAGTTTTCGAATATCGTATACGGACTTAGAAAGGGTGGGTGAGCGGTGTGCTACTATATGACAAAGTGCATGAGGAGATAGAGCGGAGAACGACTGCACTTCAAACGATGCAAAGGCAAGACGGAACGTGGCAATTTTGTTTTGAAGGAGCTTTGCTAACGGATTGTCACATGATTTTTTTACTCAAATTATTAGGGCGAAATGACGAAATAGAACCGTTTGTGAAAAGGTTAGTATCTCTTCAAACAAATGAAGGGACTTGGAAATTATACGAAGATGAAAAGGGAGGGAATTTATCCGCGACGATTCAAGCATATGCTGCTTTACTTGCTTCGGAAAGATATTCGAAAGAAGCTATGAATATGAGGCGAGCTGAAATGTTTATTAAGGAACACGGGGGAGTTTCTCGTGCTCATTTTATGACGAAATTTTTATTAGCGATTCATGGAGAATATGAATTTCCTGCGCTTTTTCACTTTCCAACGCCAATCTTATTTTTACAAGATGACTCCCCCCTCAGTATATTTGGGCTAAGCAGCTCAGCGCGTATACATTTAATTCCGATGATGATTTGTATGAATAAGAGATTCCGTGTAGAGAAAAAGTTATTGCCAAATTTAAATCATATTGCAGGCGGGGGTGGGCAATGGTTTCGAGAGGAGCGGTCTCCGCTGTTTCAATCGTTTTTAGGTGATGTGAAAAAGGTAATATCTTATCCATTATCGTTACATCATAAAGGATACGAAGAAGTAGAGCGCTTTATGAAGGAGCGTATAGATGAAAATGGAACATTATATAGTTACGCCAGTGCTACGTTTTATATGATTTATGCTTTGCTTGCATTAGGACACTCTATTCAGTCTCCAATTATTGAGAAAGCTGTGACAGGATTAAAATCTTATATATGGAAGATGGACAGAGGAAGTCATTTGCAAAATTCTCCTTCTACCGTATGGGATACCGCTTTACTTAGCTATTCATTGCAAGAAGCTAAAGTTACAAATGAAAATAAGATGATTCAAAGGGCGACGGAGTATTTATTGCAAAAACAACAAACTAAAAAGGTAGATTGGAGCGTACATGCATCATCACTTGTAGCTGGCGGTTGGGGATTTTCAGATGTTAATACGACGATCCCTGATATAGACGATACTACAGCTGCCCTTAGAGCGTTAGCGCGAAGTAGAGGGAATGATAGAGTAGATGATGCGTGGGGAAGAGGCGTGGAATGGGTGAAAGGATTGCAAAACAATGATGGAGGCTGGGGAGCTTTTGAACGAGGGGTAACGAGCAAGTTACTATCGAATTTGCCGATTGAAAATGCGAGTGATATGATAACCGATCCGTCCACACCAGATATTACAGGTAGGGTGTTAGAATTATTCGGAACGTATGCACCGAATGAGTTGCTTGAAGAGCAAAAAAAGAAAGCTATCAAATGGTTAATGGATGTACAGGAACAGAATGGATCATGGTATGGAAAATGGGGGATATGTTATATATATGGGACATGGGCAACGATGACAGGCTTACGTGCATTAGGAGTGCCTTCTACTCATCCAGCGTTGAAAAAAGCCGCTTCATGGCTCGAACATTTGCAGCATGAAGACGGAGGGTGGGGAGAATCCTGTCAAAGTAGTGTAGAGAAAAAATTTATTTCTTTACCTTTTAGTACGCCGTCACAAACAGCGTGGGCACTTGATGCACTCATTTCTTACTACGATCAAGAAACACCGATTATTCGAAAAGGAATTTCATATTTGCTCGCGCAGTCTACTATGAATGAAAAATATCCTACTGGTACAGGGTTACCGGGGGGCTTTTATATTCGCTATCATAGTTATGGACATATATATCCGTTACTTGCTTTAGCGCACTACGTAAAGAAATATAGAAAATAAACCGAGAGATACTCTCGGTTTATTTTGATGGGTAGTAGGTCCCTGTTGAAAAGAATAAGGAACGTTGTAGTTCCTTATTTTTCTGTTGATTGGCGTTTTTGACGTGCATCAGCGGCATTTGCACGTGCGTTTGCTTCTAAGTCATTGTGGTCAGCGAGTTCGCGAGCGAACTCAACATCAATGCCATCGGCAGCTTTGTTTCGATCTACATTCTTTTTTTTCATTCGAAACAATCTCCTTGTGTTTTATGCGGCGTTGCAAAGTTAGTTTGACACAAATAGACTTTTTTATACAAAGAGGATTTGGAAAGCATAGAGCCGAAATATACAATATAACTAATAGAAATGGGGGATAGGGATGGACTTGTTGAATGGGAAAACAGCTGTTGTAACGGGTGCTGCGCAGGGGATTGGAAAAGAAATCGCACGAGTTTTTGCAAAACTAGGGGCCAAAGTATTAATTAGTGATGTAAATGAAGAGAAGCTACAAAAAACGACACGTGAATTATCAGATGAAGGGTATGATGTGAGTTTATATCGATGTGATGTGAGTAATCAAAATGAAGCGAAGTCGTTAATTGAATATGCGGTGCAAAAATTTGGTACATTACATATTTTAGTGAATAACGCTGGAATTACAAAAGATGCAATGTTACATAAGATGGAGAAATCAGCTTGGGAACAAGTATTACAAGTGAACTTAACTGGCGTTTTTTACTGTATGCAGCCAGCGCTTCTTTATATGAGGCAACAAGGGTATGGGCGGATTATTAATATTTCTTCTATTAGTAGGGAAGGAAATATTGGACAAGCAAATTATGCGGCTACAAAAGCAGGGGTTGTAGGTTTAACAAAAACAGCAGCGAAAGAGGTTGGAAGTTTTGGTATTACGTGTAATGCGATTTGTCCAGGATTTATGGATACTGATATGACAAAAACAATACCGGATAAAGTAAAAGAGAAAATGGTTGGAGCGATTCCAGTTGGAAGAATCGGAACGCCGGAAGATATTGCAAACGCAGCTGCCTTTTTAGCATCAGAGTATGCGTCTTACATTACAGGAGAGGTATTAAATGTGAGCGGTGGGTTGCAAGTGTAAATGAATACATAATGAAAAGAACCTGACCGAGTAGGTCAGGTTCTTTCTCGTTAATTTAAGTTAATCCAAACGCTCTTCACTTCTGTATAGTTGTTCAGCGCGTAAGATCCCATTTCGCGGCCAAGACCGGATTGTTTAAATCCTCCAAATGGAGATGCTGCATCAAAGACGTTATAACAGTTTACCCATACAGTACCAGCACGTACTTTACTTGCAACATAGTGTGCTGTTTTAACATTTTCTGTCCACACACCAGCCGCTAAGCCGAATTGTGATTTATTTGCACGTTCAATCACTTCATCAATATCGTTAAAAGGTATTGCAGAAATAACTGGACCGAAAATTTCTTCTTTTGCGATCGTCATTTCGTCATTTACGTCAGCGAATACTGTAGGAGAAACGAAGTAGCCTTGATCGAATGGATTACTTCCTCCGCAAAGTACTTCAGCGCCTTCTTCAATCCCTTTTTCAATGTAGCTCATTACACGTTTTTGTTGTTCTTCGGAAACGAGAGGACCGATTGTTGTTTCAGGGTTAAGGCCGGCACCTTGATTTAGTTTTTTAGAATAGAGGACGAGATCAGCCATGACATTATCATACATTTTCTTTGGGATAAATAAGCGTGATCCAGCAGAGCATACTTGTCCTTGGTTAAACATAACACCAGAAAGTGCACCAGGAATCGCGCGAGATAAGTCGGCGTCTGGTAAAATAATGTTCGGTGATTTACCGCCAAGCTCTAAAGTAACACGTTTCAATGATTCAGATGCTTGTCGCATAATTTGTTTACCGACTGGAGTAGAACCAGTAAATGCAATTTTATCAACGAGTGGATGATTAACAAGTGCTTGTCCAGCTGATTCACCGAATCCAGGAACGATATTAATAACACCTTTCGGGAATCCAGCTTCTTCAATTAATTCAGCTAAGTATAGAGCGGATAGTGGAGTTTGTTCTGCAGGTTTTAAAACGATTGTACATCCTGTAGCAAGCGCAGCTCCCATTTTCCACATTGCCATAAGAAGTGGGAAGTTCCAAGGGATAATTTGACCGACGACACCAACAGCCTCATGGCGTGTATAGTTAAAGTAATCACCGGAAACAGGAATTGTTTGACCAACAATTTTCGTCGCCCAGCCAGCATAATAGCGCATATGCTCAATTGCAAGTGGTATGTCTGCCGCCATTGTTTCACGGATTGGCTTTCCGTTATCTAACGTTTCGAGCTGTGCGAGCTCTTCTTTATGCTCTTCCATTAAATCAGCGAGCTTGTACATAAGACGGCTGCGTTCAGCAGTGCTCATGCGTGACCAAGGACCTTCATCGAAAGCCATTCGAGCAGCTACCACAGCTTTATGAATGTCTTCGCGACCAGCTTCAGCAACGATAGCGAGTGTTTCACCAGTTGCTGGGTTAGGAGTTTTAAATGTTTTTCCGGAAGCGCTTTCAATGAACGCTCCGTTCACATATAGTTTCTTTGTGCCCTGAAGAAATTTCTCTACCTTTTCATGAAGATTTACAGCTAGTTGACTCATTGTATAACCCCCTTGAAAATATAATTTAAACGCAGTACGAGACGGCGTTTATTCCGAAATCAAGGATGTGGGAACTAGATGAAAAGCCTCTACTTAAAATCATAAATAAAAAATGCTGAAAATTCAAATTTCATTTTCGTTACAATTGTAAAAAATATGTAATGAAACATTGTATTCTATATAATTACAAAAAATCCTGCGCGTTTTTGTTTTCTAGTAGGAAAAACTAGAAAAACAGTGGTACAATTATACATCGTGAGAGGAGGGGGAAAATGAAGAATTATCATGATGATCCGCGCTTTCGAGTTGCCCATAGAGAAGCGTTAATTGGTCTTGGATTAGCTATTATTAATTTTATAATATGGTATGGATTTGCTTATGGGCTTGGAAGTAAGGATCCGAGTGAATATACATATGTATTAGGTTTTCCAGCATGGTTTTTTTATAGCTGTATCGTTGGATTTATCGTAATGGTTATTTTGCTTATTTTAGTTGTTCGTTTTTTATTTCAAGATATTTCACTCGATGAGGAAGAAAAAGTGAGGAATGATAGATGAATTGGTATGTAATAATCCCAATGATAATTTCTTTTATCGTTGTGTTTTTAATTGGTGTATATGCATCAAGACGTGTACAAGCAACCGCTAATAATAAATTTTTACAAGAATATTTTCTTGGTGGGCGTGAACTTGGTGGCTTATTATTAGCTATGACGATGATTGCTACGTACGGTAGTGCAAGTAGCTTTATCGGCGGGCCTGGTATTGCTTACAATATGGGTCTTGGATGGGTGCTGTTATCAGCGATTCAAGTTGTAACAGGATATATCGTTTTAACGGTTATTGGTAAAAAGTTTGCTATTATCGCTAGAAAGATGGAAGCAATTACGCTTATTGATTATTTAAAGGGCAGATACAATAATAAAGCGGTAGTTGTTCTTTCTGCGTTATGTATTATAATCTTTTTGTTCTCAGCAACAGTAGCCCAGTGGGTTGGCGGCGGACGATTAATTGAGTCGCTAACAGGACTTTCCTACACAACGGCACTATTTTTATTTACATTTTCTGTACTTGTGTATGTGTTAATTGGTGGATTTCGTGCAGTCGCTTTATCAGATACGTTATTAGGAATCATTATGTTAGTCGGAACAACAATCATTTTAATTGCTACTGTCATTGCTGGTGGCGGAGTTGAAAAGATTATGCAGGAACTTATTCAAATTAATCCGAATCTAATAACACCGTTCGGAGCGGATGGAAGTTTAACGAAATCATATGTCACATCATTTTGGATTTTAATTGGGATTGGTGTCGTGGGATTACCGCAAATTAGTGTGCGTGCTATGTCTTATAAAAATTCAAAAGCTATGCACCAAGCATTAATCATTGGAACGGTTGTCGTCGGTACAATTATGATTGGTATGCATTTAACAGGTGTGTTTGCAAGAGTAGTCCTTCCAGGCATAACGGTACCAGATAAAGTAATGCCGCTACTCGCAATGGAAGTGTTGCCACCTTGGTTAGCTGGAGTTTTCTTAGCTGCACCAATGGCAGCGATAATGTCTACTGTGAACTCATTATTATTACTTGTAAGTTCGTCAATTATTAAAGATATATATGTGAACTACATAAATAAAGATGCCGCGGATAGTACGATAAAGAAAGGTAGCCTATTGATTACTGGTATCGTAGGATTACTCGTATATGCTGCCGCTATTAAGCCACCAGACTTTTTAATTTGGTTAAATTTATTTTCTTTCGGTGGTTTAGAAGCAGCGTTCATTTGGCCGATTGTGTTAGGTTTATATTGGAAAAAAGGAAATGCAACTGGAGCTCTCGCATCTATTTTAGTTGGAGTAGGTTCCTATATGTTTATTCACCTTTGCTACCCTAATCCATTCGGTATACATACAGTTGTTTTCCCGATTTGCTTTGCATTTATCTCTTATATAATTGGTAGTATGGTTACGATGAAAAAAGTAGCATAAAAATATAGAAAAACGTAGGAACTTCTAATATGAAGTTCCTACGTTTTTTGTTTATACAAAATTTATCTTTTTCATTCTGTATTCCGTCATGTATTCATAAAGTAATAACAATTGATGGGATGGAGTTGAGGTCTATGAAAAAAATATTATTTTTAGGAGACCCAGGAATTGATGACTCTTTAGCAATTATGTATGGATTATTGCATCCTGATATTGATATTGTTGGAGTAGTAACAGGATATGGGAATGTAACGCAGGAAAAGGCGACGAGTAATGCGGCGTATTTATTGCAAATGGCGGGCCGGGAAGATATACCTGTTATTAATGGAGCGAAAATTCCTTTATCTGGGGATTTTGTAACATATTATCCGGAAATTCATGGGGTAGACGGTTTGGGACCTATTAAGCCTCCTAAAAATTTTTCTCCCAATATTAAACCTTTTTGTGCATTTTTCGATATCATTGAAAAATATAAAGGAGAACTAATAATTGTTGATGCCGGCAGATCAACAACATTAGCGACGGCATTTATTTTAGAAAAACCAATGATGAAGTATGTGAAAGAATATTATATAATGGGCGGAGCTTTTTTAATGCCCGGAAATGTTACACCGGTCGCGGAAGCCAATTTTCATGGTGACCCAATTGCATCACAATTAGTTATGAAAAATGCGAAAAATGTGACATTAATACCGCTTAACGTTACATCAGAAGCGATTATTACACCGGAGATGGTGAAATACATTACGAAACATTCTAAAACGAATTTCAAGAAATTAATAGAACCGATTTTCGATTATTATTATAAAGCTTATAAAAATCTGAATTCTAAAATAACAGGGAGCCCAGTGCATGATGTAGTAACGATGATGGTAGCGGCAAATCCATCTCTTTTAGATTACGTGTATCGTCGTGTTGATGTAGATACGGTTGGAGTTGCGAAAGGGGAAAGTATCGCTGATTTTCGCCCGCAACCTGAAGCAAAAGCGTTGAAAAATTGGGTTAAAATTGGCTGGTCTTTACATTATAAAAAGTTTCTAGAGGATTTTGTGAAAATTATGACGTAGACATAATAGTAGCATACAAGTTAAAATAATGGAGATGATTGTTTAAATAATCATCTCCATTATTTTGTTTTTAAGGGATAAATAGAGAAGAGTTACACAATAGGAGAGGAATTTTACTTGAAAAAAACTATAGTATGCGCAGTGATTGTGGGTATTTTTGTTTTGCTGATATCAGGTAACTTTTTAGTGAAAAAAGTGTGGAGTTCAAATAATGATGATGCGCAGTACATAGCATCCTTTATTGAAGAACATAAAGATGAAAAGAATAGTGCACTTTTAATAAAAAGAAATGATAAAGTCGTGTATTCTGTAAATCCGGATGTTGTATTGCCAGTTGCTAGTACGATGAAGTTAATTGTGGCGCTTGAATATACGAAACAAGTTACAGAGGGGAAAATCGATCCGTCTAGTTTCGTTTCAATTAATGATGTGAATCGTTATTATGTGCCGGGTACAGATGGTGGTGCACAAGATAGATGGCAAAATTATTTGCAAAAAAAAGAAAAGATAACTGAAGGAGCGGTTTCTTTAGAAGAAGTTGCAAAAGGAATGGTTAAATTTAGTTCTAATGCAAATACTGAATATTTAATGGAGGTATTAGGATTAGACAATATTAATCGGAATTTACAAAGTTTAGCACTTCCTGCACATCAACCGCTATTTCCGATTGTTTCATCTTTATACATTCCGGGATATTTGCATAAAGAATTACATGTTCCAAAATATAAAATAGAGAAAAAGTTAAAAGAAATGTCTCAAGAGCAATATCGTGAATATGCTATGATTATTCATGAACGCTTAAAAAAGAAGGGACCATTATTACAGAAGGAAATTCCTCTGTATTTAGAGGAACGTTACGACAAAATTTGGTCGGATAGATTGCCGGCTGCTTCCGCTAACGATTATATGGTACTGCTTCAAAAGGCAAATCATCAAGGTGGTCTTACAGAAGCGGAAGAAAAAGTGTGGGCGAATATCGTTGAAACAGATATGAGCGCAAAGAAATATCGTAAAACATTCAGACATGCTGGACAAAAGAATGGTTATACACCATGGACGGTAACAAAAGCAGTTTATGCAATGGATAAACGCGGAAACTGTACAGAAATTGTTTTCTTGGCAAATAATTTAAATGAAGATGACAGTGCTGAAATACGTAAACATTTAGCAAATCTACACTTTCAAGTGTTGCAAAGTGATAAGTATGATGCGACTTTTATTAAATAAACTCGGTGCTATGAGCGCCGAGTTTATTTTTATGTACAAGCACTTTTTCACCATCCTTGGGTATGATGGGTAGTAACACTTAGGCGAAAGGGGAAAAGGTGATGAAACAGAGTAAAGAAGAGTTTATTAAGAATGAAGGCGCTGATTTCCCTGGGAAAACATATGTAGATTGTGTATTACAGCACGTATTTAATTTTCAGCGTAATTATTTATTAAAAGATATGTTTCAAGTGCATAGGGCACATATTACTATGTTAACTGAAGAGAAGTTAATGAAAAGAGAAGAAGCAAAAGTTATATTAAGCGCACTTAAAAAAGTAGAGGGGATTCCAAAGGAGAAGTTGCTATATACAGAGCAACATGAAGATCTTTTTTTCTTAGTTGAACATTTGCTTTCTCAAGAAGCAAAGTGTGAATTTGTAAGTAATATGCATATCGGTAGAAGTAGAAATGATATGGGTGTAACGATGTATCGCATGAGTTTACGACAATTTGTATTGCGGTTAATGGAACATCATTTATTGCTGCAAGAAAGTATGCTGGAGCTCGCCGGTGAACATATGGAAACAATTATGCCCGCGTATACACATACACAACCGGCGCAGCCGACAACATTTGGTCATTATATTTTGGCAATTTATGATACGATGCAACGAGATTTAGAAAGAATGAAAAAAGCGTATCATCTTTTAAATCATTCTCCAATGGGGGCAGCTGCGCTTTCTACAACAAGCTTCCCAATTAAGAGAAAACGAGTGGCACAGTTACTTGGGTTTACAAATGTAATTGAGAACTCATATGATGCTGTTGCTGGAGCAGATTATTTATTAGAAGTTAGCTCGTTACTAATGGTTATTATGACGAATACGAGTAGATGGATTCATGATTTTTTACTATTAGCGACGAAAGAATATGATGGGATTACTGTAGCGAAGCCATATGTGCAAATAAGTAGTATTATGCCGCAAAAACGAAATCCTGTTTCAATAGAACATGCCCGTGCTATTACGAGTAGTGCTTTAGGGGAAGCATTTACTGTATTTCAAATGATTCATAATACACCATTTGGTGATATTGTCGATACGGAGGATGACTTGCAGCCGTATTTATATAAAGGAATCGAAAAGGCAATTCGTGTTTTTTGTATGATGAACGCAGTTATTCGAACGATGAAAGTAGAAGAGGAAACGTTAAAAAGTCGTTCATATAAACACGCGATTACGATTACAGATTTCGCAGATGTTTTAACAAAAAACTATGAAATACCATTTCGGCATGCACATCATGCAGCAAGTGCGATTGCGAATATGTCATTGGAGCAGAAAAAGGAGTTACATGAATTAAATTTCAAAGACATAAATGTATACTTACAAGAAAATTTGAAAGTAAATTTATTAGAAGAAGAGTGGAAAGAAATTATATCACCAGAAGCTTTTATTCAAAAAAGAAATGTATATGGTGGACCGAGTAAAAAAGAGATGGAGCGTATGATTAAAAATCGAAAAGAGTCATTTCAAAAAGAAGAAGAGGTATTTGAAAAGGAAAAACAAAGAATTTTACAAGCTGAAAATGATTTGAATACGTTAGCTTCGAACATTATTGAATCGTAAAAGATGGATTTAATGAATTAATCGCCAATACTTAATTTAAATATAAATCGAGGGAAGAGATTGTCGATGATTCAATTACATGTATATGAAGAGATTCTTAATTTTAAAGAAGAGGTTACACCATTTTTAGAGAAGAATGAGCAGGAAAATAATCTCATATTAGGTGTATTACAAATGGTCCAAGAACCGATATTTATAGGAGTAGCAAAACAAGAGGAAGAAATTGCAGGTGTATTTCTTCAAACAGAAGAAAAGAAACAAATAATTGTTGCTACGTCTGAGATTTCGGCAGTAGCTATTAAGGAACTTGCAAAAGAGTTAACGAAAGTATATCCACATATTCCTGGATTGATTGGTAATAAAAAAATCGTACAGAAATTAGCGGAAGAGATTGCAGTGTTAGAGAATAAGAAAACTAATGTTGCAATGGAGCAAGGTATATATGAATTAAAACAAGTAAAGAAAAAGTGGAACGGAGATGGAATCTTTCGAGAAGTAAGTAGTGATGAGCTAACATTAATAGAGCAGTGGATATATCAATTTTGCGAAGATGTGAAGCTTCCTACTACGAAAGAAGAAGCGAAACAAACTGCTCATACATTAATTACTAATCGTCGTCTATTTGGTTTAGAAGTAGACGGGAAGATTGTTTCTGTAGCTGCAAAAACGAGACCGACTACAAACAATATAACAGTTAATTTTGTATATACACCGAAAGAAGCTCGGAAAAAAGGGTACGCATCTAGTTGTGTCGCTGCACTTAGTCAACGTATGTTAGATGAAGGCTACAAAACAACGACATTATATACGGACCTGGCAAATCCGACATCAAATAAAATTTATCAAGAAATTGGTTATGAGAAGATTATGGAGTCTGTACTTATATTTTTAGAGAAATAGAATGAAAAGGCACGCTATTATAGCGTGCCTCTTTGTTATTCATCAATTCGAATTACTTCACCCTGCGGGAAATTCTCAGTTTCTAGTAAGTTACGAATAGCTTTCGCAACATATTCAGGTGACAGAAGCTTTCCTTCTTCTTTTAATGCGGTGAATCGATCTAAGTTAATAAAGTCTTCCTTATTTGTTTCACGAATTTGTGCTTGCATATTTGTATCAACAACACCGGGTGCGAAAGCGACAGTTTTTACAGGATATTCTTTCTCCACTTCTTCAGTAGCTACGCACTGTGTAAACATATTTACACCGGCTTTCGTTGTACAATAAGCTCCCCATCCGAAATAAGGATTTTTTCCTGCTCCAGATGAAATATTTATAATGCGTTTTTCTACTTTCCAGTCTTTCGTATGTTTCATGAAAGTGGAAGTAAGAATCATTGGTGCGATTAAATTAATATGAACGTTCGTAATGAATTGTTCACTTTCTGACTTTTCAATAGGTTTCATTGGTGCAAGTGTTCCTGCATTATTAATTAAATGAATCGATGAGACATTGTCTTTTTGAATAGATGAAAAGACTTCGTTAAAATGAGTTTCTAAATTATGTACATCTTGAAGATCTATGGAATGGAAAATATAATTGCTGTCGTTTTGCTCTGCGAGTTTTGCAAGCTGTTTATTTTCTCTCCTAGAAATAGAGATAACGGTTGTATTTTCTTCTAACAATTGCACGGCGATTGCCTCACCTAAACCTTGTGAAGTTCCTGTTACGATAACGTAGCGCATAGTATAGTAAACTCCTCTCCATATATGTGGAATTTTGTTGGACAACGTACATTATATAGTTTGTCTACATTTTATAGTATAGAGCACTTTTTACTATAAATGAAATGAGATGATTGTGTGCCTTTTATGAATCGTTTTACAACAACAGTAACTGGTGCTGTCACGTTCACTGGGAACACGTTGGGACTAAGTCCTACATCACCTGCACCAAACAATAACTTCGGCACGATTGATGTGTTTACAACGATAAATACATCGCTTCAAGTGCCTGGATTCCCGGCAGGAACAACGAATGACTGGCCATTAAATTCTTCAAGTGCAATTTTGAACCTTCCAGCAGGGAGTAGTGTTTTATACGCAGAACTAGTATGGGCCGGCACATACCGAACCGATACAGAGGATGTTACAGCATTTTTAAATGATAATATTTCATTTACAACACCAGCAGGAACATTTTCTGTTGCACCAGATCCTGCAACTGCGCAGCAAGGTTCAGTTGGGAACCAGTTTTATTATGTTCGCTCTGCTAATGTAACGAATCTTGTAAGTGCAGGTGGGGCAGGCACATATACAACAGGTGCCGTGCCAGCTGCAAGAACTTCAGCTGATCCAACAATCAGTCGTTCAGCTGGCTGGACGCTTGAGGTAGTTTATCAAAATGCAAGTTTACCACTTCGGAATTTGTCAGTATATGCAGGTCAAGAGATTATCGATGCTTCATCCCCGCCAGTTGATGCTACTATTTCAGGGTTTGCTACTCCGGCAACAGGAGCTGTTACAGGAAGAGTGCTCGTAACTGCTCAAGAAGGTGATTCTAACATTGTTGGAGATCAGCTTCGCTTTGGACCGAATGCAAATGCTACAGTCGCATTATTCGGTCCGAGAAACCCCGCGAATAATTTCTTTCAATCACAAATTTGTAATGATAGTGGCAATCTAGATACGAGCGGCACATTTGGAGATTTGAATCAGCCGTTAGGAATCGCTTTAGCGGTCCGAAGACAAGGGTGGGATATTACGAATGTAGATGCCTCATCTTCTTTAGTAAACAATCAAACGTCAGCAACTGTTCGCTTTGTCACAAATGGAGATGGATACGCTGCAGCTGGTTTTGGTGTTCAAATTGATGCGACAGGTCCAATCATTAATCCTGTTAAATCGGTTAATAGAACAGTTGCAGGGGTAGGGGATACTCTCACCTATACGATTACGGTCCCGAACACAGGAACAGGAAGTGCAGAAAACGTTGTATTACAAGATAGTATTCCGAACGGAACGACATTTGTAGCAGGTAGTGTAACGGTAGGTGGAGTAACACAACCGAGTGCGAATCCAGCGAATGGAATTAATTTAGGTACAATCCCAAATAACACGCAAAGAATTGTTACATTTCAAGTTCGAATAACATCGTTCCCGAACCCAAACCCTATTCCAAATCGTGCAATGGTGTCATACCAATTCCGTCCTTTTGTTGGAAGTCCTCCTATCACAAGTACAGCTTCTTCAAATACAGTACAGACGACGGTAAATCGCGCAAATGTAAGTTTGCAAAAATCTGTAGATTTACAGACGGCAACACTTAATGATGTATTAACGTACACAGTTAATGTGACGAATAATGGGAATGTCGCTGCAAATAATGTGATTTTTGTTGATAGTATACCTGCTGGAACAACGTTTGTAACAAATAGTGTTACGGTAAATGGAGTAGCTCGACCAGGAGCGAATCCAGCAAGTAGTATTAATCTTGGAAGTATTAATGCTTCGCAAACGACTGTAGTACGCTTTCAAGTTCGAGTGACATCTAATCCTCTTGTAAATCCAATTCCGAACCGTGCAAGTGCAACGTTTAACTTTACTCCAGTGCCTGGCCAACAACCAATTTCAGGTCAAGCGACAAGTAATACTGTATTTACTACTATTAATATAGCTGATATAAGAACGAGAAAAACAGTGGATAGAGCTTTTGCGACAGTTAATGATGTTCTTACGTACACCGTTACAATTGAAAATACAGGAAATGTACTTGCGACAAATGTTATTTTTCAAGATCCGATCCCAACTGGAACGACTTTTATACCAAATAGTGTAACTGTAGATGGGGTTTCACAGCCTGGAGCAAATCCTGCGACTGGGTTTACAGTAGCGAATATATCTCCAGGTGGAAGTAGGACAGTGACTTTTCAAGTACGAGTCACATCTACGCCATCAGGAGGGACGATTGCGAATCGTGGAAATGTATCGGCTAATTTCGTCGTTATTCCGAATCAGCCGCCAGTAACGATTAATAGACAAACGAATACAGTTGTAACACAAGTTAATACAGGTGGTTTAAATGTAATAAAGGAAGTGAATACAACGCAAGCGGCAGTAGGGGACACTTTAACATACACGATTGCCGTCCAAAATACAGGAAACGTTCCGTTAACAAATGTGTTTTTCCAAGACACTATTTCTTCCGCTGTTTCATTTGTTGCAAATACTGTAACGATTAATGGAGTACCGCAAAGTGGATTGAATCCGAATACAGGATTTTCTCTTCCAAATATTCCTGCGGCTCAAACCGTTGTAGTCACATTTGACGTATTAATTGTACAGGATCCAGAAAATGAAGATATTTTAAATCAAGCAAATGTAACAGCAAGTTTTCAAGTGAATCCGAGCGAACCGCCAGTAACAATCAATGTTCCTAGTAACATTGTGAATACAACTGTACAATCAGGGAATTTTGAAGTTGTGAAAGCAGTGAATACGGATGTTGCAACGGTAGGGGATGTTTTAGTATATACAATCGAAGTCATAAATGCAGGTAGTGTACCAGCTACAAATGTATTTTTCCAAGATTCAATTCCACAAGGGACATTATTTATTGAAAACAGTGTATTTGTTAATGGTGTTTTACAAGAAGGGGCAGATCCAGAACTTGGATTCCCATTAAATAATTTGCCTACTGGCGCGAGTGTAATTGTTACGTTTGAAGTATTAATTGATGAAATTCCCCAAGGAAATAATGTCGTAAATAATGCGAATGTAACTGGAGATTTCCTTGTAAATCCAACAGAGCCACCGATTACTGTAACAGTACCAAGTAATACTGTTATGACAGTCGTGAATTCTTCAGGGTTAAATGTAATGAAGAGCGTAAGCGCTACTGAAGCAGGTGTAGGAGATACGTTAACGTATACAGTTCGTATACAAAATAGTGGAACAGTAGCAGCAACAAATGTATCATTCCTCGATCCTATTCCATCTGGAACAACGTTTGTAGCAAATAGTGTAACAATAAACGGAACACCTCAGCCAGGTTTAAACCCAACGACTGGATTTCCGCTTGCTAATATTCCAGTAGGAGGGATGGTAACAGCTGCTTTTCAGGTGACAATCACGAGTGTACCACCAAATAGAGTTCTTCCGAATAATGCAAATGTGACTGCTGATTTTCAAGTAAGTCCTTTGCAGCCACCAATTACAATTGTAACAATTAGTAATATTGTTGTGACGCGAGTGAATGTAGGATCAATTAATGTAATAAAGAGTGTAAACACACCGCAAGCAGGTGTAGGAGATACGTTAACGTATACGATTCTTATTCAAAATACAGGAACTGTTCCTGCAACAAATATTATTTTTCAAGATCCGATTCCTGTTGGAACTGCGTTTGTAGCGAATAGTGTCACGATAAATGGAGTTGTTCAGCAAGGTGCAGACCCTGTGGTAGGTTTTCCAGTTCCGAATATTCCAGTTGGGCAAACCGTTACAGTTACGTTTCAAGTTATAGTGACGAGTGTCCCGAGTGGTGGAAATATTAGAAACCAATCAAACGTTACTGCAAGTTTTCTTATAAATCCAGCTAATCCTCCAATAACGACTGTTACGAATAGCAATTTCGTCGTGACGCAAGTAAACACAGCACAGTTAAATATACAAAAATCTTCATCTGTACAACAAGCGGCACTTGGAGAAATTTATACGTATTCTGTTGTCATTAGAAATAATGGAACGGTAACAGCAACGAATGTCTCTTTCATTGATCCAATTGCTCCAGAAACAACATTTGTAGCAAATAGTGTAACGATAAATGGAACTCCTCAACCTGGATTTGATCCAAATATAGGTTTTACGCTTCCTAATATAGCTGCTGGCACATCATTGACTGTAACGTTCCAAGTAACAGTAGTTGCGCCATCCACGCGTGGAGCCGTACTAAACACGGCAGCTGCTACGGCCACTTTTTTATTAAATCCTTTACAGCCCCCTGTAACAACGACAAATTCAAGTAATACGACAGTAGTTACGATACCGTTACCTCCTCCTGGTGAAGTAACAGCAACCAAAACAGTTGACGTTGCAACTGGAGCGGTTGGGGATGTATTAACGTATACCGTGCTAATTTCAAACGTAGGAATTATACCTGTTACAGATGTGTTCTTCCAAGATGTCATACCAGAAGGAACGACATTTGTAGAAGATAGTGTAACGATAGGTGGGGTGCAGCAACTTGGTTTAAATCCAGAAATAGGATTTACAGTTACTCCATTATTAATTAATGGTGGAAGTATTGAGGTAACGTTCCGAGTGACGATTACAGAAATTCCAGATAATGAAGTCATATTAAATGATGCAGACGTTACATTTACTTCACAACCAAATCCGCAGGAACCACCGATTACGGAAACGATATTAACAAATTTAGTCGTTACGACAATTAATATAGCGTTTATTTTTCCGTTAAAACTAGTAGATAAAGAAGTAGCGACTGTAGGAGAAATTTTAACGTATGATGTATTGATTTTTAATTTTGGAACAGTGGCAGCGACGAATGTTCAATTTATAGATACTACTTCCGCGGGTGTAGCATTTGTACCAGGAAGTGTGAGCATAAACGGGGTACCAGCACCAGGATTAGATCCTTTTATCGGTTTTACAGTTCCAGATATACCTGTAGATGATTTTGTACTTGTCACATATCAAGAGATGGTAACGAGCATACCAGAAGGTGGAACAGTTGTTAACTTTGTAGATGTTACGGCTACATTTGCTGTAAGTGAAACAGAGCCGCCTATTACTGAAACAACGACAAGTAACACGACATTAACCGAAATAAATGAACCTGGTTTGAATGTTTTAAAATCAGTAAGTGAGCCAATTGTTGCAGTAGGCGATACAATCACATATACGACAGTAGTTCAAAATACAGGGACAGTGACAGCGACGAATATTCAATATAGTGATGTATTACCTTCCTCTATAGCATTCGTGCCGAATAGTGTAACGATAGGTGGTGTGATACAACCTGGGTTCAATCCTAATAATGGATTCCCACTTCCAGATATAAATTCAGGGGGAAGTATAGAAGTCACATTCCAAGTAACCGTTGTTAGTGTTCCATCAAACGGAACAATTGCCAATACGGCAAATGTTACTGGAAGCTTTATATTAGTACCAGGAGAACCACCAGTTATAGTAAATCAGCCAAGTAACACAACGCTCACAACTGTAAATAGAGGACGCTTTAATGTTATTAAACAAGTCAATAGAGCTGCTACCTTAGTTGGAGATGTATTAACGTATACAGTGCAAATAACGAATACAGGAACAGTAACAGCTAACGATGTTCAGTTTATTGATACGATTTCAGCAGGAGCGTCATTTGTACCAAATAGTGTAACGGTAAATGGAACTCCGCAACCTGGTTTGAATCCGATTACTGGGTTTGGAATTGGCGATATACTTGTTGGCAATACGACTATAGTGACGTTCCAAGCGATAGTGACAAATATTCCATCTTCAGGAACGATAACGAATGTTGCAAATATAACAGGAAGTTTTACTTTAGTACCAGGAGAACCACCAGTTGTAGTAACAGAGCCGAGTAATACGACAATAACAAGGGTAAATAGAGGGCGATTCAATGTTATAAAAACTGTCAACAAACAGGCGACACGATTAGGAGATACGTTAACGTATAGTGTGCAAGTTACAAATACAGGAACGGTAACAGCGACAAATGTGCAATTTATTGACGTTCCATCACCTAGTTTAGAATTCGTTCCAGGGAGTGTACAGATAAATGGGATTCCACAAGTAGGTTTAGATCCTTTTGTAGGCTTTTCATTACCGGATCTTGCAGTAGGAGATAGCATACTAATCACATTTGAAGTAAATGTAATCGTAATTCCGCCTTCTAGTAGCATTATGAATACAGTGAGAGTAACTGGAGATTTTGAATTGATTCCAGGAGAACCACCGTTTACAATTACGAATTCAAGTAATACGACAGTCACACCAGTAAATAGAGGCAGTTTAGATATGCTGAAAGAAGTAGATCATTCAATTGTTGGAGTAGGAGAAACGGTAACGTACCGTGTTCGCATATTAAATACTGGTACGGCTGATGCAATGAATGTTCAATTTATTGATGTGTTATCTCCGGAAGCGGCTTTTGTACCAAATAGTGTAACGGTAAATGGAGTAGCACGTCCAGGAGTAAATCCGCAGGTTGGATTTACGATTTTAGACATTCCAGTCGGTGAGACGGCGATTGTAACATATGAAGCTACAATTACAAGTTTTCCAGATGGTGGTACAGTAGTGAACGTTGCTGGGGCATCGGCAGAATATATTTTAGTACCAGGGGAACCGCCAGTTACAGTGATGGACACGAGTAATACAGTTATTGTAACGGTAAATACTGCAATCTTATTTGTTGCAAAAGGAGCAAACTTTGAAGTAGCAATGGTAGGAGATGTTGTCACTTACGGAATTGCTGTTATAAATGATAGTACAGTTCCTGTGACGAATATTATTTTAACAGACATCATTGACCCAAATACGTTATTTATAAATGGCACGGTAACGGTAAATGATGTACCTTTTCCATTTGCCAATCCGAATACCGGTATCCTTTTAGGTGATTTTCAGCCGAATGATGCAGCAATTATTAATTTCCAAGTTGTAATAACAGGAGGGCAAATAAATAACTTAGTAACAAATACAGCTACAGCGAATGGGCTTGCAACTGTAAATCCTAATGAGCCGCCAGTAGTAGTTGAAGGCGATAGTAATACAGTTGTTATCCCGTTTATTCCTCAAAATGTTTCAACAACAGTCGTAAAAACGGCAGATCTTCAATCAGCAACAATTGGAGATGTTATTACGTTTACGACAGTTATTACGAATACGGGGGATACAGCGATACAAAATATTCGTTTTCAAGATATGTTAGATAGTAGTTTTCGATTTGTTCCTGGAAGTGTAACTGTTGATAATACGCCAGTGCCAAATGTAAGCCCAGTATCAGGGTTTCTTATAGGAAGTTTAAATCCAGGTGAAGCACGGACAGTTTCGTTCCAAGTAACAGTTCAGAGTGCACCAAGTGGTTCAGGAAATTATATTAATCAAGCGAGTATTCGCTTCGAACATCAAGTAGGCACAGTATTGCCACCTGTTACACAAATAATAGATAGTAACATAGTTGTCATTCCATTTGTTCCAACGATAGAACAAATTTGTGAAACAAACTTTAATTGTTTAGACAAAATTCCATTTCACTGTTCTCCGTGTAATCAGTTGCGAATAAATAAAAAATAAACACAAAAAGAGCATCCTGAAAGAATAGGATGCTCTTTTTGTTTAGATCAAGTAGCTTCTTCTTCGGGAGAAGTGAAAAATTCGTTGATTTTGTTGGAGAGTAGAAATGGAATAGCTCCTTTTATAACGGAAATGTCCCAGTCCCACCATGCAAGGTTTTCTAGTTTTTCAATGATTTCTTGCGGGAAACGATATCGAACTAGTTTGGCAGGATTACCAGCGACGATTGCATATGGAGGTACGTCTTTTGTAACAACACTCTTGGCCCCGATAATGGCCCCGTTACCAATTGTAACACCAGATAAAATGCAGGATTGATAACCAATCCATACATCATTGCCGACTACGATATCACCTTTTGAAGAAGGATGACCAGTAATGTGTGCTCCTTCTTCGAAGAGGACATTAAATGGATAAGTTGTTATCCAATCAGCACGATGTTCACCGCCAAGTACGAAAACGACTTCTTCTCCTAATGAACAAAACTTACCTATTTTTAATTTTGTTTCATCATTCCAAGAAAAAATAATAGGGCCTACTTTACTGTAAGTATAATCACCGATATCATATTTATTATATTCAGGTTTTTGATTTAAATATAACATAACAATTTTAGCATCCTCTCTAAAGAAAGTAATGGATATGGAACATTATATGTAAGGTGAAGTAAGGCGAACTATGTTGTATGAAATGGTAATGTGCAAAAATGTTAGTAGGCAAGATGAATAAAAGGGAGTGAAATGTATGAGATACGAAATGGGATTATATAATAAACCTTTTCAGTCGATTCAATTAGGAAAAAAAGTATATGAAGTACGCTTATACGATAAAAAACGTCAACTTATAAAACAAGACGATGAAATTGTATTTACGAACCTTACGACAGCAGAAACGATGGCTGTAAAAGTAACGGAGATAAAACGATACGAAAGCTTTAAAGCAATGTACGAACAAATTGATAAAAAATTATTTGATTGTGAAGAACTTAGTATAAAAGAAATGTTAGAAAGTACATACGGAATATATACGAAAGAACAAGAAAAAGAATGGGGAACAGTTGCGATTGGTGTTGAGGTAATAAAGTGAGAAGAAATCGCGGTGCAGCTATAATTATACAAGGTGGTAAAATCGCTCTTATAAAACGTGTTCGAGAAGGTGAGATGTATTTTGTTTTTCCAGGCGGGGGAATTGAAGAAGGAGAAACGCCTGAAGAAGCAACGAAGCGAGAGGTTTATGAAGAATTAGGGGTACATATACAAGTGGAGCATCTGATTGCAAAGGTGGAGTATAAAGGTACGGAGTATTATTATAATGCCCATATTATAGGTGGAGTTTTCGGAAGTGGTAAAGGCGAGGAGTTCGAGCTGAAAGATAGAGGGAGTTATATTCCTTTATGGATGCCGGTAAATGAGTTGCCAAATTTAAATGTAAAACCTTATGATGTGGCCAAATGTGTATTTGATTATTATGGAATATAAGGTCTGACAACATACAAAAAAAACCATTGACATAGCCTTCTGATTTAAGTATTGTATTCGAGTATGTTTATAATCAGGAGGTTTATATGAGCAATCAAACTACTACACATCATGTGAAAATGACAACAGCAGATCCATCTGGAATCGGTCTATTTGGATTAGCGATGGTAACACTTGTAGCATCGTCTCAAAAGTTAGGCTTAACAGATGGCGTTTCACTTGTATTACCATGGGCAATCTTTTTAGGAGGATTTGCACAAATCTTTGCATGCATTCACGATGCAAAGCACAACAATACGTTCGGTACAACAGCATTTGGTGCGTACGGCCTATTTTGGTTAGGTGTTGGAATGACTTGGTTAATTCAACTTGGAGTATTTGGCGAAAAATTAGCCCAAACTGCAGATTCAAAACAGCTCGGTGTAGCCTTTATCGGATACTTGATTTTCACGATCTTTATGACAATTGGTGCAATGGAAACACATAAAGTATTATTTATGATTTTCGTCCTTATTGATTTCTTATTTATCGGTCTTTCATTAAGTACTTTAGGTGTTATGCCGCACGCAATGCATAATTTAGCAGCGTATTCTGAACTATGTATTTCATTATTATCTTTCTATGGTTCAGCAGCAGCTGTGTTAAATACACACTTCGGAAAAGTTGTATTACCAGTTGGAAAACCCTTTGGTATTTTTAAAAAGTAATAAAAAAGAACAGATGATTGTATAGTCATCTGTTCTTTTTTTTATGGAATAAAATAAAATAGCAAAAAATATAATTGAAATTGATTCTCATTATTAATATAATGAGAATGAGAATCATTTATTGTAAGAGGGGGATGCCAAAGTGGCGAAAATTTTAATAGCGTATGCAAGTATGTCAGGGAATACAGAGAGTATTGCTGATTTAATTAAAGTAAGTTTAGATGCCTTTGATCATGAAGTAGTATTACAAGAGATGGAAGGTATGGATGCTGAAGAATTATTAACTTATGATGGAATCATTTTAGGATCTTATACGTGGGGTGATGGTGAATTACCATTTGAAGCGGAAGATTTCCATGATGAGTTAGAAAATATAGATTTAACGGGTAAAAAAGTGGCTGTTTTTGGATCAGGTGATACGGCGTATGAGCTGTTTTGTGAAGCGGTAACGATATTTGAAGAACGTCTTGTAAAATGTGGGGCAGAACTTGTACAAGAAGGATTGAAAATTGAATTAGCTCCAGAAGATAAAGAAGACGTTGAAAAATGCAGTGATTTTGCAATTGCTTTTGCCGAGAAGTTCTAGGAACGGGAGTGTCAACGTGGAAACAATGTTAAGTGCAACTGCTATTACAAAGTTAAGAGATGGAAAGCTTTTGTTAGCTACTACATATAATGGTTTATTCATTGAAAAAGATGGAGAATGGAAACAGGCTTTAACTGGTTTCCAAAAACGAATTCGAGATTTACATAGTGAAGGTAACGTAGTTTACGGAGTAGGAGACGAAGGAGTTTTTATTCGTAGTATGAATGGTGGAGAAACGTGGACGATCCAGCGCTTTCCAACGAAAGCAACGAGCTGGAATGTATGTAGTAATGAGAATGGAACAGTAATTGCTCATGGAGATAAAACACTGTATCATTCTAATAATTTTGGTTCCACATGGGAGACTATTCAGCCATTTCTTAATTACGGTAGTGAGGCACCATCTATTCGATCATTATTTTTATATAAACATTACTTATTTATCGGTACGAAAATACATACTAAATATGGTGGTGTTTGGCTTTTTGATTTAGAGACACGTAAATTAAAAAGGATTAAAATAGCGATGAATCAGATGATTTCTGCGTTGACTATACATAATTCCTATTTAGTAGCGGCAAGTGGATCGTGCAAGGGGATTAGCGGAAATATTTCTTTTTGCAGAATAAATGAGAGTATCGAAAGTGATAAAATAGGTTGGCATACATGTCAAAGTGAACAAAAAGCGAGTAGTTATTTAGATTTAAGTGTGGATCAACATGTGTTATATACAACGTCAACGCAAAATAAGGCGGGAATTAGCACTGTTTGCCGTGTGCTTCTTGAAGAAGGAATTGTTACAGTATGTGATTCGGTTAAAGGGCATGGTTGGCGCATTGTTAATGAAAAAGAAGGCTATGTTGTAGCTGGATCAGGTGAATTAAAAACGATGCAGTGGAAAAAAAAAGCTGTATAACTTAAAAAAAACTTTACTTTTATTATATTGGTATGATATAGTTACTTTAAACCATTTTACTTTTAATAATATAGAGATTTAAATGAGCTGTAACTTCCGAGGAGGATAGCAATGTTAAATCTCCTCTGGGGTTGCAGTTTTTTAATATATGATGTATTATTGTAAAGTGGTTGAAAATGAATATGTACATATAGGTACATTGTAGGAGGATTTTTTAAATGCAAAACGGTAAAGTAAAATGGTTTAACGCAGAAAAAGGTTTCGGTTTCATCGAGGTTGAAGGCGGAGAAGACGTATTCGTTCATTTCTCAGCTATCCAAGGCGACGGCTTCAAATCTTTAGAAGAAGGTCAAGAAGTTACTTTCGAAGTAGAACAAGGTAACCGTGGACCTCAAGCTACAAACGTAAACAAGAAGTAATTATGAAAAAAAGAAGGGCTTGCCCTTCTTTTTTTTTGCGTTTTTATTGAATATCCTCCTATGTACATGTAATAATAAGACTGAATTTTTGATTTTTATGCGAAGTTTTTCATGCATAAAGTACATTAATAAATAAATACTGAAAATAAAGTATGTGTGTGAAAAGGAATTTAGAAAGAGGTAAATAAATTGAAAAACGCTACACACTTCATTGTGTTTGATATTGAAAGGAATTTTAGGCCGTATAAATCAGAAGATCCGTCAGAAATAGTTGATATTGGAGCTGTAAAAATAGATGTGAGTACAATGAAGGTTATTGGAGAATTTTCAGAGTTAGTAAAACCAAGTGCCCCATTAACTCGTCATACAACAAAATTAACTGGAATTACAAAGAAAGATTTAATAGGTGTAGGGAATTTCCCTCAAATTATAGAGAAATTTATTCAGTTCATCGGAGAAGATTCAATATTTGTTTCATGGGGAAAAGAAGATTACCATTTTCTATCTCAAGATTGTACATTATACGGTGTAGAATGCCCATGTATGGAAAAAGAGAGTAGATTTGATGTGCAAAAATTTGTTTTTCAGGCGTATGAAGAATTATTTGAGCATACACCAAGTTTACAATTTGCAGTGGATCAGCTCGGCTTAACGTGGGAAGGGAAGCAGCACCGGGCTTTAGCAGATGCTGAGAATACAGCAAATATCTTTCTGAAAGTATATGGCGAGAGAGATATTAACAAGCGATACAAGAGACATGGTGAGCTTGAACTTGTAAAGAACGGAAAACTAACAGAAAAAGCGAAAAAAAGGATGCGGAAATGGGTGTTTAAAGAACTGAGAAAAAATACAGAGCGTCCTTTTGTATGGAGTGCATTTGAAAGTAGTGACACGTGGGAAGGTATAACGGAAAGATATTATATAAGTGAATCAGCAGTAGAACTTCTGAAAAAACACTTTCCTACTGCGGTGAGAAAAGCGGAGCGGCAGCTTAGGTATTTGGCTGAGATGGAGAAAGTAGTAGAAGAAAGTTAGTAATAAAATTTATTTTATTCATATGTACAACTAGACTTCAGGATTAAGTTGCTGAAGTTTAGTTGGAAAATTCACGGCTTGTCCTGTATTGTTAATGGAATATTTTGTTGTTTTTAGTACGGATATACATAGAAAAGAGTGTAGTTTAATGGAAGCAATCTTTAACATTTTAACCGTTTTAGTTTTTTTGATAATATTTACCACACTATTTGCACTAATTACACTTCCTTTCATAGCAAAGAAGAAGAATTGGAAAAAGCTTAATATATCTTTAGCTCGTGGTGTATTAAAGATTAAAATCGAAGAGTAAGGTAAGAGTCTTATACAAGGGAGGTGTGATAGTGATAGACTTGGAAATCAAAGATGTCACCGTACAGATGGAATTAAATGGTGTCTTTTGGAATGAGGATGGAATTGCTGAAATGATGGTGACTACAAAAGCGGAGCATTCTCTTATTCTTCGTCTAGTAGTTGACTTAGAAAGTAAAACGATTCGTGCGATGAATGCCGAGATAGTGGGTGGGTTCTGTCCTCTATGTAAACAGAAAAGGAACGAATGTAGTGAACTTAATGACGTGCAAAATAAAATGGATATTTTAGAAGAAGCCTACGATTGGGTGAGAGAGCATCCGGAATATCGTTTTCAATTATCTTTTTACGAGTACAATAAATTTGAGGTAGTAAAGTGAAATTTTCATTTTAACAACATACATAATGACTAAAAGGAAAAACACCAAAAACTTATAGAAGGACTTGGTCAACTAGGGATATTGAAGTAGATGTCTCTCATGGAAATACGCTTGTACAACAAGGAAGGAATCTGCTTGATGCTACAAGAAATGTCATCTTGGAGCAAAAATATTTTTTAAAAATAAGCATATTTGTTATAAAGAAGAAAAACCGATTCTTAGTAGAATCGGTTTTTAGTATAAATGTCAACTATGTCCCAAATAAAAGAGCGCTTGTTAATAGAGCTCAGTAAAAATAGGTATATGGAAGCATTTATTCGATCCCATTCGGATCATAAGAATACTGCTGTTTATTCTCAATCCGCTCAATTACGTCTTGTAATTCATCCGGCTTCAGAAACTCAATGGGAGAGAAGCCTTTCTCAAAAGTAAGTGTGTCAGCCTCAATCATTAATACATATCGGTCGTTTACCTTTGCGATATGTATTAGGTCTCCGAAATCAGCAAGCAAAGCCTTCACAGAGATATGATCTGCTTTTAGCTTTAATTCCACTTCAGGGGCGTGCTCGACGATTTGAGCGGTAGCTTCCATTACTTCTTCTGTTGAAAATTGTTCCATAATTTCGCGTTTCGGACTGGCAGCCCATACTTCCATCGCTTGGTCGAACTGTTCACGTTCTTCAGTACCTTCTTCAAATACATCTTCAATTTGGTCGTATACCATGTCCATTACTTGTGTTTTCATAATTTCAGGCATAGAGCGTTCGTATTCGACGAATTTTAAGAAGTCTTCAAAGTAGCGGGCGTGTGATGCTTGGTGTATTTTTAGTTCGCCAGGCTCCACCATACCTTCTTCAGGCATGTATGGGTACTGGATAGATTTCATATTCTTTGTTGTGATGGCCATTTCAACGTTACGAATAAGTGTTGATTCATCAGAAATGGAAGCAACCTTTGGTTCGAAGTCACATTTCATTACGAATACGAATGGATCATCAAAGTATTTGCGTAGTTTTGCTTGAGCGATTAAAAACACACCACCACGTACAGCGCTTGTGTCAAGGTATGTATAAACGAGAGGTTCGCTCATATCTTTGAAGTTTTCTTTTGTTTCTGCAAAGCGAATACGATTAAATAAGTTGTAATGAGGGTTTGAATCGAGTTCATGCCCTTCTTCTACAATAAAGCGACCGATCTTCGTTGGGGCTTGTTCTGTTTTTGCGTGACGTTCTACTTTTCGCTTTGAAATTTTTAATAATTCACCATTCAAAAATTCTTTTAAAGAGCTATCTTCATACTCTTCAGCGTCTAATGTTTGAAAATGTTTATAGCGCTTATCAACTGCTTCACCTTTTCCTTCTACTTGTACTACATAAAAGGAAAGAAAATTTATTTCAAAATCCATATTTATCACCTTGTTTCATTTCATTAACTCTTATCAGTATAGAGATGGAAAAAACTTTCGTCAATTTATATAAGGAAGGGGGAGCCCCTTCCTTATATATTTGTTATTTTCGAAATTAAAATCCGTCTTCTAATGCTGAAAATGGAATATTTAGCCTATTTTCTACTGTACGTAAACGCTGATTTAAGCGGTTTAATCTACGCGTATGACGCTCAACTGTGTTTTCTAGTTGACGTACTCTTTGCTCAAGCTCATTTACTCGTCTTTCTAATTGACGGTTTCCAGTACCAGGGAAAGAGATTGGAAGTTGAAATTGTCGATTTTGATCATATGGATTAAATTGTTCTGTTTGATCTATATATTGTTGGTATTGTGCCTGTAAATCATACTGAGGTTGGTAACCATATTGGTTATATGAATCATAAGGATTGTAGGGATACATAAAAACATCCTCCATTTCTTTATAATAGGTTAAATTCATCATAATGTATGTGCAAAAGCGGAGTAGTGGCACGGCAAATACCTATATACACTGAAGCGAATGATTGTTTTTACCTATAAAAGCTCGGTTTAAGTTGTTTAATAATGATCACATATGAAAAATCGGTATTACGGTTTCTAAAGCATGCAGATGAATAGAGAGGTGAAATGAAAGAGTGTTACATTTGTATTTCATCTGTTGAATGGTATATACTGGATGGAGATAGGTTGCATAAAAGTTACAATTTTATCAAACTCGAAAATTTATATAAATATGTATAGACATTTACAAAAGAAAAGAGTAATTTTAATAGAGTAAAAAACAACTTGTAACATTTTCTAAATATATTGTAAAATGATTGTAACAAAAGATACATAAAAATGAAATAATACATAAGAAATAATGTTGGGGAAAAGGAGAGAGTATATTGTTCCGAAAAATAAAGGGTATATTAGTAGGGGTGCTATGCGTAGCTGTAGTAAGTGGTTGTGGTACAAAAGTAAGTGATGTGGCATTAGTAAGTGATTTTGGTGGGAATGTTGTAGAGGCTAAGGCTGATGTACAGGATTCAATTAGCTTAGTGGATGGGCGTACTGGTACTGAAGTGAAAAAAATAGACTTATCGAGTTTAGGTTATTTTGAAGATGAGGCGAAATTCAAAAAATCCGTAACGAAGGTTGCAGGTGAAGTCGGGAAAAGTGTTGACAAAAAGATGGTCCCTTCACGTATAGCATCTGATGGATCATGGCAAGAAGGAAAGCCTTCTTTTGAATTAATGGAAAAAGAATTAGTAGATAAATTATTAAACGTTGGTATGTGGGATTCTTCATATCAGTTACCTATCGTTGAGAAAAAGCCTACCGCAACATTAAGTGATGCGCAAGGAAGTGGCACGGTAATTGGTAGATATGAAACGAATTTAGGTGGATCAGCAGGTGGCCGTATTGAGAATATTCGTTTGTCGGCAGCGAGCATAAATGGAGTTGTATTAGCAAAAGGAGACAGTTTCTCTTTCAATGCATTAATCGGTGATACAACGCCAGATAAAGGATATCAATTAGGTAAAGAAATTGTAGATGGTAAATTAGTAGATGGTTATGGTGGTGGCGTTTGTCAAACATCATCAACGCTATACAATGCAGCAGATCAAGCTGGTTTGAAAATGGTAGAGAGAACTACACATTCTAAAACAGTAGGTTATGTCCCTCAGGGAAGAGATGCTACAATTGCTTATCCATATTTAGACTTAGTATTTGAAAATACGAATGATGCTCCTGTTAAGCTTTATATGGGCATTCAAGGCGGAAAGTTAGTTGCTGAAGTACATAAGATGAAATAAATATGTAGTTAAAGGATAAGAAAGTAAAATATTTATAGTTTCTATAATTGAAGCCATCTCTTCTGAATTTCAGAGGAGATGGCTTTTGTGTACAGTTTATTAAGAATAGTAAATTGATGTATTACTAGTATGTTCGAAAAAGGGTTGAGTTTAATTCTTAGTTTTCCTATTGACATTGTTTAATTTTAACTGTATTCTTCATAATAACAACTAAATAAATGGAAAAATTTATTAGTTTTCTTATCAAGAGAGATAGAGGGACTGGCCCGGTGAAATCTCAGCAACAGGCTAAAAAAGCACTGTGCTAATTCCAGCAAACGTAAAAGGCGTTTGGAAGATGAAGGGAAGTGGATTAACATTCAACTCTTCTTATATGTGTAAGAAGAGTTTTTTGTTTAGAGAGGGGGGATAGAGTGAAATTTGATGTAGCGTATTTTTTAGAAAGTTTTCCGCAATTATTTAAGTATGTATACATAACTTTAGGGATTACTGTAGTTTCAATGATTATTTCTTTCTTTATAGGGATTGGCTTGGCGATCATTACAAAAAACAAAACGAAATTTTTATATCCAATTGCAAGGGTGTATATCTCTTTCTTTAGAGGAACACCGTTATTGGTTCAATTGTTTGTGTTGTATTTCGGATTGCCACAAATATCTCCGGCTTTTACAGTACTTACAGCTATGCAAGCAACTTTAATTGGCCTCAGTTTAAATAATGCTGCTTATTTGTCAGAAATCATTCGAGGTTCATTAAATGCTGTGGAATCAGGGCAAATGGATGCTTGTTTATCAGTTGGAATGACAAAAGCACAAGCGATGCGACAAATTATCTTTCCGCAGGCTATTCGTGTAGCAGTGCCGTCACTTGGAAATAATTTTGTTGGATTGTTAAAAGAATCTTCGTTATCTTTTGCACTTGGAGTGGCTGAAATATTGGCACAAGCGAAAATGCTGGCGGCACAATCGTATCGTTATATGGAAAGCTATTTAGCGGTAGCGATTGTGTATTGGATTATTACAATCGTAATCAGCTGGGGACAGAAAAGGTTGGAGAAGAAACTTGATGCACCGTATTTATAAGAGAAATGAGGTGATATATGTGATTGAGTTAAAAAATTTGTATAAATCTTACAAACATAATGAAGTGCTGAAAGGAATCTCACTTACTGTCAAAAAAGGGGAAGTGGTAGTAATTATTGGACCTTCTGGTTCAGGGAAATCGACATTACTACGATGTTTAAATTTATTAGAACAACCGGATGATGGCAGTATTAGAATTGAAGATTTAGAGATTCATACGAAGAAACTTTATCAAAAAGAAATCATAAAATTACGTCAAAAAACAGCTATGGTTTTTCAAAACTATAATTTATTTAAAAATAAAACAGCATTGCAAAATATTACAACAGCATTAACGGTTGTACAGAAAAAAAGTGAAGAAGAGGCAAATGGAATAGCGAGAGAAATATTAAAACAAGTAGGCTTAGCTGATAAAGAAGATTTTTATCCGACGATGTTATCAGGTGGACAACAGCAAAGGGTAGGGATTGCTAGGGCAATGGCTTTAAATCCAGCTGTATTATTGTTTGATGAACCGACTTCAGCACTTGATCCAGAATTAGTTAATGAGGTATTACAAGTTATTAAAGACTTGGCAAGACAACATATAACGATGGTTATTGTTACACATGAAATGAATTTTGCAAAAGAGGTGGCTGATCGCGTTATTTTTATGGCTGATGGAATTATCGTAGAGCAGGGAACGCCAGAAGAGATTTTTCGAAACCCACAAAATGAACGTACGAAAAAGTTTTTACGGCAATTAAATGCATCTGAAGAAGGAAACCATTTCGTTATTTAGGAGGAAGAGTTATGAGAAAATCGTCATTATTACTAACATTAGCATTAACACTATCAGTTGGAGCTTTGTCTGCATGTGGTTCTAATGCAGCAAGTAAAAAGACAGATGAAAAAGTAGTGAAAGTTGGGACTTCTGCAGGTCGTAGCCCATTTATATTTAAAGAGGGTGAGAAAGTAAAAGGTTTTGATGCTGAAATTATTGAAGCGGCTGCTAAAAAAGCTGGATATAAAGTAGAATGGAATGTTTCTGATTTTGAAGGATTATTCGGTTTATTAGATTCAGGCCGTATTGATACGATTGCAAATGAATTATCCGTTTCTCCGGAAAGAAAAAAGAAATATGACTTTTCGATCCCGTACGTGTATTCAGGTTCTGTTTTTGCGGTGAAGAAAAATAATAATACAATTAAATCGCTAGAGGATCTAAAAGGAAAGACTGTAGGTGTTGGACTTGGTACAGCAGGAGAGCAAGAGTTAAAAGCTTTAAATAAAAATAATGCTTTTACGATTAAAACGTACTCAGAGGACCCAACGGCGGAATTGAACGAAGTAGGATTCGGACGCGTCGATGCTTATTATAATGATAAAGTTCAAGTGGAAACAACAATAACAAAGGCGAAACTAGATAATGTAAAAGTTGGATTTGGCCCACTTGAATGGGGAGAGATTGCATTTCCATTTGCAAAAAAGAGTGAAAAGTTAGAAGATATAAACAAGGCGTTAAAAGAATTAGAGCAAGATGGAACATTAAGTGACATATCGAAAAAATGGCTAAAAGTTGATGCTACAAAAAAATAAAATTAAGGTGTATTCGTTGAATGGGCCTATTGCCTATCAACTTACATAAAAAAACTAAAGGGAACTGGAGAGGACGTTATTCATGGTACAAATTCATCCGAAAACACGTATTGGTCATGTTGCATTTAAAGTAAAAGATCTAGAGCGTCAAATTGCTTTTTATGAGAATGTAGTAGGGTTAGAGGTAAGTAAGCAAGAGGGGAATAAAGCATATTTAACAGGAAAAGGTGGTAAGAATACGTTACTTGTTCTTGAGCAGTTGGAAGATGCAGCGCTACAAGAACCGCGTACGACGGGTATATATCACGTAGCCTTTTTAGTTCCGACTCGTGAAGCTTTTGCTTCGGCACTATTTGGTGTTATTCGCAATAAAAAGGTAATTGATAGTCCGGCTGAGCAAGAAGGGCGTTATACATATTCAAATGAAATTTTGCCAATTTCAAGATTTAATAGTGCAAGTGATCATACGTATAGTGAGGCGTTTTATTTACAAGATTTAGAGGGGAATGGTATCGAGATTTATGCAGATCGCCCTCGAGGTCAATGGGGAGAAGGGCCAGGGGGAAGTACGCCACTAGATTTAAAAGAACTGGCAACACTCGTTAATTATGAGTTTGATGGATTACCTGCTGACACTGTCGTTGGGCACGTCCATTTACGAATAGCTGATGTAGGAAAGTCACATGAGTTTTATGTAGATACAGTAGGTTTTGAAGTACAACAGCGTGAAGATGATTGCTTATTTATTTCGGCAGGAGGCTATCATCACCATATTGGTGCAAATACGTGGAACGGAGTAAATAATCCGTATCCACCAGCACATGCAACTGGACTAAAAGTGTATACGATAGTACTACCGCATAAAGAAGCGTTAGATGAAGTGAAAGAAAGATTAATAGAAAAACAACATGAAATAAATGAAACTACAAATGGATTTACTGTAGTAGATCCAAGTGGTATTACAGTGCAGTTTGAAATAGAAGCAGTATAAAGTGAAACTTTAATCAGTGGGGGTTTTGTTCATCCCCCACTGATTATTAGCCTTCACCAATCGGGCGTTTATGGGCAGTTAATCTCCCACCTAACTTCTTTGTTCCAGCTGAATTTTGAGGTGGGAGTTGTACTGCCCGTTAACGCGGGATAAAACAAGCCAGAAAGTGTTTAATCACTTTCTGGCTTGTTTTTGATTATTTAGAGCTCAATCCAATACCTTCTCACAACATTCCCATCTTCTTCAGTGAAATCATCATCACGGAGACCGCCGTTATGTAAAATCGTTTTCTCTGAAGCAGTATTCACCTCGTCGCAAACGACAAGTGCTTTCGTGATGTTTAATTCTTTCGTTTTTTCTAATGATAACTCTAGTAACTTTGTAGCATAACCTTTTCTTCTTTCAGAAGGGCGAATACCATAACCGATATGGCCTCCAGCATTAAATAAATGCTCCGTCAAACTATGACGAATATTAACAACTCCTACAATTTTATTTTCATTTGTAACAAGCCAATAAGTAGAATCTGGTACCCAAGTTTCAGGAATATTTATTCCGTTATGTGCGTCGTGTAATTCTTGAATCATTGCCGTGAAATTAGAAGGATTTTTTGAAATAACCCATGGAATCATCGTTTCACCGCTATCTTTCCATTCGTTATAAAAATCTAAGTATTCTTCTTGTAAATCAGTAGTAGGTGTAAGTAAAGAGACGTTCATTGTTAGTAAGCTCCTTTTATTTATGTTTTATTTCACAAAAATTATGATATAAAATGAAAGCGTTTCCTGAATTTCTCAAC